>JBHYDF010000205.1:0-15746 GCA_051861145.1 Nostocaceae cyanobacterium
CAAAGCCGCAAAACTGGAAATTTGCGCTCTCGCACGAACTAAAAGCTGGAAATATCATAATTGAATTTTTCAATCAACAACGAATTATCTTAGACCGGTCACATTATACGGGCGACAAATACGAAGTTGATTTGTATTTTCACACCGACCGAAATTCACGCGTGATTGTCCCAAAAGAACTTAACGAGTATAGCGAACAACTTTTACAAGTTTGTCGGACTCGAAAACCTGTAACTTTCAGATACGACACTGAAACTGGGTTGATGGTAGCGAACTTGGTAATGAGTTTGCGTCCCAAAAAGGAAAGCGTTAAAGCAGATATCGATAAAATCTGGATTCCAGTGTCTAAGTTTGAGTCTTATGTCCGTCATTGGGAGCGGGTGAGAATCACTGCTGGTAGCACCGGCGGTAAGTCACCCACAGCCAAAAATCTTGCGCTCTGCGTTATGAAATCTCGACAAGGTAATGGTGAAATTAAACTCTATGACCCTCAACACGGTTCTAAAAAGGATTTCTGGAATATGCCCAAGTGTGGTACTAGCCATGAAGATAATGTAAGCGGGATGCAAGAGTTGGTTGATGAACTGAATCGCCGTACCAAATCAAGAGGCAATCATCCCTTTATCCTTTACATATTCGATGAGGTTGACTCAACTATTGCTATTGAGCGTAAGAACAATGATTACTACCATTTTCGAGACTTAATCACTTACACCCTTAAGCAGGCATCGCACCAAAATCTCGGAGCGATATTTATTGGTCAAGCCGCAGATGCGAACACAATTCCTGGTATGAGTTGGTCTGATTGGAACAACGCTGTGCAGTTGCATATAGGCTCTAATGCTGGCATCTGGCTAGATAAAGCAAAAACAATTACTACAGAAGATAAGACGCGACTGCTGGAACAATACCGCTTCATTCAAGAGTACTGCGATAAGCAAAATGAAGAATTGGGGCTTGATATCTTTACCGATACAGGCGCGTATCGATTTGCGCTGGCTGTGCCCTTAACCGGGCTACCCAAGTTCATCCAGTTGCCGGACTTTGACACCTACGATTATGAAGAAGTGATGAATAAAAGCGATTCTCAAGCGTTGGGTAATTTTGATGAAAGTCTCTTTAAGCCAATTTCATCCCCTCAACTTGTATGCAAGAATTGCGGTTCCATTAACATCTACAAAAATGGATTCACTCGTAAAAAAGAGCAATTGTATAGCTGTCACGATTGCGATATATCGCCTAAGAAATTTTTTCCTAACATTAATTGCGAAAACGTAGACCTATAAAACGCATTTCATGAGTACGGTGATATCCCTGCACCATCACCTCACCATCACCGCCAAACGCCTGAAACCCTTATAACTACGTGTGGTGAAGTGCGGTGAAAATGCGGTGATTTGCCCCTATAGGGGGGTGCGGTGATTTGTGGGGATATTCCTGTATTAATATTAGTTAAAATTCAAATTGGTCTAAACTAACGATTCAATATTTTTTTGTAGCTAATAGGAAATAGAAAAATGTTTGACACGAAAGAATACATAAGTGGTTCAGGATGGACTGTAAAACTGTCGGAGATTTTAAGAATTGACTGGGATATAAAAGAGGGCGGAGAAAAGGCGCTACGATTAAGCACCAAGTCAGGACACAGGTACTTGTACTACGCCTGCTATGAAGACCGTAACACCATTGAAACACTTAAAGATATCATCGGTTACACTTATGATTTACCCGGTTAGAAATTATCTTGTCTAGATTACTGATAAATAGTTCCATCTGAAAACGATTCAACTATTAGAAAATATGAAAATTATTTTCTAATAGTTAGTCGCACCCTTAAGGGGAGGAAGTATTACTCAATTTTTTTTCTGTGGTCAAAAATAAGCGACTTCAAAGAGGTTCTGGGGATGAATCGTCAGTGGCAGGAAAGAAACGACAACGTTGAGGGGTTTGTGTACTTAATAGAAGCCCGGAATGTAACAGGAATTGTGCCAGGTAAATTGATTCGGCGCTGCAAGATTGGCTTGACTCGTAATCCCCAAGCGCGTTTAGCGGCACTGATTAACAATCAACCGCCCTGTGACTATGTGATTTTACGAACCATGTACGTTGCAGATATGGCGTATGTCGAAGGATTGCTGCATGAAGACTTTCGCCACTGCAACATTAAACTTGCCAAAAGTAGAGAGTGGTTTGACCTCAATCCTATACAGTTTCAACAAGTGTGGTGGGCATTTAATCGCTACGAGCGAGAGTACAGCACACAAAGCAAGAGAGAAACACCGCTTTCATTTCGCCTGGTAATTGGTGCCGGTATTGCTCTTGTTGGTGTTGGAATACTGTTCGGTTCTTTTATGCGAGAGTCGGCACCACCAGTTTTTGAAAATAACCAGCTTTTCAGAAAAAAACGGTAAAAAAAACAGTATGAATAAGAAATGGGTTGCAAAACGCATGACAATCAATTTGGCATTACAAGAAGACACAATTCTCAATACATACTGTGCCCAAACAGGCAGACCTGCAACTGATGTAATTAGAGAACTCATACGCTCCTTAGAAGAAAAGCTTAAGTCACCACGCATAATAAACAAGCGCGCTTTTTTTCAAGTAGAATTTCTTGCATTATCATCCAATACAGTTCGGTTAAAGGGGAATGGGGAGTGACCGGAGTGCGTGAGCCTGTTATTTGTACAATACTTGTGTGCGTGATTGTATGATTTAAGTAGTAAATTGCTCCCGTATTTTCTCAAATTCCTGTTGTTCTGTTGGGCAACTTAAAACCCAGATTCCGCACACTACTACCAGCGATCGCTGAATGCGTGTATATTCTCGGCTGTACCGCTACACCCATGCGGACGGATGGTAGGGGATTGCGTTGGTTGTATAGCGGTACAAAAGGATTTGAATCATTAATTTGTGGGCCAACAGTTAACCAACTCATTGCCAAGGATTATTTAGTACCCTTCAAACTTTATGCCCCCTCTAGAATCATTAATGCCAGCAGTGCTGGATTAAAAACGAAGGCTGGCGACTACAATCAAGCCCAACTGCAAGCGTTGGTAAAAAAGACTTTACTCGTTGGCGATGTCATTGAAACTTGGTTGAAACACGCCCAAGGTTTAAGAACAGTTCTGTTTGCCGTATCTGTAGACCATTCGGTGGAACTAGCGCAAGCTTTCCTAAAAGCAGGAATTCCTGCCGCCCATTTGGATGGGGACACACCTAGTAGTGAACGTCAGAATATTCTGGCAGAATTTGCACTCCTGGAGGATACTGGTACTATGCCAGCATTCCATCGTCACGCCCCGGAGTGGATATTCCCAACATCGAGGCGATTCAATTTACTCGCCCCACCAAAAGTTTGACGGTTTGGTTTCAAGCAATTGGCAGAAGTTTAAGACCAGCAGTAAATAAAACCCATGCAGTAGTTATCGACCATACGGACACCCACCTGAATCTGCCCTGGCCGGATCATGATATCCCGTGGAGTCTTGATCCGATTAGCCTCAAACCCGGTCCTGGGGTGTTGGGCTGTCCGGCTTGCCATCACGTATTTCGTCCTAGTGCATTGGAGAGGGAACGAAACTTAGCCACCTGTCCGGCTTGTCAGACAAAATTTATTTTTGTCAGCAAGCCAAGGGATAAAAAAGGGGTAGAAACACTTTCAATAAAGGAGATTTTACCAGCTGACTTTGCAGAAGTTGTGATTGAGTACAACCCTCTCAAGCTAGCAGTAGTACAACTTTTGATAAACATTCAGCTTCAAAAAGGTTATCACAAAGGTTGGGTTTACCATCAAATTGCAGAATTACCAGAATTAAACCTAAGCTTAAACGACTGGCACTCAGTTGGGCGCAGGTTGGGGACGCATTAATCTACACAAAACGCGCAACCCTTCTCAAAACGAGCGGGCTTACTGCGAATATTCTCAGTATTACTGCTAAAGACCCCGCTCGTTTTGAGAACCCTTACCCAAAATCTAGTTGGCAAGGCAATAAGCCATGCATGGTTGCGCGTTTTGTGCAGGTTTTTTCCACGGGGTATAAACCAGGTTGGGCTTGGTACAAGTGGCAGGAAATGCAAGAACGATACGGGTTGGATTCGGCTCCCGGATTGGGTTAGTTTAATCCTCGCATGTACCACACTTTAAACAAAACTGCGCTCGCCCTGCGAAGCGATTACGCCTTGGGGCTTGCGTATCGCTCTAATAGTTGAGATTGAGCGATTCAGGTAGTGTTTGACCCGTCGTCGCTCTTGCGTCTTGGGGTGCGCCAACGCCTGTCATCTTTTAAAAGAGGTGACAACTGATAAAATGGATTGCTGATTCGATGCTTATTTCAACCTCTCTCGATAGTCAAGATTCTAAATCATCCGATTTTCAACTGGCGCGGTTTTGGAGCAGTGTAATGGAGCAGCAAGAAACGATAGAAACTTATCTTCAAGCAGTTGCAATGAACGAGAATTTTCTTAGTAATAAATACTCATCTTCTGCCAAATATAGGCGACGAAGCAAAACAAAGGCGATCGCCCCGTCTGTGTTGTCCAAGCCAAAAGCGTTACCACTTACTACAGCAATAAAGTTGTTGTGAGGCACGACTATAAGCTATGAACATATTCATAATTAATTTGCTTTAAACCCGGACACTTGTATGGACTACCGCATACATTTATATGTACAAAGGCAAACAAAATTTGCTAAAAACAGTCATGCGATCGCTCCGGCGCGCCCACTTGGCCACTCTGCACGGAGTGCAGAGTCCATACTCGCTTGAGCGAGTATGCAACCCGAACGGAGTTCGGGTTGGGGCATGTACGGGCGATCGCCGAGTCTGGACAACTTTGCGCGAGCATGACTGTAAAAACCTAACCTATATGTTTGCGCTTTTTACTTTCTAGTAACAGTTACAGAACCACTGTTAGAAGAGTTCATTAAACTAAAGCTAGACAAATTTTCAATTATATTCGTGCCATCCAAGGTGACGCTACCTGAAACCTGTGCATTACGATCAGAACCGACAGAGCGATAATTTGACATGTAGCCAGGGCCTTGATAGTGGTAGTGGCTGTTTCCACGGTAAGTATCACCCGTACCCGTCCACGTCAACGCCACATCTACGCTTTTTTGTGTTCCTGACGACTCATCGTAGACTGTGAAGGTTTCATTCAAAGTCGCTGAGTTGAGCTGCTTGTCAATGGTGAATTCCGGGTTTATAACTGAGCCATAACCAGACGACCTCATCGTTCCATTGCAGTAGTCATAGTTCCAATAGTAAAGCTCCGCCCGTTTCTGGGAAGTCGGAGCGCCTGGAGCGTCCTTAGTAATGTTGTTATAAGCAGAAACAAAGACATAAGTCGAGTTGCAGAGCGCAAAAGTGTGAGCATCCGAACCCCAATTTGGTCGGCAGTTGGTGAATAGCAGGCGTACGGAGCCAGGGTAAAGCATTGCTTGCACCACTGGCTGTTTGCTCCTGTTTGAGGAGCAGGCATACTTTAAATGGGTTGTTTTGTTTGTCGTTACTAATAAAATTAGTAATTTTACTGTATCATGTCTACTAATGCAATTGGTGAATTAGGTAATGAATTAATGATTATTGATAAAAGCCTGATTGCGTCGATTCGATGGAACAAAGAATTAGGTGTAAAGCTGAAAATTTTGCGAGGCAAAGAATCCATGCAGTCTTTGGCTAAACGCGCAGGCTGTGCTTATCAGTTAATTCAACATTTAGAACGCGGAGAATACCCAGAGTCAAGTCCAAGGAATTCAGCGCCTACAGTTTCCACTGAAAAGCTAGAAGGCATATGTCAGGCGCTTTCTATTCGCCTGGAAGATTTTTTGGGCTGCCCGTTAGTAAAGCTACCTCAGAAAATTAAAAATGTTGCTTGATTACTACTAATAGCATTAGTAAAATAGATGCATAACAAAAGACGATCGCCCAGAGCCTGAGAAACTTGCGCGATCGCCTTTTGTAAAAACCTAACGTTATAGAGTCAGGAATCTCTATTATGACCCACTCAACACATACACAGCAAGCACTTTTCGCCCCCTTTGTTGACGAACAAGCGCTAGCCCAAGCCGAACTCGAAACCTACATTGAAGCACAAGCTCAAGCTGTAGCCCCAGAAGAACTAAAAGTTGTCGAAATCAACTTCTATGAACATGAGATTTACGCCCTGGACAAACTGGTAGCCAAAATCACCTATGACAATGACGACTTCCAAACCCAACGCTGGATAGTGATGGTGAACTCGGTTGAGGTACACCGTGCAAACACGTGGCTAAAGTGTCACAATTACATTACATGGCACTTTAGCCACGGTAAATTACCCGTGCAAGAACAAGAAAACGGGACAGCTGCCACTGTTTATGAGGTAATGGCTGAAATTGTTGCTGCGTGTGAAGAATTTGGTTTTGATGTGACTAATGATGGTGAAATTTACCACAACTCGGTAAAACTTGGTTGGGTCGGCTGCACCGATGGTAGATGGTGGGTTGCACAAGCTTCATCGGAGCATCAGATAAAAGTACCGTGTGATTCTGCTTTTGATGGGGTGTGGTTGTTATCGATGGTGGAAGCTTCGGCCAATAAGTATGCAGACCAAAAACCGGCTTGTTTTGAGGAATTGTTAGATAAACCTTTTGAGATGCTAACTCCTCAAGAGTGGGCAACTCTCAAAGAGTATTCGCCACAGAGGGAGCAGCGCAGAGTTTCTAGCAGCGTAAGAAGAGGCTAGGGAGCAGGGAGCTCTTAGCAGGGAGCAGGGGGAAAGATTCTCCCCTCTGCACCCCGCACCCTGCCCCTCTGCTTCTTCCCCCCTCCTCTTCTCTTGTCCACCGTTACTTAAAAGCCATCTTTATAAACAATGTCACCTCAAGAAATATTGAACTCTTTCAACGAAAGCTATCTTCTGATTCAAGCGATTGCACAGTCAAGGGAGTGGCAAGAGCTAGCTAACCGTGAAGATGCAGACCACCAAATGAAGTCTCATATAGGCGATGTTTTGCACTATTTAAGTGAAGCAATGGGATGTATTGAACAGTTTGTTGAAGCCGGAGTAAGTCAGGAATGATGCAGCATATTTGTTGAAGATGAATTGGAGAATTAAACATGGTTAGTGAAATAAAATTAGGATTATGTAATCCTCCTGAGCCTGTTTATCTTTACGTCAATCAAGGCGAATTAAACGGTGAATCCTATGTCTGGTATTGTTACAATATCAATCAAGATAAAAAGATTCCTGTGCAGCAAAGAGGCTTAACAGGATACTTAACAGAACTGAGATTGACAACGAAAGAATTCAAAGGGAAAGACAATATCAAACTAGATATTGTTGTCTCTGCGGATGAAATTTATATTATCCGCACAGGTGTTGAAACCAACTTCGCCAAAACATTTCTTTTAGCAGCATCCCTAATTCAAGACTTCTCTAAGCCATTAATTATCGCCGCAGTTTCTGGAGAAGAAAATACCGTTTTCTGTCAACTTTACGATGCAGTAACTAAAGTGAGAATTCGTCGCTCATGGGACAAAGATGCTGATTGGGCAGAAATTATTCATAACATTCAATCTGGATTATCTTGTCCTGTTGAATCAGATATTGCTCCCACTGTAAAACAGCAACCTCCTACTACACAAACAACCGTTGAACATACGGACAAAGTAGAAATTAATCAAGATTTACGAGTAAAACAAATTCGCACCCTACTTAACTATCCTGTGGAATTAGTGAAGGAGTGGCTGCAATTTCAAAACGTCTCGCGTCCAAGTCAGCTTCATGCCACTGTTGTTGACGAATTGATAAAAACCATGTGTTTAGCTTGGGCAGCCGATAAGTGTGAACATCCCAATACTGCCGCGTTTTCGTATAAAACTCATGTGGTTGAAGCTGTTGCTCTTGGTGTGGATGAGGTAGCAGCAATTAGGGCATGGATGCAGAATGTTCAATCATCATTTGTTGTTCACTCAAAGTGACGTGGGTGCGGCTCGGTGGCGCATTAAGCAACAGAGCTTACCCTGTGCTTTTAGCGCCCCGGACTCGACACGCTTAGGCGCTTATGGATCGATTGCGAGCGCGGAACTCAAATCTAAAAAAATTGAGGAGTGATAATGACAACTACAGCAACAATTGGCCGGGCGGATACTCAAGGCTTAATTTCAGGCTTAACCCAACTACCCAGTCATTGGGCGTTGACACCAGTAGAGCGTAAAAATGCTTATCGACTGGACTGGTCAAAAGAAGCGCCACTATCTCCTGGGGCGATCGCCACTAAAATCCAATTTGGCGAGAAGGAAAAATTCAGAGATAAGGGTACTGGGGAGATTAAAGAGCGCTTCGTTCGCGCCACAGGTTATGGCATCCGCACAGGTGAGGTTAGTGGTGGAATTATAGCTGCTGATGCAGACGGATACGCAGCAGAAGCCCTGCTACAAAAGCTTAGTAATGGCGATTTACCTGATACAGTAATTTTCACCTCTGGCAAGGATGGGCGCAGACAATTGCTGTACCGGGTTCCAGAAGAGTACTGGAGTGTATTCAGAACCATCAAACTTGACACCGGGGAAAAGGATGAGCATGGCAAGAAACAACAATTAGAATTCCGGTGGAACGGTTGCCAATCCGTGCTGCCCCCATCAGTTCACCCGGAAACTGGTAGCTACCACTGGGTGCTTTCGCCAATTGATGTGCAAGTTGCCGAGTGCCCCATGTGGTTGATTGAGTTGATGTTGAACCACAATACAAGGGAACAGGGAATAGGGAACAGGGAACAGAGGAAAGGGCGTGGGGATTTAAACCCCGATGCGCGAACTCTAAACACGGAACTGTTAAGAGTTCCCCGTTCCCTGTTCCCTTCTAATATCACAGCCAGACCGCCTTTAGAAATCTTTTTGGGCAAGGATGACCGTGCATTGGTCAACCACGGTACGGGTGATGGCACTCGCAATACAGCAGCCCAAAAACTCAGCCTGAACTTGGTGGCCACATCACGTCGCTTGGGTGAATTGGGAATTGACCACCTGGATTTACCACGGGTTTTGTATGATTTGTTCTGCTTACGCTGTACCCCACCCCTAAGCACTAAAGAGCGTGAAGGTTGGTGGAAGAATGCAGCCAAATTAGCAAAACAACCATCTTTGGATGACGAGAAGTTGATGGGTTGTTACAGGGCTTGGTTAAACAGGCAGCAGGTTTCACAAGTACAGCAACAAAGAGTGGATGTTGATATGCCAATAGTTAAAGGTGAAGCGGTAAAGAGTGACGATGAACGACTACGACTAGCCTTACTGGACTTAGCCCAAGAAAAAGACAGAATCGCTTATGTCCGCAAACGTGCCCAAATCTGTAGATTTTACAGCATTAGTAAAGCAGAAGTAGAGGAACTAATTAAAGAAACTGAACGCAAAACCGCAACAAGCAGCTTACAACGCTCATCACTTGATGACTTATTAGAGATGGAGATTCAAGAGTTAACCTGGCTAATACCTGAATTGTTACCGGTAGGGGAAATGGTAATCCTTGCTGGGTCTCCGAAATCAGGTAAAACTTTGATGGCGATTGATGCGGCATTTGCTGTTGCCACAGGTGAAGATGAGTTTTTAGGTTTGAAGTGCGCTCGCGGCAAGGTACTTATGATCAGCAATGATGAAAACCCGCGCTCTACCAAAGCCAAATTGTTAAAGCGTGGTTTCAGGTCTGGGGACGGCAAGTGGTTAGAGGTTATTTTTAATTGGACAATTGACCGACTCTACGAACTAGAACAGGTTTTAGATGATTTTCGTCCGGATGTGGTAATTATCGATTCACTTAAGTCAATCACTACCAATAGTGAAATCAGCGAAAACTCAGCAGAATTTGCAAATAACATCTACTCTCTCAAGAATCTACTAAACCAATACGGTTGTTCTGGTCTGCTCATCCACCACACCAACAAGAACAAAGACGCAATGGGTATCGGCAAACTCAGAGGTAGTACAGCCATTGCTGGTGCAGTGTGGGGTACTTGGCAGTTAGAACACGTCCCCAAACCCGACCCGAATGGAGGCAAGGGGCTAATTATCGACCCATCTGACCCTAAAAGAGTCCTGAGCGTGTTTGCTCGTGACGTTGAGGGGCAGTTACTAGCCCTCGAATTTGACCCAGAGAACAACTCGTACGCACGGACTGACAAAGAAGTTATCAACGAACAGTCCAAGCTGCGCGATCGGATAATGGCTGTATTGCGACTCAATCCTAATGGTTTAAGCGGCAGAGAAGTTGTTGAGATGTTGGGGATGACCACCGAACAAAAACATCCCGTCTACACCGAATTAACTCGCATGGAAGCCAAGAGACTGCTATCCACTGTTAAACATCACCGTGATAAGAGAATTACAATCTATACCCTGAAAGATAGTAATCACGCAAATGTAACGGAATGTAAATTAGTAATCAACTCTGGGGACTCCCTCTCTCCCCCACCCAGTATCCCTTTTGATTACTATTCTGATGAAAGCCATACACAGCAGGAGTTACAAAATAGTAATCAAAAAATACAAAATAGTAATCAACATACGGAAAATAGTAATCAACTTGTGGATACACAGGATACTGATTACTATTCAAAACCCTCACCATGCATCGAATACAGCGAATTAGTAATCAAAAATGAAATTGGGGGGGGAGAGAGAGTGTCCCCAGAGATGTTGAATAATTCTACCGAGTTAGATACTTTACCAACTGGGCAACAAGTCGAAGTAGGTGATGTTATCACGGGAGCCGACCCCAAAAGCGCGTGTGCAAACCATGAGGGCCAGAGTTTACCCGTAGTGGCTGAACCACAAATCGAAGTAGGCGATGCTGTAACTCACGTTGAGCCTTATCACGTGCGTTCAAACCAAGAAGGAATTGTGGAAGGCATCAACCCCTTAACCGGAGGATTTGTTGTGTTCTGGCTTCTTGATGGCGACAATCAGCGACACAGGGCCCATCGCAGTTACCCAGCGACGGAGTTAAGGAAGTTGTAGGTGATGGCTAAAACGCTGTCTATACCTCAACAATTTTGAGCGGCACTTCTTTGCTCACCTCAATTGTGCCATTATCACAACTGTCGCCTCGATGAAGCCTGGTAGCAAAGTTACATGTTCATTTACCATCGACCAGACACATCAAGGATGTGCTACTTCCAGAGGAAGATTATTGAGGCAGGCCACTATGCCTATAGCAAGAAATCACAACCAGCAGAGCTAAATTCAATGATAGCATCGCTCTCAATACCTATGAATGAAACATTAACAGAAATGCCAAGACCCCATAGTATCGGCGGGTTATTAGGCACCAAGAATCGCTCACTAATCCAATCTGAATGACGAAGCTCAAGATTATCATAAGAAGCAATCTTATTTTCGCCGTCATAAACATGTACTGCTTTGACTTCAGTATCGTAATTTTCGCTAAGTGTTCCCATCCTGAATCGAAGGAGAACAGACCCTACTTTTAGACGACTGCCGTTGACTATTACCGGTGAGGGAATTGCGAAATGCAACCAATTGAATGTTTGCCTGTCTCCTGTTATTTCAACGTGTGAACCTATACGACGCAATCTAACTGTACCTGGTTCTTCTACATTTACACTGTGTCCATGTATCCAACTAGCATATGCTAAAGTTGCCATCCTATCACCTCTTACTAAAACTAAGCCTAAAAGAGTGCTTTTTATCTAGCTTTGAGAGTCTACTTCTTGTCTCAATTTCAGATACATCTCTCCACGTTGTGTGATTTTGCAATAATCTTTTAAATCCCCTTTCTTTGGTAGATCGGCAATGTATGCATTAGGTTGCATCTGAATGAGATCAAAAGAGCGTAAACGCCGCAGTTCTGTGGCAAAAATCCCTTTTTGATAATCATCGTAATCATAGGAAGACGGTATATCACCTGCCACTTTTCTGAGGTGTTCTAACTCACGATCAGTAACAAAATACTTAATCAGAAATTTCCACCTTCCTTCATTTAAATCAAGAGCAGCTTTTGCACAGATAAGTCTTGTTATCTTAAAGCTATTTTCCAATAAGAAATCTAATTGGGTAATTGATGTTAATATGCGACAATAAAATGTTTAGCTTCTTCATGCCAAATGCAGTGGATACTACTGCATGGCGTTTATTTAGAAGAAACAGATAAATCTTTGATAGATTTGAATCGTGAGATGAAAAACATTTATTCGCTATTGAATTATGAAGTAGTGAGAAGTTTTTTCTCACTACTTCATAAAATAAAAGTGATCAGAACAATGGAGGTGAAAATACCATGTCAATTTTGAATTTTGCTCCATTGAATTTTGAATTGTTTCGGTCATCACCCCTGATGCTCCAGAGCGATGGATGCGCTGTTGCAGACTGTAGGCACACTCAAGCCATTGGGCAGCGATCGCCTACTACTTAACATCTTTAAATACTCAAATCTCTGTGCAAATCTACAATTGCGCTGCGGAGCGCTCTGCGTAAAGCCTTCTGGTAAGAGCGCCCATCAGCCGAGGGATTGATTTACAAAAGTCACAGTACCATCACTATGGACTTTAATAACATCAGTAATAGTTCGTAAACGGCGATGGTAATTGTTATGCCCGTGCGAGATGCTATGAAGTTGATGATGTGCAGTAATTTCGTCGTTTCTAGCTGTGAGGATTTGTTGGATTGCGTATTGGTTTGTAAAGAAATGTTTGAGGATTCCAGTCGTGATTTCCCATTTGAGTCTGTGATTGAGTTGTGGTTGATTGTTGTAAGCAATAATCGCGTCAATAACTAAAGAGATGAGAATTTTCGTGTGTTCAGTTTGTTCTTTCAGTTTGCGTGTTTGTGGTGTTTTTTGAGGTGAATTTTCTTTGGGTGGTGTTTGTGTGTGTGGTTGTGGGGCACGTGACTCACTCTTCATTTGAAGCTCGACAAAGGAACGCATAACATCGATTAATTCATCAATTTTTTGAGTGAGTTGAGGTCCGGCTTGTACATTTTCCCTTTCTTCAATGAGAGTGTCTATCACAATTTCTGGAGTAGTTTTTTGGTGCGTTGAGTGTTGAGGTTCTTCGGCGGTAGATGATTTCGGATCAGGAGATAGTTCTTCTGTCGGTTCTTCTGAGGCTGATTCTGCTTGTGAGGCTTCTTCTTGCTGTTTATGAGTTTTCGACCATTGAATCCAAGCTGAGACTTTATCAGCCTGACATTCACCAGGGAACTTTGCGAGGATGTCGGTGAAGTCGGAGCGATCGCTATACCAGATAGAAAAAGTAGCCCGCTTCCTTCGCTGTTTAACACTCGGTTTTTCTTGATTGAGCGTGTGTTGAAAGACTTCGAGTACAGAAACATCATCCCAATTGAGTCGTATGCCCTGCCTGCCATCGATATTACCGTTACCATCACCGATTTTAAAATCAGAATAATGGCGAGAACTGGCGCGCTTCGCGTCTAATTTCCGGATTTTTTTCATCAATAAATGCAAAATGTCCTTGACAATGTGCCTTGAATTCAGTTGCATCAACTGATACGGGGCAGTAGAACCAAGTAGCGATCGCTGGATAGACCGCCCGAAACAGGTGCGTGTAGAGATTGTCTTCATTGGGGCGTGTGGGGATGATACTACCAAAAGAGCGATCGCAGGCAGTAGCAACAGCGCTGCCATATTTCGCATTTATCTGTTCTCTGGTTAATGTATCATTGACCCTAACCAGGTTTCTGAGTTTTTGGAGTCCTAAGACGACATCGGAGGCTTTACAAAGTGTCGGGATTTCAAACGATAAGGTCTGCATTTCTCCTTTTCGTTTGAGTGCCCCAGTAAAAGTTACAGAGTAGGTAGTTTTGGGCGTAAAAGAAGCAGTAGCAAGAATTTCAGTCGAGCGTCTGCCCGTGAGGACTGCAAGTCCAGCGGCGATTTCTGCCCAACTATTGCTCGTCAGTAGTAAGGAAGCACGAGTGATGAGAGCATCAACAGTGGTGGGTTCGAGGATGATACAGTTTGTATTTCGCTCTGCTGTTGTGTTTTGTCGAATCGCATTGATTGCGGTATATTCCTCTGTTGAGAGATTAATGTATTTCAGAGCAAAGTGATTTTCACCCAAGGCTTTTTTTAACGTGTTTCTGAGGATATCCATCAAACTTTTTTGTTGTGTAAGTTTGGTAAAACCTCTCTGCTCCCAGTCAAATCTGATATCATCGCACAGCTTTTGTGCGAGTTCTCTTCCTTTGGTGTCATCCTGAAGCGTTGCAATGTAAGGAAGATAGCTGTTGTGAATATTTTTTTCGAGCCAGGTACGTTTACCCATGAGACGTGTTCAAAAAAAGAATTTTATTTATTATCTAATCTGAGGTTATCCTATCTCATCGATAGAGTCAATCAGTTATCGATATGATGTTTGTCTGAGTAGGGAGGTACTTTGGGCGTGGCTTGAGTAAAAACAGTTTTGTGCATTGCCTGTGTTGTGCGGTCGTAGCAGTGTGAAGGGCAGCCTCCGGGCGATCGCTTTAACTAAAACCCGTGACCCAAAATCTCGCAACGCCTGAGTGAGAGTTCGAGCGAGGAAACAGGACAAAGAGCGATCGCCCGTATCACGCCCCAGCAAACACGGTGTGCCTGGGAACCCGCCAACTCAATTGAGTTTATGGGATATTCAGGACTTGGCAAGCGTCTTGAAGAATCCCACACCTTCTAGGTGTGGGAGTGTCAAAGCAGTTTCAAGTCAGTCGCAGGGTAGCTTCTGTGAGCAGGGTGACGCGAACTGCGTTTTTGACGCGGGAGATGGGTAAGAAGGTCACAAATCATCAAACCACCTCCAGCCACATCAATTCGGTTCCAGGTACTGGGCATTCAAAGTAGCGCATTTTGTAATCAGTCTCTGTATCAACAACAACCACAGCCAAAGTGGTTGCTCCTTTTTGAAAGCGTTCAAAAAGTCCGTTTTTGCCATCGCGTTTTGAACCAGGGCAGTGAATTATCACGCGCGAGCCGACCGAAATTTGTTGCGATTCTGTTACATTTTCTCCGCGTCCGCTGCGATATTGATTGGCAGAATCGAACAGCCCCTTAAGTTCATCGACCAACATAAAAATAGTTTTGTTAGGGCAAGTTTCAGCTTGAGTGGTAATACCCTCGCCTGTTGAGGTACTGACATAAAAGACTGGAAGTCCCGGTTTTATGGGCTTAGGACTGCGCAGGGTGGCTTTTTCCCATTCAGCCATCTCGTGTTCGTATTCGGCTATGTCGTATTCGTACTGCTATGCAGGCTTGCGCCTTCAATTCTGATAGAGGTTCCTTGATTAAAGTGTTGAAGATTGGAGATTTCTTTTGTCCCGATTCGCAAACCTGTTGCTACAAACAATGTAGGAGGTACTTTGAAGTTCATCGCCTTATGGATGACCAACTCTGTGCCAACTTCATGTAGTGATGAAACCGCAGCCAGTACCGCGCTGAGTGCAACCGCAGGTCTAATGCTCATCCAGTTACACCACATTTTCAATGGCTCGGCTAATCCTAATGGCAGAAAATCAGCAAGGTCTAACTCATCTAAACCGACGGTCAACAGTTCGCCAATCTCTTGTTTACGCTCATCCCTACTTTCTTCAAGCTCTGATTCAGTACGTAGCTCTTTAGCTAGAGCCTCAACATCCCTCGGCTGAGTATTGGTTTGCTTAGCTAGTTCCAGTAATGCGGCTTTTTCTTCGGAAGACCTTAGCCCAGGGCAAACGCACCTTAAACTGGCACAGTAGTGGCACAATTAATCTTGATAA
>JBHYDF010000206.1:0-15616 GCA_051861145.1 Nostocaceae cyanobacterium
TAACTCCTAACTCCTCACTCTTAACTCCTAACTCCTCACTCTTAACTCCTAACTCTTGTTGGGTGTAACCAAACCCAAGGGGGATGCGCAGGTCAAATAAATTGTTAGTACTGCCATTTTTACTAGATGCGGCTTGGGTTTGAGTGACTGTTACCTTTGCCAAGTTAGCATCTCCATCCCAAGAGTAAGCCACTTTAAAATCGGGATGACCGCCACGATAAACGTACTGGTCGAAGAGAAACATGAGATTCCGTCCAGTCGCCTTTTCTATCGCCCTTAGTAAGTCTACTGTTTCTACAGTTTTATGGGCGTTATCTTGGACAAATGTCTGCATTGCTTTCCAGAACAGTTCTTCGCCCAATTCGGCGCGGATCATGTGATAAACACAAGACCCTTTTTCGTAAATGTGGCGGTCATAAAGTTCAATTGCTTCTCGGTAGACGTGCGTTACCATTGGTCGGCGATAGCGATCGCGATCTTCAGCCTGATAACTCTTAGCTTCCAGTAAGCGGTAGTAGGCTGCATCGTCTGCACCGTATTCATGTTCTGTCCACATCACCTCGGAGTAGGAAGCCATTCCTTCCTTAACCCAAGCATGAGACCAATGCTTAATCACCACCAAATCGCCAAACCACTGATGCGCCAGTTCGTGAACAACTAAACTTTCGGTGTTGCGATTATCTAAAGCAGCCCTTTTATCAAGCAAACATCTATCAGTTAAGAGTGTTGCAGATGTATTTTCCATTCCGCCAAAGATGAAGTCATCAACGCAGACTTGAGCATATTTAGGGAAAGCATAGGGGTAGCCGTACTTTTCGCTTAAAAATTCTATCATCCGGGGAGTTTTACCCATGCTGCGTTTCGCATCTGCTTCCCGTCCCTTCTCTACATAGTATGTAACAGGTTTGCCGTTCCACTCATCCCGAATTTCTACAAAGTTACCTACCGCCAGTGTCATTAAGTAAGTAGGATGAACTTGTTGTTGCAACCAGTGGTATATTTTATAGTCTCCGTCTGTTTTTGTGGCAATTAGTTCACCGTTAGAAATGGCTACCAAAGGTTCTTTTACACGGACACGGATTTCCGATGTCGATAATTGTCCTGGGTAGTCAAAGCAGGGAAACCAAAAACGCGAATCTTCGTCTTCTCCTTGTGTCCAGACTTGGGTAGGTTTGTTGGGGTAGTGTTTGTCTGGTTGGATAAAGTAAATACCACGTTGAGGTTTTTCCACCTCATAGGCGATCGCAATTTCGATCCGCTTGTTAAACAGCGTTGGTGTATCCAGTTGGATAAAAAGCTGTTCCCCGTCGTAATCAAACTTCTGCGCGACCTCATCTACTTGCACAGATTCAATATTGAGGTTGACTGCATCTAAAGTCAAACGCTCAATACCATCACGTATCGGCAACAAAGTTATGTTACACTTCCCCCGGACAACTTGGCTGAGGATATCTAAACTCAGGTCTAGAAAAATATGCTCCACCTGTCCAGGGCGATCGGGGTTATAGTGCGGTTTAGCCCCTGGTAACTCAAAAGACTTGTAGCGATTATTTTCTGTATCAAAATAAAACTGCAACATTGATGCTTACTGAACCTTAATTATCCTGATAACTTTTATTTTGATTTACTAAAGAAAAAAAGATAGTTACATCGTGTGCATTTCCCAAATCAACTCAATCATGCACCTCGATGTTTTGCACCCCTTTGTTAGTGGGTTATTGGGTTAACAGTGTTTTACCGTTTGAGCTGTTCTCAACGGGTACAATTACTTTGAAAATCTTATAATAGCTTAAAATAGCTTGTTAGTGCTGTTCAGATTAATTTTTTTCTATAAAGAACTGCTCATATTTTGTATTTTCTCTTCATACTTTTGTAGTATATTACTCAAATACTTGAATTAAAAGTATTATTAATTACATCTTGCACCAAAAAGAATACCATGTAACATAAATTACTACATACTTACAGATTTTTCGCTTTCGTTTATATCCGCCAGGGACTGTAAGTCCCTGGCTCATAGTAAAAGTCCTCTTATAGAGGACTGAGTAAAAGGGAACAGGGAACAAGTCCTGAATTAGTGAGTCCAGCCCTCTTTGGAGGTTTTTCCGACCCAGGCGACTGGTGAACCCGAAGGGTGCAAGATATCATATTAATCGCATATGATCAAAAATTATATGTATCTTTATTAACATGAAATCCCATTATTCTGTAAAATAATAAATTTAATATTTTTTTCAGCTTTTTATTGCTGAAACTCAAATTGTCATCTTCTTAAAGATAGACATCTTCGTAATAAAATACCCATATTCATCTAGTGACAAAATACATTAGATATTATGGCTATAGGACGTAATGGCAGAAGAGTAAGCGGATTCATGCGAGATTTTCAGGAATTTGCCCTCAAAGGCAATGTCATGGATCTTGCGATCGGTGTGATTATCGGTGCAGCCTTCGGCAAAATTGTTACCTCTTTCACTAACGATATCATCATGCCACTGCTGAATCCCTTGGTAGCTTTTGCGGGTACTGATTGGCGAACATTTGGCATTCCTATAGGTGCGGGTAAAATTGCGATCGGCTCATTTTTAGGTAACATTCTCGATTTTGTGATAATTGCATTTGCTTTGTATATAGCCATTCGAGCGATCGCTAGATTTAAACGCAAAGAAGAAATAGCTCCTCCAGCACCCTCAGAAAAAGAATGTCCATACTGCTTGGAAAAAATTCCTATTGCTGCTACTCGTTGTCGTGCTTGCACTTCCGAATTGACACCCACTGTTGAAAGGCTCTAAGGAGTAATAATTTTTAACACAATCATTCATTTGGCACAAAAAGTTGATACCCATATGTTGTCAAAATTATTAACTTGATAATTGACACTCCCCCAGTACTTCACCACGCAAACATTGACGGGTGTTGGTCGGGGAAAGGGATGCATCTTTTAGGGTAACGGATAAGAACCTTTTCCCTTTCCCCCTTACCCTTTACCCACCCGCCAAAGAAACTTTGGCGGACTACTAGATGAAACACGGGGGAGTGTCAATTGCTTACTTCCTTCGGTGCTATAGCAATCCGAATTGAGCGGATTATGATTTAGATGAGCAGGCTAAAACCTGATTGCAAAATAAGGTAAATATTTAAGCAAATTTACTGATGAACACGGCTGTAAATAATACTTTTGGATTAGCGTCACGCTTGGTGAATGGGGTATTGGCAATCAAGCCAATATACAACCTAGCCAAGCATCAAGCCAGACAAATGATGATTAAACGTGCTGAGAAAATTGGAGTACCTTGGCGAGAAAAAGTGAAGGAACTGCGATCGCACGATTGGGAAAGCGAATTAGCAAAAGTACAAAATCCCAAGCTAAATTACCCAGATTACTATCTCACCTCATTTCATGCATATGAAAAAGGTAATCTGAGTTGGGATGCAGCCTTAGAATTTGAAGTTGCTGCTTATACCGTCCATGCTGGACTTTGGCCCGATGCGAAAGCACAAGGCGATCGCAAACTACGTCAAAGTTTCCACCACATCCTCAAACAGCAAATCCCCAACCCACCACAAGATATTCTTGATTTAGGGTGCAGTATTGGCATGAGTACCTTTGCTCTGCAAGAATATTATCCCCATGCCAAAATTACGGGGGTAGACTTATCTCCCTATTTCTTAGCTGTTGCTAACTACCGTTCACAGCAACATCAAGCTAATATCAATTGGGTTCACGCCGCTGCTGAATCGACAGGGTTATCAGATGCATCGTTTGATTTAGTCTCGATTTTCTTGGTGTGCCATGAATTACCCCAGTCAGCAACCCGGCAGATTTTTGCCGAAGCGCGGCGTTTGCTGCGTCCTGGTGGTAATTTGGCAATTATGGATATGAATCCCAAATCGGAAGTTTACGAGAAAATGCCGCCTTACATTTTAACCCTGCTTAAAAGTACAGAACCATATATGGATGAATATTTCAGTTTGGATATTGAGCAGGCGCTTGTAGAAGCGGGTTTCCAAACTCCCACTATTACCCGTAACAGTCCCCGTCATCGCACTATTATTGCTCAGCTTCTTAAGAAGTAGGGGTATGGGGTAAGGCAATGCCAAAACAAGTCAAAAGTCAAAAGTGAGCCAGCGCGGTGAGACCAGTCCCCGTCTTGGCGGTTCCCGTCACGATGGGGAACTGGCGAACCCGGAGGGTCTTGGGGAGGCAGCGCGTTGCTCTGGTTCCCAGAGTTGTAGCGACTGCCGTGGTTTCCCCCACTCGCTGTTGGCGAACCCCGAAGGGGTCAAAAGTAAAGAAATATTTTTGAATTTTGATTTTTGACTACCCAAAAGGCGCACTGATTTATGAAAATGGCATAATGCTAGAGAAAGTGCCATTTAATGCCAATTCAAGTGAAGCTAGTACAGCATTTAATTAATAAGAGCGCGAATTTTCTTTGCAAAGACTCTGCGTCCCTCTGCGCTTACTCTGCGTGACGGCAGTCGCTACAACGGGGGAAACCCCCAAGGGCGCGTTGCCTCCCCTCTGCGTTTAAAAACACTAAGATTTTACGCAAAGCCATACTTAGGGTTTAAAGTTTTAAGCGTTAATATGATAATGATTATCATATTAATCGTTTTTTTATGGAAACGACTCCGCCACACCTACCTAGTAAAATAGACCTTGCCATTATTGGTGCTGGACCTCATGCATTAACCTTAGTTACGCACTTGCTGCAAAAACGGCAACTAATGCGGGGAAGATTTCTTGTATTTGACCCCAGTGGTAGATGGATGAGTCGATGGGAACACCAATTTGCTGCTTTGGAAATTCCTCACTTGCGTTCTCCCGCCGTACATCATCCCGATCCAAATGCTTTCGCATTGCGGAAATTTGCCGAATCTCGTCCGCAGGAATTATTTGCGCCATATGACTTGCCAGGAACTCGGCTATTTGAGGATTTTTGTCAGGATATTATTCGGCGCTGGCAATTGCATGAGCAAGTTATCCCCCTAGCAGTAACTCGCATTGAACCCCTGCGGAACCCCACCCCGCCTACGGCACCCCTCCCCGCGCGCGGGGAGGGGTTGGGGGTGGGGTCCCGCTTTCGTTTGTGGTTGCAGGATGGACAATTAATCATGGCGCGGCGATTAGTGTTGGCAACTGGCAGCAGTAAGCTGCAAATGCCTGATTGGGTGAATGAAATTTCCACAGCGTATCCTCAAGATAGAATTTGCCATTCTAGCTCCGTAGATTTACGGAAAATGGATTTAGCCGGTGAACGAGTTTTGATTGTCGGAGGAGGTTTGACGAGTGGACATTTGGCAGTAGGTGCTATTTCTCGAAGTGCGAAAGTTCACTTAATGATTAGGCGACAATTGCAAGAAAAATTATTTGATGCCGAACCGGGTTGGTTAGGGCCAAAATATTTGAAAGGGTTTTTCGCTGAATCAGACTATGAAAAACGCTTGGTAATGATTCAGCAAGCACGTAACGGCGGTTCCATGACACCAGCGATCGCCATGCAGTTGCGACGTCAGATGCGTAGTGGTAATCTAAAAATCGATGAAAACTGCCAAGTTACAAAAGCTGAATGGTTCGGTAAAAATTGGTTGGTTCAATGTAGCAATCGCAGTGAATATGAGTGCGATCGCATTTGGCTATCCACCGGCAGTAAATTTGATGTCACAACCGAACCTTTATTAAAGGAAATTTTAGAAGCTTATCCTATTCCTATAGTTAACGGCTTGCCTGTTTTAGATACATATCTGCGTTGGTCGGGTTGCGAATTATTCATCATGGGTGGATTAGCAGCTTTGCAAGTAGGACCGACAGCACGGAATTTATCAGGCGCAAGAATGGCGTCAGAGAAAATTGTCCCAGCAATTATTAAGCCGAGGATTGCGAGTTTCCACGCAAAAAGTGCTTGATAGCGTAACTTTTGCATTTGCCAGCAGGCTTGAGCTTGCTGGTTATTAAGTAATTATTAATACATTTTAAAAAATAAAATAAGCATTATTACTTAATACAACTTACTGCTTTTATAAACTGATCAGAGTTTTTGCTCTTATCAAACCATAGAGAGAAAATGTAAACTATTTAACATTGATTTTGAAAATAACACTGATGTATGTAAGAGTGGCTTTTTTCAGGGTAGCTGTGCTGTACAGCTATTTAACTTTGAGAGCGATCGCATGGACACTGCGCCTACATTGCTGGAGTGCATGTGAGAGATTGCTCAGTGTAGCATAAAAATCTCTAATCATTCTTCCGAAAATATCTTTCTTAAGTGTGAAGTAATGATTGAGCAAAATTGATAAGCGCTTTGATTAATCCTAGCCTTTACTCTTGCTTTACTCAGTTTAATTACTACATTCAAACAATTAGGAGTCAATAAATAATATGAAATTTGGAATTGATATTGGTCATAATTGTCCACCCGATACAGGCGCTGTGGGAATTAAGAGAGAAGACGATTTAACTAAAGCAGTTGGTGAAATTGTAATTGAGAATTTACAAAAAGCTGGTCATACAGTCATTAATTGTAAACCTAGTGGAGCTAGTAGCGTTAATGACTCACTGCGTCAAAGAGTAGAAAAAGCGAACCAAGCAGATGTAGATTTTTTTGTTTCGATTCATTTTAATGCATCTAATGGTATAGCAAATGGTGCAGAAGTTTATGCTTTAAGTCAAAAAGGAAGCGAGGTTGGTGATAGAGTTCTAGATGAAATAGTTAAACTTGGCTTTAGAGATAGAGGTGTTAGAAATGCCAATTTCTTTGTTTTGAAAAACACGAATATGCCAGCCATTCTCATTGAGTGCTGTTTTTGTGATTCACCTACTGATATGGCAAAATTCAATGCTCAAACAATGGCAGATGCTATTACTAAAGGATTGATTGGCGACTCCAGTGAAAAAAATAAGGCACAAAATTTAATCATAAAACTGCCTACTTTCCTCAAGCCTTCAACTGAACAAGTCAAAGATTTACCAAAAGAAGCTTGTATAGATATTGAACCTGGAACTTACCCAATTGTAGATTTCCGTTTTGAAGAAGGACATTATTTAGTTGAATGGCCCAATACTAGTAAAGGTAATCGCCGTCAGCATTTTGTTTTCGTAGGACACAGCGAAATTCAGTAGATTAGTCATTAGTCATTTGTCCTTTGTCATTTGTCCTTTGTCATTTGTCAAAAGTCTTTACTAATGACCAATGACCAATGACTAATGACTAATGACTAATGACCAATGACTACTTTGCTGCTTGCGGTTCAAACATTAGGTACGTTCCCCCCAAACCTTCTACAATAGTACGGGTATTGGCACTCAGCATTTTTTGATAGGTATCCCCCTCATTTCCTGTTGCACCCAAATTATCTGTAAACAGTTGCCTTTCTGAAACTTTTACTTGCGCATTTTTGGCAACAGTATTAATCAAATCAGTATTTATTGTGCTTTCTGGAAAAATTGTTGGCACTCTTGCTTGTTGGATTTGCTGAACTAATCCTTGAACTCGTGCATTAGTGGGTTTTTCATCTGTACTAATACCTTGCAAAGTTCCTATATATGAAAGACCGTATGCTCTGACATAATAACCCAGCGCATTATGGGTTGTAACCAAATTGCGATTTGTCGGAGGAATACTAGCAATTCGTGACTTAATCCAAGCATCCATTTGGGTTAATTCATTTTTTATTTTTTGCGTATTGCTTTTATAAAGTGACGCATTTTCAGGTATTTGTTTAGCCAAAATAGCGCTAATAACTTCTACCATTCTTATTCCATTTTTGGCATCGTGCCAAACATGAGGGTCAGGTAAAGTTTTACCATTTTCTCTTACTTGTAACGGTTTACGAACAGCACGTTGAGCTACAGCAATTTTAACTGCATTGTTGTCACTCGCTCTAATTAATTTGAACAAACTTGGTTCCAAATTATATCCATTAAAAAAAATAATTTGTGCTTCTTCTATCGCTTTGCGGTCTTCTGGCTTGGGTTGATAAAGGTGAGGATCGGCGTCTGGAGAAACCAAGCAGCTAAGATTAATTGTTTCTGCTGCTACCTGTTTGGTTAAGTCACACAGTACACTTGTGGTTGCAACTACTCTAGGCAGATTATTTGACCCAGCTGAGGAGACATCGCTAGTAGAAGAAGAGTTTATTAAACTCCCTACATTATTACAACCAACAATTCCAATCGTTAAAGCAACAAAAATAGCACGCAGATATCGGGTTAATGATAGTTTTTCTGACATAATACTTTTATCGGCAGTTTGCATCAAAAATAATCATTCTCATAATCAGGCAAATGCTAGAGGTAAAAGATTTGGCTGTCAACTACCGAGGCGTTAGCGCTTTGCAAAATGTTAATTTTACCTTGTTTCCGGGACAGCTTGTAGGTGTAATTGGTCCGAATGGGGCGGGTAAGAGTACGATGGTAAAGGCGATGCTGGGACTGGTTCCAGCCATCAGTGGTGTAGTACGTTTTTCTCATCGACCACTATCACAACAATTACGCCATTGTGCTTATGTTCCGCAAAGGTCGCAAATTGACTGGGATTATCCAGTGAAAGTGTGGAATGTAGTCATGATGGCGCGTATTGCTCATACAGGTTGGTTTCGCAAGCCAAATCGTGCATCTGTTGAAATTGTAGCGACTGCGTTGCGAAGAGTGGGAATGTGGGAGTTGCGCGATCGCCAAATTGGAGAATTATCGGGAGGACAGCAGCAACGGGTGTTTTTAGCGCGTTGTTTAGCACAACAGGCGGAATTATTCTTTTTTGATGAACCGTTTGTGGGTATTGATAAAAAAACAGAAGCGATTATTTTTGATATTTTTGCGGAACTGAAAGCAGCAGGTAAAACGCTGTTAGTGGTTAGTCATGATTTGGGAGAAACTTTGAGTAATTATGACAAATTTTTGTTATTGAATAAACAGTTAATTGCTACTGGTTCTCGTCAAGAGGTTTTTACAAAAGATAATATGCAAAAAGCTTATGGATATAATTTTAAATGGTTTGCGGTTTAGGAAAAGTTAGGAGTTAGGAGTTAGGAGTTAGGAGTTAAGAAATTTTTGTTTGAATTTGGAGTTGAAAAAAAGTTTTGAATTTCAAACTTTTAACTTCTCGTTCTTAACTCTTAACTCCTCACTCCTAACTCCTAACTATTAAATCACGGAGGCTTTTATTCATGTTGAATTTATTACTTGAACCGCTTTCATTTGAGTTTATGCGCAATGCACTTATGACAGCGGTTTTGCTCGGTGCGCTTTGTGCTGTAGTCGGTAGCTATTTGATTGTGCAGCGTATGGGATTATTAGGTGATGTGATTTCTCATGCGGTTTTACCAGGGTTGGCTATAGCTTTTTTCTTAGGTATTGATATCTTCTTAGGAGCTTTTATATCCGGTACACTTAGCACATTTGTGATTACTTGGATTCAATCACAATCTCGCGTTAAGGTAGATGTGGCGATGGCTATGGTTTTTTCTGGTTTTTTGGCATTAGGAATTATGCTGATTACCGTGTTAAAAACTGAAAA
The DNA here is from genome assembly GCA_051861145.1 of Nostocaceae cyanobacterium. GTDB lineage: Bacteria > Cyanobacteriota > Cyanobacteriia > Cyanobacteriales > Nostocaceae > JBHYDF01. Next base: position 9,519 of record JBHYDF010000206.1, read on the forward strand.
GTTGGATCTACATAATATTTTGTTCGGCGATATTTTAGGAGTGACAACAGATGATGTGCTAAGAACTGGTGCGATCGCCTTTGTTGTCTTAATTTTGGTTACATTTTTTTATAAAGAATTATTATTTTATACTTTTGACCCACTAGGCGCTCAAGCAATGGGATTGCCAGTAAATATCATTCATTTTGGCTTAACCGCTGCTATTACTCTCACTATTATTGCTAGTATGCAAGCGGTAGGTGTACTTTTAGTCGTTTCGCTTTTGATTGGTCCTGGTATTACTGCTTATTTATTAGTAAAAGAACTATACCAAATGATGAAATTAGGCGCGGTTATAGGTACAATTAATAGTATTATTGGTATGTATATTAGCTATTATTTGAATATTCCATCAGGACCATCGATTGTTTTAGTTGTTTGTGGAATATTTCTATTAGCACTGTTATTTAGTCCTACGCAAGGAATCTTGACAAGACCGGAAATGGCTCATCGTTCCACACGGATTTTGCAGCAATTGTTAAAAATAAAAAATTAGAACTAAAAAGTGCGTTAGCGATAGCTGAACGCACCCTAATAACTAAATTAAATAAATCAGAAGTTAAGATAAAATTAACTCCTAACTCCTAACTCCTAACTCCTAACTCCTAACTCCTAACTTTTACAACAGGCTTGTAAGTGGCAATTTACCTTCCATTTGGAGTTTAGCCTTAACACAAGTAGCACAATTACAACCAAGTTGATCCATGATAGGGTTAGAATCAGCAGATAATTTTGGTGCGATCGCTTCGTGATTCGGTTGTGCAGATACAACAGCAATATGAGGTGTCTCAGGTGTAGAATTAACGCTGGATGCGGCTGCTGGATTAGCAACCAGCAGCATAGAAGCAAGAAGTACCGGACAAGCAAGTAAAACCAGTTTGACTATCTTCATAATTGGCAAAAAGGCACTATAGCAGTACAGCATATCCAATTATTACTGATAAGTCATTAGTGATTATTGTTCCGCTCTACAACACTTGGACAAAGCTAGATTTTTGTAGGATAGTCTATGCCCTACTTTACCAGGAAGGGCTATTTTATCATTTTAGGCTTAAGCCTACCTACGCTTGTTGAGAATACTGCAAGATATTAGTCTTAACCCGTTTCTAACGGGTTTTAGCTAAAGTGTGGAAATTTATTTCACGGCTTTTAAGGACCTTTCGTTTTTCCTCACTTACACCCCCACCCTCTTTATGATGAGGGAATTACGATGTTGGGTTAAAATATTAAGAAATATTAAACTGATGCTCCCAGTACACTCATGCAATGCATTGTCAATCGCCGCGCTCAGTTTTCGGCAAGTCACCGCTATTGGTTGCCAGAACTAAGCGAAGTCGAGAATTTGGATAAATTTGGTGCTTGCTCCCGCTTTCCTGGACATGGGCATAACTATGTTTTATTTGTCTCCATGATTGGGGAATTGGATAAATATGGCATGGTACTGAACTTGTCCGACGTGAAACACGTAATCAAGCGGGAAGTAACCAGCCAGCTAGACTTTTCCTATCTCAACGATGTGTGGTCAGAATTTCAACAAACTCTGCCCACAACAGAGAATATTGCACGGGTTATCTGGCAGCGGTTAACACCCTACTTGCCTCTAGTCCGCGTGCAGTTGTTTGAACATCCTCAACTTTGGGCAGATTATATGGGAAACGGAATGGAAGCTTATCTCACCGTCAGTACTCACTTTAGTGCCGCTCACAGGTTAGCGCATCCTGACCTGAATGACGAAGATAATTTTCAGGTTTATGGAAAATGTGCCCGTCCTCATGGTCATGGGCATAATTACCATCTGGAAGTAACAGTGAAAGGGGAAATTGACCCGCGCACTGGCATGATAGTAGATTTAGGTGCTTTGAATCAAGCTATAGAAAATTATGTGGTTGAGCCTTTCGACCACACTTTTTTAAACAAAGACATTGCGTACTTTGCCGAAGTCGTTCCCACCGCTGAAAATATCGCGCTTCATATCTCTAATTTATTGCGATCGCCCATTCAAGAATTGGGGGCTAAGCTTTATAAAGTCAAATTGATTGAAAGTCCGAATAACTCTTGTGAAATTTACTGCACTGAGCCACAGTCAAACTCTATGAATGTTGCAGAAAATCAGCCAGTTTTGCTGCGACTATAATTTAGATCGGCTTAATTAAACATAAAATGCTCTTTTTGTAACTAGGGCGGGCGAGACGCTCCGAAGTTTGCCGGAAAGAACATCTTCCCGGCAACTTCTCCGGAGGCGGAGCGTCTCCGGCTCCGCTCCACCCCACAAGAATAATAAATCTATTGTGGGGTGGGCATCTTGCCCGCCCTATTTTTACTTTAATTACGCGATTTTGTCAGAGTGCTTTGTAATGACGAACAAAGTACTTTTTTGTTCCGCTTTTATTTTCAGGACTGATGCAAGATGACCAAAGCAATTCGTTTTCGAGATAATTTCGTTATAATATTAACCCGGTTTTTGCATAAGTTCTAATTTTTGTAGCTAATTTTGTCATTTTTGGAAAAATAGCATAGCTCTAATGCTTTTGATGAGTAATATTAGCTATATACGCTTCCCCTTGAATCTTTCTCACTCTTGAAAGCAGCAGACTATTGTAGTAAGGCTCACAGAATCAAAAGATAAAAATATATTCAGAGAATTATTTATTCTTTGGCAGCAAAATTGAGTATCTTCTTACTTTAGGAGGATATATTTGTATTTTTGGTAAATATAATCAAGATTATGTATTAATTTGCTTCCATAACTGTGCTATTTTTTACTTTCTATCTAAAAAATAGAATCTATAAAAATGGGCAGTTAATACTATTAATTAATGCTATATAGCCAACAATAATGGGAGCATTTCAATTTTGTAGCCACATATTGCAAAGGTGTCTCTACACGTAAAAATCCTGACAAGATAACGGCTAAATATGTCTTAGCTTGGGAAGATAGGCTTTGTCTATAATAGCCCCAGGCTTACAACCTGCGGGTCTTTTTACAAAATGGGATGTTCTCAAAAAAATTATTGTTTTTTGCTGTTGTATATGATGTAATGTGGAGTATTTATCTTAATAAAATTAGCAATTGATTTGAATAAATAATATTATTTACCTCAAAATATATATTTTTTAAAGCAACTTTTTTAAGTAAATAACGTCATAAATAAAGGATTGGTTGTTTATTTGCCTGATGATTTTACTTAGATGTTGTTTGCTCCTGATGATTTACGGTTAAGTCAATTATGGGTGTCCTGCAAAAAACCAAAAAACCAGCTTATTTATGTTCATAAAAAACAGAACCCAAGCGTAATTTTTCGTAATTATTGAGGACTATGACACAAAACATGGATTCACAAAAATCTCTAGTCAGCATCATTATGCCAATTTACAATCGCTCAATCTATCTCAAACAAGCGATTGAAAGCGCTCTCAACCAAACTTATCAAAACATTGAGATTATAGTGACAGATGATTGTAGTTCTGAAAGTCCGCAAGCAATTGTTGAATCTTTTGGTGATCCACGCATTAGATTTAGGCGCAATGCTAGGAATTTAGGAGTAGCCCGGAATATTGTCAGTGCTATTAAAGAAGCACGAGGAAAATATATTGCCAGTCTGAACGATGATGATATTTGGAACGAGAACTTTTTAGAAAAACTTGTTCCCCAGCTTGATGCTAATCCAGATTTAGTCTTAGCTTTCAGCGACCACTACATCATCGATGCTGATAGCAACATTGATTATACTGCTACTGAAGAATGTACTCGGCTTTGGAAGCGAGACCAACTCCAAGAAGGCGTTTATAAACCTTTTTATAAAATTGGTTTGGTCGATCAGGCTATACCCAGCGCAGTAGCAGCAGTCATTCGTAAAAATGCTATTAACTGGAATAATTTTGCGCCTCAAGCAGGGCCTTTTTGGGATTTATACTTAACTTTCCTAGCTTGTCAAACTGGTCGTGGTGCATATTATTGCCCGGAAAGATTAAGTAAATACCGTGTGCATTCACTTGCAGAAACTATGATTATTGGCAGTCAAAATGCCCAAGCTAAGATTAGGGGTGCAAAGGCAAGTATCTTTTGTTTCCATCAGTTTATGGAAGAAGAAGGATTACAACAGTTTCACGGCTATTTTAGGACAAAATGGTTACACGCACACACAACTTTAGCTATTGGTTTATTGCGAGCCGAAAATGTACTAGAAGCAAGAGCATTACTTTTGCACGCTCTCAGCCAACAAAAATTTAACCTCCGAACTCTAGCAGCACTGGCATTAAGTTTTACTCCCAAACCATTAGCACGTAAATTGTTAGCTATTTAAAAAAATAGCCGATTTTAAAGATAGCGCCGACGTGCTGAATAGCGCAAATAGCGATAAATTCCCCATGCTATCAGTCCAAAACTGAGATTGAGCAAGAAGCGGCTTATAAACCAAAAACCATCAGGGTAAAAAAGTCGCGAAGAACCAAAAGTATCAAGACTTCTTGCTAAAAGAAATAGCCCAAAAATAGCATTTCCACCTAACATCAGGGTAAACAGCACCAAACCTCGTTGCCAAAGACGGTGCTGGGATGTATGGCCACTTATCAGCGTTATGGGTGCTAATCCTTGCACTTTCCGCAATAATTGCTCTAGTCGCCAAAACATCCATAACAAAAAAGGAAATAAGCCATAGCTAAGGTAAAACAAGGGTTGTGGATAACGCCAAGCACTAGATAAAACATTCACTAAAGCATGGCAAATAACAGAATTTAACCAAGCTCTGGGAATATTTTGAGTGTATCTACGTAAGCGAATATTCGACCCTAAACATATTCCCAGAGCATACCCCCAGGGTGCAGCGAACATGGCATGAACTGGAGTACCGATCGCACGCTCAAAAATTGATGCCGTATCATTGAAAAGATAAAGCCAGTTTTCTTGGGCAGTAAATCCCAAGGAAACGGCTATGGTAAAGAGAAAAATTGTACTGGGACGTAATCTATACTTGCGTTGGAAATACCAACTTAAAACAACTACTGCTGCTAACTTACAGCCTTCTTCAATTGGACCTACCTGCATTAATTGCCGTAGGGCAACTCCTGCTAGAGTGCGCCTCATTTTCCGCCACTCTGCAAATTCGTTTAGCTGCGTTTCCACAACCCATTGTAAGCTGAGGGCAACTAAACCAGATATCGCCCCGGCCAAAAAAAATAACAGCAACCGCAGCACAGATGGTGCATTCTTAATGCGCCAATAGTAGTAAACTAACAGCATTAGGGTAGGTGTGACTGCCCACAGCAGTAAAAAGAAATCAGTCACTGGTAAAACAGAGGATAGTGTGAAACATATTTTTGCCCTATATACAGATGAATTAGGTAGCGATCGCCTTCCTTCACCAGCTTTAAAATAAAAATAATTCCCAGTAAGTCGATAAATTTACCGGGATATCATTTTTATTTAACTCCTAACTCAGAATCACCATCCCCAACTACCGGGAATACCTTTAAACGGTCCAACTACATCACTCGTAATCCAACCACCATAGAAATTCCCTGGTTGCGGTTGTACCTTTTCCCCATTCACATAGCAAGCTTCCATCAGGTGGGCATAAAAAGCTACATGGTCTTTTAGAGATGCAAAAGCAGGTGTGGGGTTGGGATAAAACCAGGCAGCATTTTGCACTTCTTTATCACCAACACGAATTGTGTAGTAAACAGCACCTCCCTTCCACTCGCAAAAGCTAGATTGTGGTGTTTGGATTAGGTATTCCATTTTGATATCTTCTGGAGGGATGTAGTAAGAGGGTGGATGACTGGTTTCTAAAACTCGTTTAGCGCGGTGGGTATCTACAATGGTGACACCGTTAAAAATAATCTGAATATGTTTGTTTGTCTCCTCAAGGCGAGGAGGACGGGGATAGTCCCAAACAGATTCTTGTCCGGGGTTGGGTTCGATGCGTTGAGGTCTGAACATTTTAGATTTTAGATTTTGGATTTTGGATTAGAAACTTTAATTTTGATATTTTAATTTACAAATTCATAAGAGGTAATTTATAAAGTGAATATTAAGACCTTTAACGCTTACGTAGATTGTA
>JBHYDF010000207.1:0-15574 GCA_051861145.1 Nostocaceae cyanobacterium
ATGCCCGATGCCCGATGCCCGATGCCCGATGCCCGATGCCCGATGCCCGATGCCCTACTCCCTACTCCCACTCTTTATATGCTCATACTGAGCAACAATAGAGCGGATGTGAGTAACAACCGCCTCTGGTTGTTCTAACATTGCCATGTGTCCACAATTAGGAATTTCAATAACGTTATCGCCACAGTATTGAAACAGCGGATGAAAACTTGCTAAGTGACGGACGTACTTAGGTTCCATCACCTTATCGTTTGCACCAGCTAGGAAATAAACTGGTTGTTTCAGTTGGGATACCAACTGGGGTAAGTAGTTTACTTCTTCCTCCGTAGTTGAGTCTAGCAATGCTCCCAAAGCTGCTTCCGGATCAGCGACAACAAAATCAATCACCCTTTGACGCGCCCAATAGCGTTCCAAAGGACGTGCTACATTATCTCTAGTAAAAAGCAAATCAATCCAAGGTATTTGGCTAAGCCAGCGAGGACGGACTTGCAGCAATTTTTGACCTGCTGAGCGAAACTGCTCAAAAGCTTCTTTCAGATAAATACCACCACCGGCGTTGACACAGATAACTCCCTGAACAACATCAGGTAGCTGATCTGCTCCCCAGAGGGCGATCGTCCCTCCCAAAGAGTGACCAACGAGCCAAGCGCTGGTAATATTAAGCTGTTCCAATAGAACAGCTAAATCCTGAGCGTAGGCAGATGGCTTATAAAGAGAATCAAAAGGATTAACAAAGTCACCACGACCTGTAGAACTCAGGCTGAAAGAAACTCCTTCGCGACTAAAGTCAGTTTTTAGCTTCGACTGAGATTCACCAAAACCCCTTAAATCGTAAGACAGACACTGGAAATCCGCCGAAAGGCGGGAAATCACAGGTTGCCAGTATCCACGGCTGTTGAGCCAGCCATGAATAAACACGAGAGTATGGGGATAGGAGGTCGGAGCAGTGAGTTCGTATGCGTGTGGAACGCCCAGGATTTCGATGGTTGCCATACTTCTATCGTACCCCTTACGGTGGGTGCGACTGAATAGGAAAAGTGAAGAGTTAGGAGTTATGAGTTAGGAGTTAGGAGTGAGGAGTTAAAAGTTAGGAGTTAGGAGTGGTAGGGGCGAAGCATTTGGGCGACAATTTATTGGTTTGATGACGAGATATCTCTCCAAATGCACACGGCCTACAGGAGTTAGGAATTTTATTAATTCACAGTTTAAAGTTGTGTTAACAATTGACAACTAACTCCTAACTCCCCTACACACTTCCTTTGCGAGGTGTCTCTACCTAACTCCTCATTCCTAACTCCTCATTCCTAACTCCTAACTCCTAACTCCTAACTCTTAACTCCTAACTTGTTTCATTTACTCAACAACCTCTGTCGTACTCCTTCGGCAATTTTGTGACCTAGATATTCCGGGATTAGGCTTTCATTAGGCCCTAACAAATAGAGAATTAGGCGTGTACGTCCTCGCCAAACCAGCAAATTCGCATTGACTACTAAAAGGTCTTCCTGCCAAATCGCGTACATCACTTTGTAAAATAATCCCGGTTGGTTGTCGGCTTCAATCACTAAGGCAGGAAGATGGAAAACTGGATCGACGTAAAACTCGGTTTGTACTTGCTCTAAGCCAGCATCAAGATTGAATTCTACTGCTAGCATCTCTTCTACCTCAAACCTTCCTGCTAAAGCCTCCCGAATCGCACGGCAGACATTTTCTGAGGTTTTGTCGGTTAAAGCTTTGCTACCACGAGATACCAGTAGTTTGACAAACACTAACATCGGCGGTCGGATCTGACCGTATAAACTTAAACCGTGAATTGTCAGACCATAAGCCGCCAGCACACCAAAAATATCACTGAGGAGAAACGATTGGTTACGGTAAGCAAAATGCAAAGCACTTTTGCTACCTTCCGGTTTCAACTCGATGACGGCACGTCTGGTTTTATAGAGGCGGTAGGCTAAGCGCAAATTTTGCAGTTGAATTTCACTGCTAACAAATTGCTCGTAAAACTGGGGAAAGGCGCGGTTAAAGCGCTTTAGAAGTTCTAGTGTTGAAGATTTTAAACCAGAAGCCATCGTTGGGGGGTAAGACTTGCTTGCTTTAAGAAGGCAGTTATGCTGAAGGCAGAAGGAAAAATCTATGTCATTAGTTAAGGAAATTCAGTATCGATACAGTGTTTATTTTGTCCCTGCCATTGGACAGGAGAATAGTAATCTTAGTGTAATTATTAACTTTACACTTCCGCCCTCTTCCCTCTGCCTGATTCGGGAATAATGGACAATTCGGTTTCAGATTGTTGCCCTTTTGGTTAATTTTTCCTAGCCTTTACCACAAAATGCTAAAGTTGAAAATGATTGGTGTGAAATAAGCGCTTACTGAGAACTTCCATTGCAAATCTCGACAACACTCACAAGCTGGGAGTAGAGGAGATATAAAGATGGGTGATTCAGTTAAACGTTAATCAACACTCTTTCAATAGAAACCAATTCAGTTATACTACCCGAACCAGGCTGGCATGGGTTTTTGGAAAACTTGGTTTAGTACTTCTGAACCGATCGCAACAACTAGGACGTCTCCCTTTGAAGAACATACAGTGGATGCTTCAGGCAATTCCAGCCCTAGTACAGATCGCATCGTTTTTAGTACGGAGCGAGATATCGACCTGTATGAACTCGAAGAACTTTGTGATGCTGTCGGTTGGTCACGTCGTCCTTTAAGAAAAGTTAAAAAAGCTATTGAGCATAGTTTTCTCGTAGCCTCTATGTGGCAAGTACGAGGAAATAAAAGGCGGCTCATTGGTTTTGCCCGTGCTACCTCAGATCACGCTTTTAATGCCACCATCTGGGATGTGGTAGTTCATCCGGACTTTCAAGGTAAAGGACTCGGTAAGGCGCTAATGAAATACGTTCTCAAAAAACTTAGGAGTGAAGAAATTAGCAATGTTACTCTCTTCGCCGATCCCCATGTTGTAGACTTCTACCGCAGTCTGGGTTTCATGTCCGATCCAGAAGGCATTAAAGGTATGTTTTGGTATCCTCAATAATTACCATTACAAATAAAGCAGCTTTTCACTATAAAGTCAGCTATAATAGCGAAGGCTTATTTTTTGAACGCGATTTGACAATCATCGAAGTAAAAAGCCCACAGCTTCTAAAATTTTGTTGGCAAATTTCAGGTAGGGTGGGCACTGCCCACCAATTAGCCAAAAAGGTGCGCAGTGCCCACCCTACAATTTAGGATTTTCAGGTGGGCAGTGCCTACAACCTGGGATTTTCAGTAATTGTAGGGCATAGCCCCACCTACAAGATGAGTTTTTCGCAATTGCTGACAGTATCCTTTTAAACGTGAAAGTATCAATTAGGATAAGAAAATCTCGAAGATATTGCCAAAAGCCGCAAAGGATGATAGTATAGCGTAGCGGCTTTGTGAAAACAGGGATGGGTCAAATAACCAAACCTGTAGTAAAATAAAATTGCCGGGATGTAGCGCAGCTTGGTAGCGCGCCTGCTTTGGGAGCAGGATGCCGCAGGTTCAAATCCTGTCATCCCGACTTCTATATTAATAATTAAGCCCTAGAGCAAATGAACGGTTCTAGGGTTTTTTATTTCTAGAATTACTCTAATAAAAACCATAAAAATTGACTATGTTTTAATGTAAGCTCAGCGAAAGAACTTAGCAGTAATTAGATTTGCTCTGAACTTAGTTATTTACCCGTAAAAATTAACTGCACAATTTTGCGATTTTGCCTTATTTTCAGGTATAAAAGACAAATTCTAATGGTTTGAGAATATCTGTAGATTTAAGCACATTATTTTTAGCATGACAGGCGGAACGTTTATTTTTCTCTAGCGTCAACTATGGCTAGGAAAGGCAATAAAATGGCATTTGTCGTCTTTCAAGAGCGCGGAAACTTCTCCTCGCTCTGAACATCCTAATATTAGGCATCTATCTACAGAATTTCGCAGTCAATCTCAAACCGAAATTGACAAACAAACAACAGCACGATTAACTAGCGAAGACGATACTATAACTGAAACTAGTTGCTTGTGTGCAAATCTAACTAAAATCTCGATTGAATTGAAATATTGATGCTAGGAGAAGTCATGAAAACATTGGTTCGCTGGGGCACAACATTGGGTGTAGTGGGGAGTACTCTGCTGGCAACAGTTTTTAGCGGAAATGCCCCAGTTCTAGCATTACCAGAACAACAAATAACACAGAAACTGAATGAAGTACCAGTGTTTTTGGTTACTAACCCTCAAGGAGTACCGCTAACTCGTACCGTGCCTGCAAATCAAAACGGACAAAAACCAACTACGGTGGCAGATGTCTTTATGAACGGGCAAGAAGCACAGGGTTTTATAGACCTATTGCGGAAAGAAAAAGACCCGAAGTTAGCGGAAATGGTGAAAACCCTGCAAGTCAGAGCAGTGCCAATGGGGCAAATCTATCAGATATTTCGACAAAATATTAACAAACCAGACCGTGTTGTATTTGACTTCCAACCAGCAAAGCAGGAAACTGAGGGAGCAATGGCATTACTACGCCAAAAAGGTCAACAAGTAAAGCAGTTTCCTAATGTACCCGTATTTATCGTCAAATCGGCAGAAAAAGGGTATGTATCAGTACAACGGCGTTCTGACAAAAAGGATGTTATTCCTCTATTTCTAAGTCAAAAAGATGCGCAGAATTTGTTGAATCAGGTGAAGCAACAAGTTCCGAAAGCAGAAATTCAGGTAGTGGACATCGACAGCATAATTAAAACTTTGCAGGAAAAAAATGATGGCTGGTTAAACCAAGTTACCTTAGTGCCGTCCTCAGATAGCTTGCAATATATCAGCAATCAGTCAAACAATAAAGCACCAAACTCCTCTGTCAGACCTGCTTCCAACCCATCATCAACAGTCAAGCCTTCTACTGGATCAAGTCCGAAAAAATAAGGGTTTGCATCTAAGGTTGAGCAATGGCGAATAAAAAGCCAAAAAAAATTTCTGGTTTACAACTTTGGCACTGGCGTCAAGAAGCAATACTTACAGCGATCGCTTCTAATGTCCCTCCTGCTGAAGTCGATTGGCTATTGCAAGAGATAACCGGTTTAGACCGTTTGGCACTACGTTTGGAGTCGTTTAAAGACTGGCCGCAAATCCAACTACAGTTGCCTTTAGAAGAATTAGAAGCGTTGTGGCAGAAGCGATTAAATGACCGTTTGCCAGTGCAGTACATTACAAAAGTTACGCCTTGGCGACAATTTAAAATCGCTGTTTCTCCTGCGGTTTTGATTCCTAGACCAGAAACAGAGTGCCTGATTGATATCGCCGTTGCAGGCGTTCACAAAAGCAAAGAAAGTTTACATTTGCAACAAGGACACTGGGTAGATTTAGGAACTGGCAGTGGAGCGATCGCGATCGCCCTAGCAGATGTTTTTCGAGAGGCGACAATTCATGCTGTAGATACTTCTAGTGAGGCGCTTGCCATCGCTCAACAAAATGCTCAGAACTTAGGTTTTACCCACCGTATACAATTTTATCAAGGTTCCTGGTGGGAACCCTTGGAGTCCCTAAAAGGACAGTTTAGCGGTATGGTATCGAACCCGCCATATATCCCCACCAGTATCTTGTCTACCTTGCAACCAGAAGTTCTTGACCATGAGCCACACTTAGCTTTAGATGGTGGTGCTGATGGTCTGGATTGTATTCGCCATTTAATTGAAACTTCCCCCGCCTATCTGCAACCAGGTGGGGTATGGCTTATAGAAATGATGGCTGGACAGGCAGATACAGTACGAGAAATGTTGCAAAATCACGGCAGTTATTGCAATATTGAAATTCATGCCGATTTAGCTGGAATTGAACGCTTTGCTCTTGCGTATAAGAAAGAGTGAGGAGTTAGGAGTTAGGAGTTAGGAGTTATGAATGATAAAAAGTTTAATAATTAGGAGTTATGAGTTAGGAGTGAGGAATTATGAATGATAAAAAGTCTCATAATTATAATTCATAATTTAAAACTCATAACTCCTAACTCCTAACTCCTAACTCCTAACTTTGTTGATATGACCCAAGTTTCCTTTGAAGTTCTTGTAAGTGGCGCACGCGCAGGTAAATTAGTTAGCTTTCCTACAGATACCGTTCCTGCATTGGCAGCTTTACCAGAGCAAGGAGAGTTAATTTTTACAGCTAAACAACGCAGTCAAGATAAACCTTTAATATTAATGGCAGCTAGTGCAGAGGAACTCTGGCCTTTTGTCACAGGTAATGATGAAGAGTATGAAATTTGGCAGGAAGTTACGAAAAAGCACTGGCCAGGTGCGCTAACTTTAGTATTACCAGCTTCGGCGCGAGTGCCAAAAGCAATGAATCCTATCGATCCAACGACAATTGGTATACGAGTTCCTGACTGTGCGATCGCTCAAAAAATTTTGGCGCAAACTGGGCCGCTTGCTACCACTAGTGCCAATTTATCAGGTCAGCCAGCCTTGCAGACAATGGCAGAAATTGATGCACAATTTCCTGATGTTCTGACTTTAGCCGCGACGGAATTTGAGAATGAAACTCCTGGGAAAGGCGTACCTTCCACTGTTGCTAAATGGAATGGAATGAATTGGCAGATTTTGCGGCAAGGTGGAATTAAGTTAGAGTTATGAAGCTTTTTTATCAGATTTATAGCAGTTCCAAATAGGGTGCAATACAGGTTTACCGTAGGGGTAGCCTTGTCAAAGTGGGTAAAAACGATAGAAAATAAATATCCTGACATCTTGGGGAGCATCCCAATTTTGTATGAATAGCCAGTATGAATAGCCAGCCAGAATAGCCAGCCAGGCACTTAAGTGCCTGTCTGAAAGCTGAAGTCCTCTACAAGAGGACTGGGAAGACTCTTTCACAGGTATTTTGGCAAAATAGAGATGCTCTCATACTACAAATTGAGTTTTTCAGCAATTAGCTCTACCACATTCTTAGGACTTAGGCAAAAACTCTCTCAAACTCTTATTTCTTCGTGCCCTTTGTGTTCTTTGTGGTTCGTTTTTACCTGACTTCTGCTTTCGTCCTAATCCTATAATTGGAGGATTTTCGCCCAATTGCTAAATTCCCGAAATAAGGAGTAAAATTTCTCCAACAAAGCTCCTAGACAGCAACTCAGGAGCCGGAATAAATACGAGGGTGCAACGATGATTAGACACGGCTGTATTTTGTACTGGGTGCTGAGTAGAAAAATCTCCAAACTTTTCTTTTCAAGCTGAGATTAAACCGGCAAACTTGCGGCTTGAAAAAATACGCAAAGTACTTGTTCTAAGAGAATGGCAACTCTAGAGCATTATTTTGCATCTTTGTGGTCAATTAAGAAGTGAAAATTTATCAAATTATGAATTGGAGTAACTGGGCATATCTAGGAGCAGGACTATTATTAGGGGTGAGTTTTCGTGGATTATTGATGCGGGCAAAGAGGTTATCTAGTTCATCCCTGATAACACCCAACGAAAAACAGGATGTAGTAGAACTTCAGGAACAGATAAAGCAAACCCAACTGGCTTATGAAATGGCGCAAGAAATGAGCCAGTTTAAAGCGGGGTTTTTAGCGCGGACTACCCACGTAGTGCGATCACCAATTAATGGTTTAATTGGTTTGCATCAATTAATTTTGGCAGATTTATGTGAAAATCCGGAAGAAGAACGAGAATTTGTTCAACAAGCTCATGAAAGAGCGCTGAAGCTACTAAAAATTCTTGATGAAATTCTCAGTGTTGCCAGATTGGAACACGGTACTAACAAGTTAGATATTCAGTCGCGATCGCTAGCCGAATTGTTGCAGGAAGTTTATGACTCAACTTACATGCTGGCGGAAAATCGCAATTTTCGCTTTAAAATGTTGCTTCCTGAACCAGAAATTCAAATTCTGGCAGATCACCGCTGGCTAAGACAAGTTTTAATCAATTTGATTGAAACTGCTGTTACTCAGATGGAGGAAGGTAGTATCTGTATTTCTTCCCAAGCCTCACCTACAAGTAATTTAGTTCACATTTGGCTAGATGTGCCAAAACATGCTATTCCTGAAAGTGAGCCGGTAGATTTAATTACATCGGAAGATACTCATAGTGAGGCTGATAAGGAAAATGCTGCTTTTTCGCCAGGAATGCAGCTATTACTCAATCAAACTATCTTAGAAGTGATGAGGGGTAAGCTGGAAATTATAACATATCCTCAAGAAAAAGAACAGACTGAGGATATTATTAGATTGCAAGTATCTATACCGCTCCTCAAAATCTAGAAAAATCTAGACAAACCTAGCGAGTTGTAGGGGCGGCTTTTGTTTCAATCTCTAACGATTGTAGGGGCGGGTTTTATTTCAATCTCTAACTCAAGCCGAAAGGATGTCTCTAAACCCGCCCCTACGAAAAATTGTGGTTCAAAGATATGAAACTTGCTGTAAATGCGAGTTGTAGGGGCGGGTTTTGTTTCAATCTCTAAATAAAGCCGAAAGGATGTCTCTAAACCCGCCCCTACGAAAAATTGTGGTTCAAAGATATGAAAGTAAGCAATCATGACTCCAGCTTTATCCAAACGAGTAACATTTGAAGAATTTGTAAATTGGAAACCAGAAGATGGACGCTATGAATTGCACGATGGAGTAATTGTTAAAATGCCGCAGCCTACAGGCGATTATGAAGATATAGTTGGATTTTTGGCTGAAAAATTCACTTTAGAATATGTCCGTCTGAATCTTCCTTACTCCATACCCAAAACAGCGTTAGTCAAATCACCCGAAACTGAATCAGCTTATTCACCAGATGTGCTGATATTAAACCGTCCTAATCTGGCAAAGGAACCGCTTTGGAAAAAAGAATCAACTGTTACTCAAGGAACATCTGTAGCCCTAGTAGTTGAGGTTGTTAGCACCAATTGGCGTGATGATTACTACAAAAAATATGGTGAGTATGAAGGAATTGGAATTCCTGAATACTGGATTGTAGATTATCTTGCTCTTGGGGGTCGTAAGTTCCTCGGAAACCCAAAACAACCAACTATTTCGCTTTACTCATTGGTTGAAGGTGAGTATCAGGTAAGCCAGTTCAAAAACGATGACTGCATCAAATCACCAACATTTCCAGAGTTAAATTTGACCGCCCATCAGATTTTTCAAGCTGGAGTTATCAACCCAAGTTATTCCTGAAGCTGGATTTCCATAGCCGGAAGGGAACCAAGGTTAGACTGATTGTAAAGCACCATAGTTGTGGTGGAATTTTTTTGAAAGCCTATTTTTTCATAGAACTGCTGCTGGTGAGTGGTCATTAAGTATACGCGCTCAACTCTGTGAATGCGCGGATGGCTCAAAACGGTTTCCACTAACTTACTTCCCAAACCAATACCCTGATATTCTGGATGAATTACAACATCCCAAATCGTGGCACGATATATACCATCGGAAGTTGCCCTAGCAAAGCCAATTAGTTGTTTTTCATCCCCAATGGTAATTACGGGATCACTGTTGGCAATGGCTATACCCAAATCCTCAATACTGCGTCCTTTTGCCCAAAAAGCTGCAATGTTCAATAACTGTTGGAGTTGGTAAAGGTCTATTTCCGATTTGCGATCGCTAAATTGTATTTGAGGAGAATTCATAAAATAACTCTATAAGGCAGTATCTTTGCTAACTTTCACTCGTTGATTGCAAAATACAGCCTTTATTGTATCTATAACAACTATTTTTTCCAGCTAATATATCAAGATTTACTGACAAACCCACTTCCAGAGGGGATGACTAGGCCCTTGCTGGCGTATCCGGCATACTTGTTGTTCTAAGCGTTCCTTTTCTTGTTGCGGTAAACCCAATATAATATTCCGGCTTTGCCAAACTAAAACCGCGACTGTCATACCTATGCAAAAAGATAGACCAAGAGTAGCAAGTGGATGGTAGAAAAGACCGTATCGCACTGCTACCCAGGTAAAATATTGTCGCCACAGAGCAATCTCTCCACGTAGTTCCCACAAGCATAAAGGAGCTAAAAACAACCACAAACAGGCAACAAACAACCACCTACTATATACTGTAAGTCTATGTAGCTTTTGCACTTGTTGAGCAAAATATACGTCAGAGTTTTCACTGTTAATGAGTTGTTCTGATTCATCCATAGGCGAGGGGAGGGGAGAATAACTAATGACTAATGACTAATGACTAATGACTAATGACTAATTATCAGCAGACTCGACTGTTTGAGGAACTACTGATTCGCCTTTGCGTTCCCGCCACAAAGTCAGGAGAGTACTAGCGATGAAAATACTGGAATAAGCACCCATCGCGAAGCCAATAATCAAAGCGAGAGAAAAGTTTTTCAGAGTTTCTCCGCCAAACAGAAAGATGGCAAATAATGTCAGTAAGGTTGTCAACGTTGTGTTGATTGACCGTGTTAAAGTTTGGTTGACTGCATCATCTACAACCTCGGCGATCGCACGATTGGGATTGATTGTCAGTGTCTCACGAATGCGATCATAAATCACTACGGTGTCATTTACAGAGAAACCTGTAATGGTAAGCAGGGCGACAATAAATAAGCTATCTACTTCCGTACCTGCTACCAAACCGAGAATTGAGAAAACCCCGGCTGTAACCAAAACATCGTGGAATAGGGCAATGATGGCAAAGACGGCGTAATCAAGTTGAAAGCGGAAAGTTAAGTAAACAATAATACCAACAAAGGAAACGACGAGAGCAATTACACCACTTCTAAACAGTTCTTGCCCAATAGTCGGACCAACGGTATCAATTTGCGTTTTTTGCGGGTCAAAGGCTCCAATTTTTTCGCTCAAGGCGTTTTGCAACTGGGTACGCTGCTCTACACCCAAAGCTTTGGTACGAATTAATACTCCATTCTCTTTACGTGTATTATTGTCAGCGACAATTTGGATGCTGCTGTCACCCAAACCTAGTTCTTGTGCTACATTCCGAACGACGTTGATATCAATTGGTTGGTCGCAGTTACCTGGTTTGGTACAATCTCGTTCAAACTGCAAGCGTGTACCACCGACAAAATCTAGACTGGGGCGTAAGGGTGCGCCAATTTGTTGCCAGGAAATCACCATTGAGATGATACCAGCAAGGATGATGGCGCAAGAAATAGCCCACCATAGCGATCGCGATTTGTTGATACTCAGTTTCATTTTGCCACCTCTGCCTTATTCTTATTTAGGGCTGGCAGGTTTGGGCAAAATAGTTCTGGCTTCCGTAAGGAGGGAATTGTAATTGCTATAAACATGAACGTCCGACTACAGGTAACTGCTGTGAACATACTCACTGCTACACCCACAGCCAAGGTCAAAGCAAAGCCTTTCACCAAACCAGAACCTAGCCAAAACAGGGCAGCACAAGCAATCCAGGTTGTAACGTTACTGTCTAAAATACTAGAAAATGCACGATAAAAGCCAGATTCCACAGAACGATACAGGGTTTTACCTGCTCGCAATTCTTCCCGCGTGCGCTCAAAAATGAGTACGTTAGCATCAACCGCCATACCAATACTGAGGATAAAACCGGCAATTCCTGGTAGTGTGAGAGTAACACCTAACAAAGCAAAACTAGCCCAAGTCAGGAGAGCATAGATTACTAGCGCTAAATCCGCAATCAGTCCCGGTAGTCTATAGTAAACCACCATAAATACTAATACTAAAACCAGACCACCAACTCCGGCCTTAATACTACTTTGAATGCTGTCTTGACCCAAAGTTGCGCCAACGGTGCGGATCTCACCAATTTCTACGGGTACGGGTAATGCTCCACCACGTAGCTGCACGGCTAAAACATTTGCTTCTTGTGGTGTAAAATCACCTTGAATTACAGCAGCACCGCCAGTAATACCTGTGGCGGCAAATTGCGGTCCGACTATAGGAGAACTAAGGAGTTCATTATCAAGAAAAATCCCGATACTGCGACCAGTTCCGGCAAGATTTTTGGTTATTTGGGCAAATAATTCACCGCCTTTTTGGTCGAAACGAATGGCAACATCCCAGTTTTGGCTGTTGGTAGGTTCGCCATAGGCATCTTGGAGGAATTGACCTGTTAGGGGTGGGTTTGTACTTTCAAACAATTGGGCGATCGCCTGATTATTATTCTCAAGCGCTTCTTGATTCTTTTGAATTGCTTGCGTATCTTGAGACTTTTTCAACTCCTGTTGCTTGGCTTTCAATTCAATTTGCGATGTTCTTAAAGCAAAAAGTTGTGTTTCCGTATTCGGCTTTTGCTGGCGAAACTCTAACTGTGCTGTACCTCCCAGCACTCGTTCCGCTTGTTCTGGATCGTTAACACCTGGTAATTGCACTAAAACCTTGTCATCTCCAACTGTTTGGATTATTGGTTCAGAGACACCAAGACCATTAACACGACGTTCAACTACACTTTTAACAGCATCCAGTTCTCGTTCAGTGATTTGCTTAATTTCTGGTGTTGTTTTTACCTGAATAGTAAGTTGTGAACCTCCCCGTAAGTCCAGTCCTTGGGGTACGCGAATTGTGTTAATCACCACAATCGCGGCAATTACCATGCCTAAAATTAATACTAGTAGCAATCGCTGTCTTTGCATACCATAACTCGCTGCGACAAACGCTATAATAACGTTCTTTTATGAAGTTAGGGGTTAGGGGCGCTTGGGCTAGGGGTTAGGGACTAGGGGTTAGGGGTTAGGGACTAGGGGTTAGGGGTTAGGAATTAGTAGTTTGAAATAGACATATCCATCAATTAAATTTTGACCCTTGATTTCTAAAGCTTCTAAGTTAATTTGCGGATAAGTCTAATAATTTATTCCTCTTCTAAATTCCCTAGTCCAAGCGTCCCTAGTCCAAGCGCCCCTAGTCCAAGCGCCCCTAGTCCAAGCGCCCCTAGTCCAAGCGCCTCTAGCCCCTAGTCCCTGTTCTATACTCTTAAGGCAACCATTTTTTCCACAGCTTCGACAATTTGCTCTGGTTGAACAATTGTCAATCTCTCCAGAGTACCGTTGTAAGGTGTTGGTATATCTTGGGAAGAAAGCCGCAATACTGGCGCATCCAATTCATCAAAAAAGCGCTCATTAATTGAGGCAATGATTTCTGCTGCAACGCCTCCTGTTCTCATACATTCTTCTACTATTATCACTTTATGAGTTTTCCGTACGGATTCACCAATAGTATCCATATCCAAAGGTTTGAGAGATATTAAATCAATTACCTCTGGGTCAAAACCTTCTTTTTCCAATGTTTTCAAGGCTTGCATCACATGATGCCGCATCCGTGAATAAGTAAGTATTGTTACATCTTTACCACGACGTACAACTTCTGCTTTATCCAAAGGCAGTAAATATTCTTTCTCTGGCAGGTTTTCTTTCAAGTTGTAAAGCAGAACGTGTTCAAAGAACAACACTGGGTTATTATCACGGATAGCGGATTTGAGCAGTCCTTTGGCGTTGTAAGGTGTGGAGCAAGCAACAATCTTCAACCCAGGAACCGCTTGGAAGTAGGCTTCTAGACGTTGAGAATGTTCCGCCCCCAACTGTCGTCCTACACCCCCAGGGCCGCGAATTACCATTGGAATTTTAAAATTACCACCAGAGGTATAGCGCAGCATCCCGGCATTATTGGCTATTTGGTTAAAGGCAAGCAACAAAAAGCCCATATTCATGCCTTCGATTATCGGTCGTAACCCGGTCATTGCTGCTCCCACAGCCAAACCTGTAAAGCTATTTTCGGCGATGGGAGTGTCTAAAACTCGAAGTTCTCCATATTTTGTGTACAGGTCTTTGGTAACTTTGTAGGAACCGCCATAATGCCCTACGTCTTCACCAAGCACGAATACTGTTGAGTCACGCGCCATTTCTTCATCAATAGCTTCCCGCAGGGCGTTGAAGAATAGTGTTTCTGCCATTAGACCTCTTGTACGATTATTAGTTCTTGAATATTATCGTGCTTCTATGGAAAATTCCTTAGCAATGCTCCAAAAAGCAGCCGCTTCGCGATCGCACGAGTTGCACCTCAAGTGACGAACTCCACCAGACGCAAACTCAATCTAAATATATCTATTGCAAAAGCAATTTTTGCAATCGGCGGGAAAAGCTCAAAGGTAATTTAACCTTATTTTTCCCAACTTCTGTAAGAACCCCGTTACCATACATGAAGTTTCCGATGTTGTTGACAAATTGCTGAAAACCTCAAATTGTAGGGTGGGCACTGCCTACCAAATTCTACGTTGGATTCGTCAACAGTATCAGCTTCCCCTGCTACGGGCAAACTTCTCATCGGCATGATGTTAATATGGCAACATCAAAATAATTGTTGCCTATATTCTCAGAATCTATCTAATACCAGTTAAGGTGTCGTGAGGTCAAGACTTCAAAGCTGAGATGGCTGTCTTCACAACCATTTTCATCCGCTACTATAGCCGTATCAATTCTTAATCTTTCCCACACCATTATGGAAAAGGGTGTGAGATAATCGTATTTATATTATTTTGCCGTTAAAGTCTCACCTCAGCTGCTGTTGGATCAGGAACAGAAGTTACCTGATTAACTTGATTATTAGGAAACCTTCTCGGTCTTCCCGGCTTACGCTTATGGCGTTGATTAATTGATTTTTCGCTCGCCGCCGCTAATTCTTCTGGTGTGCATTTAAACAACCGCAACGCATCTAAATATTTTTTGGGCGTCATGGTTGGTTCTGTCCGCCCTGCTTCCCAGTTGCGAACACTCGTTTCACTGATAGCAAGCCTGAAGGCAACCTCTGCACGGCTAAGCCCCGCACGTTCTCTCAGGACTTGCATATCCATATCTAAATGCTCCCTTTGACAACTATATGAAGAATACATTTATTAAATCAATTGACGTAAAAAAGCCAACTGTAAATAAATTATTAACTATATTATTTTATAAGCTATCGCTGCACTTTATTGCAAACCAGAGTAGTTGCTGAGGAGATGAACGCTTACGCTGGTTTGTGTACTATCTCGTAGGACTGTTCTAGATCAGGGTGAAGCGTCTGCGCCAGATTGCGCAAAGGAAAGAGATTATTTGTTGCTCTCTAATAGAAGATTAAGCATGGTTTCAAACCATACCTGGCATAATTATAGAATAATTGGAAAATTCTTGAAGTTAACAACTGTTTAATTCTTAACTATACTGGGTTTATTGTTTTCCACCTCTTGGAAAATTTAACCTGATTAATACTGAAAAAAATGTATTGATTTTTATACGTCAAGTTAAAAAACAGTCTTGGACTTCCTAAAATACAAATTCACTAATCTCAAAAACCTAATATCTTGCACCAGCTTTAAGCCGTGAAATAAATTTCCGGCTATGTAGAGACGCGAAATTCTCGCG
This sequence comes from Nostocaceae cyanobacterium, assembly GCA_051861145.1. Lineage (GTDB taxonomy): Bacteria > Cyanobacteriota > Cyanobacteriia > Cyanobacteriales > Nostocaceae > JBHYDF01. Next base: position 15,317 of record JBHYDF010000207.1, read on the forward strand.
CTTGCGCGTTGCGGTGAGACCAGTCCTGTTCGCGTAGCGTGTCCCCTTGGGACATAGGCGGGTTTCCCGCCGTAGGGAACTGGCGAACCCGGAGGGGGGTTTCCCCCGTTGTAGCGACTGGTGAGACCAGCGCTGCGGGAGGGTTTCCCTCCGCAGGCGACTGGCGAACCCGAAGGGCGTCGCGTCTCTACAAACCCGTTAGAAACTGACATCTTGCAGCATTCTCAATTAGCCGTACTGCCAGCCTTTGACAGAAAT
>JBHYDF010000208.1:0-15504 GCA_051861145.1 Nostocaceae cyanobacterium
AACCATTAACCATTAACCATTAACCATTAACCATTAACCATTAACCATTAACTCAATATGTTAATTCAAGGGCAACTATACGAGGTAAAAGGTAATGAGCCGATACTCCTGGATAACCCTTATCAAGTTTGGGTGGTTCAGTCTGGCTCTATAGCATTGTTTGCCGTTACTGTTCAAGATGGTGTTATTGAAGGTACTCGCCGCTATCTATGCAATATTAGTCAGGGAGAAGCTCTTTTCGGAACTGCTGCTGGTTCTTTTCATCAACAACGCACGATTCTAGCTGTACCTATAGGTAAGACGGAATTGCTACAAGTACATCAGGAATGTTTCCGAGAGCTAATTGCTAATGCTGATGAAAGAGCGATCGCTTGGGTTGAAAGTTGGTTACAGCAAGTTGGTACTGCTCTTTTGCAAGTTGACACGCCAGCAATTCAAGTGAAGGCTTCTTTGTCAAGACGATATACTCTCAACAATAGTCAGACTTTCCAATTTGAATCCGGTACTACTGGTTGGGTATGTCTTCGACAAGGAACTGTCTGCTTTCTGGGGTTTGAGGATTTGACTTTGACAAGTGCAGTCGGAATGTTTCCTCTCACTTCCCTGATGTGGTTGTCAGCCCAAGAGGAGGTGCAGCTTGTCACTGTTGCTACTTCAAAAATCTGCAACCCAGATACTATTCTTACAGGTTTATCTGAGTTTCATACTCAACTACTCTGGTGCGTTCATCTTTTAGATGAGCAAGAAATACAGCAAGAATTGCAGCGGTTGCGCGATCGCCAACGTCTGAATCATCAAGTTACCATGGAAGCTCTAGGAGAGCTAGCATCAACGCTGAATTCCCAAGAGGTCGATTTTTTTCTAGAAGGTACGCCTTTGTTGGTTGCTGCTGGTGCGGTAGGTAAGGCAATGGGTATAAAAATTTGCCCTCCTGCTCGTTCAGAAAACCTCAAACGGGTAAAGGAGCCTTTAGAAGCAATTGCCAGGGCTTCACGGATACGGATGCGGCGAGTACTTTTACGGAATAATTGGTGGCAGAAGGATTGCGGCCCACTAGTAGCTTACACTCTCCAAGATAATCGACCGATGGCTTTGCTGCCTCAGTCTCCAACTTCCTATGAAATTTTTGACCCCGTTGAGCAAACTCGCATTAGAGTAGATGAGCGTGTCGCCTCTACACTGGCTCCTATTGCCTATATGTTTTATCGGTCTTTGCCTGATAAAACTCTCAAAGTTTGGGATTTTCTTCAATTCGCCTTCAAAGGACGAGGGAAAGATATACTGATTATTTTATTTACTGGCGTTATAGTAACATTACTGGGAATGCTTACCCCCCAAGCTACCGCGATTATGATGGACAACGCTATCCCAGATAGTGACAGGGGGTTATTGTTGCAAGTTGGCTTGGGGCTGTTAGTTGCGGCTTTGGCAACAGGTGTGTTTCAGTTAGCTCAGGGGCTTGCTCTCTTGCGGTTGGAAACAACTACGGATGCTTGTAGTCAAGCAGGTGTGTGGGATCGGCTGCTAAACTTACCTGTATCCTTTTTCCGTCAGTACACTACAGGAGACCTCCAATCCCGCGTATCATCAATTAGTACGATCCGCCGCCAACTCAGTGGTAGAAGCCTGATAAATCTCATCAGCAGTTTCTTCGCATTGTTTTACCTGGGTCAATTATTTTACTACAGCTTCCAATTAGCTCTTGTCGCTGTTGCTGTAGCTGTCGTCGCGATCGCAGTTACTACTATTTCTAGCGTATTGCTTTTCCAGAAGCTGCGCCCAATGCTGGAATTAGAAGGAAATATCTTAGGACAAATGGTGCAGCTAATTAATGGTATTTCCAAGCTACATATTGCTGGCGCTCATGAACGTGCCTTTGCCGCTTGGAGTAAAAACTATAGTCGGCAAATCAAACTAGAACTCAGCACGCAACAAATAGAAGATTCAATTGTACTTTTTAATACAGTAATGCCTACGTTGACAAGTGGAATCATATTTTGGTTTGCTGTTAGTTTGCTGGGAAAAGCTAATAATTCAGGAACTATCGGACTATCTCTAGGCACTTTTCTAGCTTTCAACACAGCCTTTGATAGCTTTCTCAAGGGAACCACAGACCTAAGCAATACGATAACAGAAGTTTTGCAAGTAATTCCCCAGTGGCAACGCACCCAGCCAATTTTGACAAATATACCAGAAGTGGAATTAAGCAAAACCGATCCTGGCAAACTCATTGGCAGAATTGTTGTCGATCGCGTTACCTTCCGCTACCGCAGTGATGGCCCATTGATACTGGATAATATCAGTATTTATGCAGAGCCAGGAGAGTTTATTGCTCTTGTTGGCAGTTCTGGAAGCGGTAAATCTACCATACTTCGATTGCTGCTAGGATTTGATATGCCGGAAGCTGGTAGCATATTTTACGATGGTCAAGACCTGTCCGGGTTAGATGTGGACGCAGTGCGGCGACAGCTAGGTGTAGTATTGCAAAATGGTCAGCTTCAGTCAGCGTCGATATTTGAGAATATTGCTGGTGGCGCTCAGATTACATTAGATGAAGCTTGGGAAGCAGCGCGGATGGCTGGGTTTGCTGAAGATATCGCCGCTATGCCGATGGAGATGCATACTGTGGTGAGTGAAGGTGGTAGCAATCTTTCTGGGGGACAACGCCAACGATTATTGATTGCTCGTGCTTTGGCATTGAAACCACGAATTTTGTTGTTTGATGAAGCTACGAGTGCTTTAGATAACAAAACTCAGGCGATTGTCAGTGAAAGTTTGGAGGAATTGAAAGTAACTCGAATCGCGATCGCTCACCGACTGAGTACAATTCGTTCAGCTACACGCATCTATGTACTTCAGGCAGGTAAAATTGTGCAGCAGGGAAGTTTTGAAGAATTGGCTCGAGTTGAAGGACTGTTTGCTCAGTTAATGCAAAGACAGATGGTCTAATTGGTAATTGGTAATTGGTCTATTACCCAAGTATGGGATACTGTTGGCTAATCGCCAAAAATCTCAATTTGTAGCATTGGTGGGCAGTGCCCAATACAATTCGGTTAAGGGGGAAGGGCGAAAGGGGAAAGGGATAAAACCCCATATTTTCCCCTTTAACCTTTAACCTTTAACCTTTAACCGAACCGTATTGGGGCAGTGCCCACCCTACGTTAAATTTGCCAACAGTATCAGTATGGTAAATCACATTTAATGTGAATTAAAGAAAGAAAACTCTTTGTTATCCTCTGATTGGCAATAACTCAGTTGTTTTTGGGAAAGGAACCACAGATGGACAATAAATAAAAGTTTTTCCTCTGTCTTCCCGAGCCAGTGCGGTGCGGTGAGTCCAGCGCTCTTCGGAGGGTTTCCCGACCCAGGCGACTGGTGAGACCAGTCCTGTAGGCGGGTTTCCCGCGCCCGCTTAACTGGCGAACCCGAAGGGCGAACCCGAAGGGGGGTTCCCCCCGCCCTTGCAACTGGCGTCCCTTGTAAGGGGAGCCACTGCGCCCGCAGCGGGTTTCCCGCGTTGTAGCAAGTGGCGTGGGAATGAGGGGGGTGGACACAGATGATTTTACCAATTTGAAAAATGATTGCAACAGATGGATTTACATAACCCATACCCAACAAAGGGTTTCTCAATCACGCCCTTCGGGTTCGGCAGTTTGCTTATGCCGGGGAACCCGTCCACCGCAACTGCCTCACCACTTGCTACAACACTCTTAACCCGCAAGGGCGCAGTGGCTCCAAAATCTAAAATCCAAAATCCAAAATTGTATTATCTATCTGTGTTCATCTGTGTCCATCTGTGGTTTATTTCTAAAACCTGATTTTGCCTGCTATTTTAATTCACATTAGGCGTAAATCACAATTTACCCATATGCCTAGAATGCTACATGCGCACTGGGAAAATTTTTATTTGTAATTTAATTTTTCTTCCCCAAGAATCAACCCGGTTTCTAGTCTTGCTACCACAGTTTTTCAAAACTATTTGGTCGATTTCGTTGAGAATTGAGAAACTGTATAAACTGCCGAGACTCAGTAGAATTATCAGGGAATATAGTTAAAAATTCCAAGTATTTTGGCGTTGTTTTTGGAATTGGTTTTCCGTTTGGATCTTGGGGATTTTTGACTAATCTAACTAAAGGATACATCCGATGCCATAATCTACCGATTTGCCCCATTTGTCCAGTTAAAGAGGAGCGATAAATTGAACCTTCTGATTGTATTCCCCGAATTTCCTCTTGATAAGGTTTGTGCAACCAAAAGATAGCTTGAGAGTCTTCTTCACTTTCAGCTTCTCGCCCCCATACTTGCACTGTACTTGGATGCCATGCTTCTCGCCAAGGTGCTATTTGAGCGGGATTGGGAGTATTACCTTGGAGTTGCATCCAGTCTTGGGCTATTTGCCGTACTTTCTCGATAAAACCACCCACTTGATCGAGCTTGCGGACTTGTACATCGGTGATGAGCGATCGCTCTCCCAACCATTGCCAATGACAACCAATTAGGGATTTATATTCGTTTTCGTAGTATTCTTCATAAAATAAGCGATGGTCTGCCCGTCGCCATGATTTACCAAAACCACCGAAAACCATCGCAAATCGGGTTAAAGCTGCGATTAATTTTTTCAGTGCTTCTTCATGTTCTGGGCTAGGTAGTTTTTTCGCCAACAACCAGGTTAATTCCCCTTCTATATTGTAGGTAGGTTGGGTATAACCTGCTTTGCCAAAGGTTCCGGGATTATCCCTGAGAACCCGGAAACTCATTCCTAGTAATCCAATAATTGCATCACCTTGAATCCCACCAAACAGATTATCAACAATTCTATCTGCCATATCTGCATTAGTCAGTCCGCCAAAAATCCGCAACGCATGACCTCGTACCGCTGCTCGAAATATGTTAGCTCGAAACTCTCCTGTCCCATCAATGAGCTTGGCTGCTTGCCCTTGACCTTTCAATTGAGTGCGGTAAATAACATTACCCGTATGATTTGACGGTTGTCCGTATCCTGCGCAGACACGGCAACCAATCCCCGTAGAGATGGCTTTTTCCCAAATACTCCAGATAATTTTCCATTCTGAGTCTGTTAAGGAAGTGTTACTAGAAATACCAAATCTCAGTTCTGGTTTATGTAGAGAAATCTGAATAAAAGCGCCACTATCTTTGTTACTAGACTTAACTTGCCAATTTTGCTGAGGATGAACGATATCTACTAAATCTTCCGTCCAAGCAGTATTGGTAGGATAACCACCATGAAAGCGCAAAATACCAGGTTGAAAATCACCATCAGGGAGAGATTTACCACAATAGCGATCGCTTTGTTCTTTTGTACAAGCACGCCGGAAAATACCCTTCATACTACTACCAGGATACAGGGGCCAGCCTCTGGCACCAATTACAGGACGAATTACACCCTCATCCTGTCCGCTATTGGTAATAAATCGCCAAGTCAAATTATAAGTGCGAGTTTGAACAAATGCAGCAGGTTCAGGAAGTTGGGGATAAGTCTTTTCAACCCACTCCGAAGCCCAACGTGTAGCGTCTTGTTCTTCTGCACCGGGAACGAGTCGTTGAATTTGGCAACGTCCGTTAATTTGTGCCCGAAACAACATCGGTACTTTTTTCGCAGGATCGGGAATAGCCATGATTCATCATCCTTGAGAGTTCATTTATAAAGAAAATCTGATCCCCCCAACCCCCCTTAAAAAGGGGGGCTAGAACTTCCCCCTTGTAAAGGGAAAATTAAGGGGGGCTAGAAATTACTTCCCCCCTTTTTAAGGGGGGATTAAGGGGGGCTAGAAATTACTTCCCCCCTTTTTAAGGGGGGATTAAGGGGGGATCTACAATCTACGTAAGCGTTAAAAGTCTTAATATTCACTTTATAAATCACCTTTTACTTATAACGTTGCGTCCACCAAACAATACAGTCACACAGTTGCGTTAAAACAGCTAAAGCAACTCGCTGTTCGTCTATTTTTAACTGCCAAAGTTGGTCAGACATTGCTTGAATTTGACTGACATTGTTAACATTCACTGTTTCGTTAGGAATTAAAACTCCTGCTTGTTCCATAATTCCTACTAATGCATCCCAAGTTTCTTTCCAATATTGAGATTTCTCCGGTTCTTTAGCTTGCAAACGCAAATGTTCTCCCCAAAAACGCTCCAATCCATAAGCAACAGCCATCCGCATTTTATAGGACTGATTGAGAGATTTTTCATCGCGCTTTTTGGCATCTAGTACCAATTTTTGCGCTTCGCGATCTAACTCGTAAGATTTCCAACCCATAATTAATAATCTCCTGCTAATCTCACCCGACAATGACCAAATCCAATCGATTCCAATCCACCAAAATATAGTTCTTGGGATTCTTTACCATCACCAAAAGGTTTCCAACCTTTTTCCTTCAAAGCGATGGGAAATATTAAAATACTTCCTTCTGGTAACGCTTCGACGTTAAAAAATGCACCTCCTTCTACCTTTTTCTCCTCTGAAGCTAACTTTACCCGGCTTTGACGGTAAAGTGCCATATCGTGCAACATGGCAATATCATTGTCAGCAACTACCAGTAAGTTATCCGGATTTAAATCAGTATCAGTGGGTATCCAAGCATAAAGATTGTCTTCATGTTCAATTTCGATAAAACCCAGGTTGAAAAATAGAACTCGATGATTAGTGCCAACTTGACGACTTTGTAAAGCTTTCGGTGCTGTATATGGCTTGGGTAAATTTGCGGTTATACCAGCAATTTGCTTGTAACGTTTGAGCAACCAAGGACATGTCACCCATACAATCGGTTGACCGGGACAAAATACCGGAAGCCATACCAAAGAAGCATATTCAAACTTTACTAATGCTTCTGTAGTTTTGTTTTCTTCTCCTGATATGGCTTCATGACCGTACCATTTTCTTTCTGTCTCGTTTTTGATTTTTTCTAATTTTTCTTCTCTCTCTTTTTTGATTTTTTCTAATTCTTCCTGACTTTTTCCCTCACCACTAATTTCGTCGTCATTATCCTTTATTTTTTCCCGCATATCTGCTCTAAATCTACCCCGAATCGAACTACCAGGAATAATTCCTGTTTGGGTAAATTGATCACGGAAAATTAGGTTAAGATTACCCGTTTCTTCCCCTGCACTTGCTCCGACGTGCAGAGGTGCTAAGGTTTCAATAATACCGTAAGCTTTTTGATACATTGACAATACTCCAAAATTTAAGTTAGTGGCGTTGCTGATTAAAAGTATGAATTTGCCTCACGCAAAGCCGCAAAGGCGCAAAGAGGAAGAGTTTAGGATACTTGATTTTTAATTGCATTCGGTAAAGGTAGTGCTAAACCACATCCCCAGCGTTTGAGTGATGGCCCTTCTTGGGGGAACCAATTGACATCCCAATCTTGCCAAGATTGATTTATTGGTTCTTCCAATACGTAAACAGTACCCGCAGGAACCGCATAACGTCCGCGAGAAAGCAATTTAGTTTCACCTTTCCCACCCAAGCGGTAACGAAAGGGTATGGGACGATCTGTTAAAAGTGCTTCTATTTTCCAAACTGTATCTGAGTTGATTTCTTCGTCTTGATTCTTAGCTGTTTGCAAACAAATAGGTACTCGTCTAGATAACCGATTAGAACCCCAAACCGCAGGCGTAATTAAAGCAAAAGTATTTCCTACGGGTTCTTTTAAGAAGTTATCAAGTGTGCTGCAAATCGGTTCGCATCGAATATCAACGATATGTCCTTCACCACCAAAGCGATACCAACCAGGATTAAGTTTGGTGTTGGATAGATAAACTAAACAAGTACCAGTTTCCATCTGCACTGAGTTTTCTAAAAACAAGCTACCTTGTTCTGTGTTTCTAACAACATGTCTTTCTTCTGGTTCCAAACGTGGATGCAAATGTGCTAAAAACTTCCAAGGATTTTTCTTTACTTCCTTTGGCTTGTTCCAATCATTAATGGCTAACCAAGTATTACTCTCAAATTTATCAGTTGGTGTTTTACCTTCTTGATTTTGCCATGCTTTCTTATCGCTGTTCCAGCTGAGTTTATCTATAATTTTTCCATCTTTAACTAGATAGTTGCGTGGAGTTGGTATGTAAAAGTTCTGTTCATCTGCAATTACCTCATCTACATTCCCCCAAAATGGCCCGGCTAACATCAAATCGCGGATATCTGCGTCTTTACCTTTATCTACTGCAAATAAACCCGATACAGTCGCAGCACTGGGAGGAAAGCTACTACCAGAACGTCCTACCAAATTCTCTGGTGAAAGAAATCTTCCCGAACTACCGTAGAGTAAATCCAAGGGTTCGATGATGATTAGATGTGTAAACGGAGGACGAGGAGGAAGATATATTGATTCTTTGGATGTGTTCTCTGTGGTTTCTACTGCTGACATAGGTGAAATCCGACTTTGGCAAGGTTAATTATCCAGTTGGTTAAAGCTTTATTGACTTTGAGTTTGTCTATTTTTTCAGAATTTTCCTTGTAGTAGTTATGCTTTTCGCCTAAAATTCCCGAATTAGTCTTTGTCAAATCTGCATCCTTTGGATGTAATTGCTTGTCTTCGTCTTTAATTACATCTACATAGTCGGGAAAATATATCTCCAGTAAACCCAACGCAACATTTAAACTGTCGTCATCGAAAGCATGACGGGATTCCAAAACAGCGACATCGTTATATATGTGCGTCCAATTTTGTTTTTCTGTACTCTCGTTTTTGTCGCGATCGCGATAACCCGATAGCAAACCCGCTTCTAAAAGCCACCAAGGACACACCCACTCTAAGTAATTACCGTTATTAAATAAGATGCGGAAAGCAATGCGATCGCGTCCATTACTTTTTGCCGATTTTTCAGCTTCCCGACAATGTTGCAGTACATCCCGTTGGGGAATATCGGGAAAAGCCCATACAAACCCGACGCTGACTGTAATTTTCTTTTGTTCCTCTGACTTGACTTTGCCCTCATTCCAAATATCTTTTTGAAATGTCGAGAAAAAATTTACACAATCGACAGCATTTTTTCTGTGATAAAAAACACCTAAAAAATCATCACCACCTGCATAAATAACACGCCAATTGGCTATTGTTTTATTTTCAGGTAATTTTTGGAAGTAATCACCCCATTCCCTCATTTCTCGACTAAATTTCTTAGTTTCCTCGGCTTCTTCTGGTGTGTGTGCAAAACTTTTCAGATATTCACCAGCTTTATCACCATCTCCTTGAAACCAACCACTCCAAAATTTTTCTTGTTGTGTTTGTTCACCAGTGCGCTTATTCTTACTCTGTCGGCTTAAGTCGGTAAACCTAGTCGGGTTTAGGTCGGATGATAGCTGATTTATTTGTTGGGCAAGATTTTTAAGAATCACTCCATTATTTCCAAAAGCTTGTTTGAGTCGTTCGGTTAATTTATCAGCAATTACATTATGGGTAATCAATCGCTTGATTAACTCTGGGACGCTTAATTCTTCTTCTGGATCGATAAAAGATTTTCCATACTCTTTGCTTTGTTCGCTCATTTTATCGCCAGAAAATTTTAACCCGACTGAATTTATAAATGATTCCCCTAATTTCTCGCTGAGTACTTCGTAGAAATCCCTAACATCCTTCTTTTCTTGCTGGTAATTGTATTGACGAGGATCGGAAATTTGACCGAGTTTTGGATATGCGATCGCATCCGCACCGGAAAGGGTAGAACTCTCACCTTGCCAGTTTATCCCAATCCAATCACGTCCGCGCTTTTTCTCATTCAGCTTTTCTCTAACGTCACTTATACTTTCACCTGGATTACCTTGAACCCAGAAAAATTCCCATGCATATTTAGTCCACAAACCCCAACTTCTTTTCCAAGATGTATATTCCCACTCACCCTTAACATTCTCTTCAACCCACTCACGACAAGTTTCTGTAACGCATTTCCACGCTGTTAAGAGTGCAGATTTAGCCTCTTTTTCTGGGAAATCACCCTCGATAATAATTTGATTGGGCATTCCCTGAGTGATATTTGGTAAAGCTGGAGAAACAACTTCACAACCATGCTTTTGGGCTGTACTACAAATCACCCAAGATAAGTAAGAAAGTAGGTAGGAACTCCCATACAAATCTCGCAATTTACGCGATTTTTCAATAAAACCCTGTACGGGAGCAAAGGTAATAACTGTGTAAATTGTGTTAGTTATATCCAATGAAAAATAACTCCCTTTTCCTTGCTGATTTTTAACTAGGTGTTGTAAATTTTGTCATACTGACCCTGTAGCTCTTGCAAATCTTCCATCTCAAAGCACCCTATAGCAAGCATCAGGTCAAAAAGTAAAAAAGAGAATCAGTAAATACCAATCCTAACATTAGTTCTTTTCATCACACAAATAGTCTATTTTCGGGATTTTTTAGCTTTAAATATGGAAAACTTAACACTTCGTCAAATGAATCAATACATCAGCGAGTGCTTGCACCATCGGACGAGTTGATAAATTTTCTCCCCGCTTCAAACCATGCACGCTACCTGTGAGTAACGGGGTGGTTTCTAGTAAATCGCTTGTTTTCTCTTGCCAGCTATCAGCGAATAAAACTTTATCTTCCACAGCATCTAACTGACTGTGAATTTTGGCAATGATTTTTAGTCCCAGAGATTGACAAAAATCTTCCCACTCTGCAAATTGATTTACATCTTTTGATAATATAACTGCGTGGGTTGCTGGCTGCATAATTGTCTTGTTTTCTGGTGAAATTTTGCCGCCAACATCAATAATATTTATTAACTGGTTTGCACTACTTACCCATTTAGCCGCTTCTAGTGCAAACTCTGGGGTTACATCTGCCTTGTTGTTGCGTTTGTAGTCCTTGGCTAATGACTGATTCTTTTCGCAAGCTTCTTGATGCCAAGACCCTTCCCCATCAGGACAAGCTGTGATTACATAGGGATAAGGTGCGCCTAATTTACCCAAAATTGCTCTTTTCAAACCATCCCGTAAACAGGATTTACCCGATTGCGATGGTCCGCATAAGACTACTTTGATTAGCGATCGCTCTTTTTGGGATTCTTTTGTTTCAATCAAATCTCCCACTTTATATTCTGCGGAACCATGTGCAGAGGTAACTATATAGGTTTTGTATCTAATAGCACCAGTTGGTGTACCGATTTTACTGCCTAGTTTGGGGTCGAGGACGGCGACTACTTCATATAAATGTACGAGTTTGTGAGAAAGCACATAAGCAACAGGAACAGATTGGGGTCCGTCAATTAGGATGCGATGTCCTCCGGGAATTTCCCCCGAATCAATCATTTGGTTTAATACTTCGAGGGTGTCTTTGACAATGCGATCGCCCTGTGCGGGAACATTACGATTAAACCCAACATGTAATATCTCGCCTTCTAGCGTCATTTGATAGCTGTGCATACTCTGCATTGACTGTACTCCTTTAACAACAGATTTACTATGACATGGAACTGGAAAACGCTTTTTCCAACTTTGGTATAGTCTCCCGCATTAATGTCGTGTAGCTTATCTCAGATAAATTCCACGTCTCAAAGCTTCAATTCTTTTATGAATAGGTGGATGTGTATGTTTTAACCAGTGAAAAGTTCCTGTCTCTTCTTTCATAGCAACCCGAATCCATAAAGTAGCCATTTGTTCTCTATTTTTTTTAGGTGGTTGAAAAGGTAAACGGTCAAGAGTCGCCAATGCTGATACCATATCATCAACACTAGTTAATCTAGCTGCAACCGCATCAGCATGATATTCTCGCCAACGACTATGCCAGAAGGTCAATAATGTGACGAGAAATTTTGTTATCGTTGGCAACATCATTAAAATAAACCAAACAAATACACCCACAAAAAAAACTGTTGCGTGTTGCCAATTTCCCAAAACACCATATATCAAACCCGCAGCCAGCATTAATAAAGCCACAAATCTTCCGAAGTACCACACAATCAGCACCATTGGCATAAAAAGTATTAACATCACACCATCCAAAGCAGCTGAAAGCAAGGTTTTTGCCATTGTATCTAAATTCGCAATATGCCCTAGCTCATGTGCCATCACAGCAGCAACTTGTCTTTGATTTAATTGCTTGATTAAACCAGTAGTGGCAACCACCATAGCATAAGAACGTGTTGCACCCACCGCATAGGCATTAGGATTATCGTCACACAATTCAATTCCTACTACTGGACTTTTGGGTAATCCTTCTGCTTGAGATAACATCTGAACTGTTGTGCATAGCCATTTTTCAGTCTCAGAATACAGTCCTTTTTCGTGTAGTAAAAGAGGGTTAATTACTCGTATTTGCCTTTGGTGAATATAAGAAGGTACAGCAGCAAAATATCTGTAACTTGTTGACATTACCCAGTAAATACTAGGTATACCAATGCAAACCAAAAAGAACAGACCGATAATAAAATTGAAAGCACCTTGTTGAAACAATTGCAATCCATAGTAGCTTGCATATACTCCATAACTAAAAACACTTAAACAAAACAACATCATGATTGCAATTACAGCAAGATTGCCTTGAGCATTTCTAAACTTCATAACTTTCCCCTGTATATTTGAAGAGTTAATTCATAGAAATTTCAGATGAATGCTATGCAGCAATTTATCACAGCAGTGGAAATAGACTTTTCCTGTGCAGCATTTACGTAAGATATGACCGAAAACCTGATTCTTGCGTAGCGGTAATTCATGAATTACCGCTAAGGCGCGTTATGTTTTGCGTAAGTCCTGCTGTAAATACTTTGAGATTTGATTACCTTAGTACAGCGTTTCATTAATTCGTAGCGAATGATATTTGTAAAAACTCTGCGTCCCTCCGCGCTTACTCTGCGTCCCTCTGCGTTTAAAAACGCTACGATTTTACGCAAAGCTATACTTAGTAACTTTTCCCTTTTTCCCCAGTCATTTTTTAGATAAATACGCGCTATCAAACAAAAACTTTTTGTCCCTGGCTGTTTATACGAAATGTATAATGCTCCCCTTTTTACCAGATAATAAAATCTGGATTTTCAAAATCTGTATTTTCAAAATTTGGATTTTGAACCACTTCCTCCAAACTATTCATCCCACAAAAATAACAATCATCAGTCTGCAAATACTCAGTATTAGTCTTACGCCAATCACTACCGGGAAACTCATAAATCCAATTAAATCACCATTTCAATTAACTCTCTGCCTTCTTTCGGGTCGGCTAAATAATCCCGTAGTTTATGCCAATTTATTTTGCGATTAAAATTTTGTGCTGCCATAAAAGCGTTATCGCCATCCGCTATAATCATCACTCGATGAAGATTGACCATACACTTTCACCGTTTGATTTGGGTTGGTGTTTTCTTGTTTCCTATTAAAGCCTATGGGTGGAATATGCTCTTTCCTTCTATACTTAAATCTTGTACCAAGCGCTGTGAACTAAAGCCGTGAACTAAAGTTCCGGCTTAAAGCTAAAACCCATTAAAATGGGTTAAAAATTTTGGCAAGTCGGTTTTTAATCAATGACCAGACGTGCTATGGCAGGTCTCTACGCAGCCCGAAATTTATTTCATTGCTTTATTTGAGCCTTTATTGAGAATGGTGAGTAAGCGTAAGTCATCGGTGGGTTTCCCAACAAGCGGCAATTGGTGAGACCAACGCTGTTCGCGTAGCATGTCCTCTTAGGACAAACGGCGGGTTTCCCAACTACAGGCGACTGGTGAGACCTCTTAAAGTTCGCGTAGCGTGCCTCTTAGGACATAGAAAGGTTTTCTTTCGTAGGGAACTGGTGAACCCGAAGGGCGAACCCGAAGGGCGCAAGATATCAATATTTACATCTTACACCTGAACAATTTTGCATCACAAAAATTACTACGTATTTACAGTTTTTTCACCTTCGTTCACGTCACGGGACTGTAAGTCCCAGTCTCACAGCAAAAGTCCTCTATAAGAGGACTCATTAAACAAGATTATATTTGTAATATTTATGACCTTATGTTTATTTTTTAGCGCCTTATACTTAAAGGTGCAAGATATGAGAATATAGATTCTTTGGTCATAACTGGAAATATCGTTTTACAGTCACTCACTAAATTAAATATATCAAATTCAATTTTAGTGAGTATTCAAAATGAAACTTACTCAAGCGTTTCCAATTACAATAGTTGTATCTGTGGCGTGCATCTTGACTGGAACTATTAGCAAACAACCTTTACTGCGAAGACTAGGTGAAATCGTTGCCTTGGGGGCTATTTCTAGAAAAATAGTAGTCAAACAGCAACAATTAGATGTAAATAACCAGAAGCAATTAACCCTATTAACTAAAGAAAATGCCTGCCTGCAAGCTAAACTATCTGATGCACGGTGTGAATTAAATAAACTGGAGAAAAAAGTTAAAGTTCAAGATACTTGCCAGCGTCTTTATCTTTCTAAAATTGATAAATTACAGTATCAACAAAAAGCTATTGTCGTCAATATCGCTCAATTGCAAGATAAGTTAGATCATAAAACTGCTCCTCAATCTGAAAATCATCGCCAAAATAATCAAAATAATTCTCAAAAATCACCTGTTAAATGCTTGACTGATACTCAAACATCGGTGACTCGTGTTTATATTGATGGCAATAATTTAAGTTTTGCTCTCAATCGCTTGCAAATTGAGGTTGACTATAATGCTTTGCGGGTAGAACTTTCTCAAAATGCAACTGCTACCACTTTTAAATTTTACACTGGTGTTCATTCACCGATGACTGAGGGACAAAAGCGGTTTATAAGTTATTTAGAGCATTTGCGTTATGAAGTAATTGGACTTCCGATTTTACCTCGACCTGATAGCAATACTGTCAAAACTGTTGGTGATGATGTGAAAATTGCTGTTGATATGCTTGGGGAAGTGAAACAGCAAGACCGGGTGATTCTTGTGAGTGGTGATGGTGATTTTGTTCCTGCGATCGCCGAAATTCAACGACGTGGTGCAGAGGTAACAGTTGTTGCGAATAAGGGTATGTTAAGCCAGCAGCTTTCGGAAATAGCTAATGATGTGATTTTTTTGGATGATATCCAATATCAAATCGCTAAGTATACGAAGTTAAGCGTAGCTTGAGTAAGTTTTAGCGATGTTGTTATTAATAAAAAAGCCCCCAATTTATGGAGGGCTTTTTTTGTTTTCATCTCTACCGATTTAACCCAATCGGTAGGGACACTTTGAAATTCAATAATTACTTTACCCCTCCTTTGGTTTCCAACTAATCCGATTTAACCCAATCGGTAGGGCTGGTGGCATCGAGTCTACGGTTCTCGCAAAGAAACGTTTCCAACTAATCCGATTTAACCCAATCGGTAGGGTTTATTACGAGGCTATTGCCAAGCTCTGTAAAAAAATGTTTCCAACTAATCCGATTTAACCCAATCGGTAGGGATATTCTGCTACTTCCTTTTTTCAGAAGCAAGAAGGTTTCCAACTAATCCGATTTAACCCAATCGGTAGGGGCGAGAACATGTGTTACTTGAAGCATAAATTTGCTCCCATTGCAATTTAATGCTTCCACTTTGAC
>JBHYDF010000209.1:0-15396 GCA_051861145.1 Nostocaceae cyanobacterium
TCATTGGTCATTGGTCATTGGTCATTGGTCATTGGTCATTGGTCATTGGTCATTAAGCTTTGACAAATGACAAAGGACAAATGACTAAGGACAAATGACAAATGACAAATGACAAATGACAAAGGACAAATGACCAATGACTAACCCCCAATTTGCGACATAGTGCGCGTATAAACGCCTGTCGCTGTGCCTGAATGGCGTTGCTTAAAGTTAATTTCGGGCTTAATTGCTAAT
The DNA here is from genome assembly GCA_051861145.1 of Nostocaceae cyanobacterium. Classification (GTDB taxonomy): domain Bacteria; phylum Cyanobacteriota; class Cyanobacteriia; order Cyanobacteriales; family Nostocaceae; genus JBHYDF01. Next base: position 235 of record JBHYDF010000209.1, read on the forward strand.
AATTCCCGAACCTGCTCCCGTAATGCAGTGGTGCTAACACCATTACGAAGAGCAGTTTTTAAGTCTATTTGCCCAGTTTCATTCAACAAACACGGACGCAGCCAACCATCAGCAGCAAGACGCATCCGGTTACAGCGATCGCAAAAACACTCCGACATCTGACTGATAAATCCTAGCGTCCCCTTCGCCCCTGGAATTTGAAATATATCCGCTGGCCCATTACCACGAACTTGAGCTTCTGTCAATCCCCAACGTTCGCGGATGGATTGCCGTAATTCAGCTGAGGGTATCCAACCGCGATCGCCAAATAAATGAGTATTGCCAATGGGCATAAATTCAATAAATCGGACGTGCCATTGTTTGTCAATAGTTAAGGCTGCTAGGTCGAGAATTTCGTTATCATTGACGCCGGGGATCACCACTACATTTAATTTAAGAGGGTTAAATCCTACGTCGTAAGCTGCTTGAATACCCTGCCAAACATCTTGCCAGCGCGATCGACCACGATTACCGATAATTAAGTCAAAGGTATCGGGATCAAGAGAATCCAAGCTGATATTGACGCGCCGCAAACCAGCATCGTAAAGGCTTTGTGCCATTGGGGCGAGTAAAAAGCCGTTGGTAGTCATCGAGAGGTCTTGGGTTTGGGGAAGAGATGCGATCGCTCCTACTAACTCCACTACACGCGGACGTAATAGCGGTTCCCCCCCAGTCAAGCGAAACCGGGTAAATCCTACAGGGATAAATACCTCTTCAATCAGGGTAAGTAGTTCCTCATCAGTTAATAGCTGTTGTTTGAGAATGTAATCTAATTCTGCCCCCTCTGGCATACAGTATTGACAGCGAAAATTACAGCGATCGATTAAACTAATCCGGAGGTAGTCTACCTGGTTCATAGTTTGATAGAGTTATCTTATAGAGTTGATAAGAAAAATTTGATTTTGTCAAGCTAAAATATCAGTTTGCTTTGTGAATCTTGCTTGCGTTCTTATAAGTTAGCGTGGATTAAGCTTGATTGCTAACTTCAGCCAACTGGTAGTTATAAACCGTATCTAAATATAATAAACCCGCCTTGAAAATAGGGATTCGAGACTAGGGGCGCTTGGGCTAGGGGAAGAGATATTTACATCAGTTCGTTGTGAAGTTTATTATATAGTCTGTTTTAAAAGTAGGGAGTGGGTAGGGGCACGCCAGTGCCGTGCCCCTACGAATAGGGAGTGGGGAGTAGGCAAAAGAGATTTTAATTCAGGAGCATCCCAATCCTCTTATAGAGAAGATGCAGAGTTTTTGCTAGTTTAATTAGTTACAAATTTATGCGATATTGTACTTAGATAATTTTCTGCAACGTCTAGCGATCGCAAGAAAAAGGGCGGTGACGGACGGGGTACGGCTTTTTTCAAATCAAATCAAAAAATATTCAACTACTTATTGTGGGGCGGGCTGTCCGTCCCACCCCACTCATATTGAATAATTTATTTCTTGGAAATCCCTAAGTGTTTTTTGATGCTCACACGGGAGGTAGAAAAAATGTGTAAAATTTATATTTTTTAAGTAAATATACGTAAGAATTCTCAATTCTATTTGGATTGCTATAAGTAAGTTGGCACAAATAAAGCTAACTCGTTAGGGTCGTCATCTGTCATTTGTCCTTTGTCAGTGGTAAGGGTTTCAGCGATTTTATATTTCTTAACATAGTGATGTTTATTTCCGCCTACTTACTTATTGTTCACAAATGATTTAGGACTGTTATAGCAATCCTATTTGATTTGTGAAAATTCAGAGTTCTCGTGAAAGCCGGTATCTGTAAGATACCGGCTTTCTTGTTTCTATACTGTTCACGAATGATTTAGGACTGTTATGTATAGGATTTTTCAATTAAAAATTGTACAAATCTTCCTTTAGAGTATGTAAACTTTAAGCCTATTGGTAGGGATTTTAAGGGATTAGGGGAAATAACATCGAAATACGATTGCAATATTAATAGTATTCACATCTTGTACCTATCTTTAGCTATTCCATTAATGTGTACAAGTATTCGCACCGGAAAACTAAAGAGATTAGTAAGTGGTGCTACTTTTTTCATGCCAATTATTCGATTTAATTTATTGAATAATAACTCATAATCAAGGAGCTATCATGATTAAAACACTACCTCAATATAAAACAAATCAAGTAGTTTCCTTTCTTGGCGGTATGGGCAAAATTTTAAATTACCGTCCTGATTCTGGTACTTGGGCTTATGCGATTGAAATGGAAATGGGCGAACCACCAGAAACAGGTAGAGTCGGTCCCGAAACAACAATTTTACTGTATGAAATGGAAATTGAAGGTGTAAATAATTCATGAATAGCTCTAGTCAATTCTTTTATCCTCAGTTTGAGGTTCCCGCCTATTTAACAGTATTGATGACGGCGTTTCCGTTCTCGATATTTTTGATTAATTTTGCTATTAATCAATCCAACGTCATTAGCTTCTATCTCTGCGTTTATACAACTTGTTTGATAGTTGGTTTAGCATTTTTTCTGGCGCTGGAGATAGAAAACGCAACGTTGCAGCCTGTTAATAAATTTGCAGTCCTGCATCGTAGTAATCACAAAAACTGGCTATGGCGAGGCTGGAATATTCGTTACACCTTCGCATCTAATCCTCAAAGTCAAGTACCAGTAATTTTGCTACATGGTTTTGGTGCATCTATTGGTCATTGGCGGCAAAACATACCAGCACTAGCAAAATATTACAACGTTTACGCTCTAGATTTATTAGGCTTTGGAGCCTCTGCTAAACCGGATGTTCCCTATTCTGTAGAACTGTGGGTAGAGCAAGTTTACGAGTTTTGGCGGACATTTGTAAATGAACCCGTGGTACTAGTGGGTAATTCTATCGGTTCTGTAACTTGCTTGGCAGTAGCAGAGGCTCATCCAGAGATGGTGCGAGGCATAGCTATGATTAGTCTACCAGATACAGCAAGCACTGAAGAATCAATTCCCAAAGCTATACGCCCACTAGTACGTATTTTTAAGAATGTTTGCACCTCAACCCTATTATTGCAACCACTATTTTACTTATTGCGTCATCCTTTTATCCTCAAATATTGGGTAGGAATGGCGTATGTACGCAAAGAAGCAATTACAGAAGAACTGATAGAAATTCTCACCACACCCGCACGCGATCGCCACTCGGTCAGAGCATTTTGTGCGATTATTCAAGCAATGCTCAATCCGCAATTTTGTCCGTGCATAAAATCAATTTTGAGTAATCTGCAAATACCCTCTTTATTATTATGGGGAAAGTGCGATCGCATGATTCCCCCAACTCTTTCCCAGCGCTTCTTAAAATACAACCCCGCACTACAATTAATAGAAGTAGAAAACGCTGGACATTGTGCCCATGATGAGCATCCCGAACAGGTAAACCGAGAACTACTCGCCTGGATTCAAACGTACGTGCTACAAGCTGCATAAATCAGAGTTGCACACGGATTGGTTGTTGATTTTAACAAAGTAAGTGCGATACGCCGGAGGCGTTAAGCTTCGCTTTTAGCATTACAGAATTTTTCACGTATTTGAACCACATCTATCGTAGGGGCACAGCAATGTTCCCTACAGCGTGGTCTATTTACCTGAAAATAGCTGTAAACTATACTTGCCAAATCTCACCCCGCTTAAGTTCACACCCCCTCTCCTTACTTCCTCGCCTGTATCACTTGTAAACTCCCACCTGCGTATAAACTTTGCTTCTCAGCACTAAACCCATTTTCCACCAACAACCCAGGTAAATCAGTCTTTAACAACTCCCAAGCAGTCTCCGTCTCAAACAACCATAAAAACACCCACACACCAGGCACAAACAGCAAATTTGTCGGATTATGAAAATCCACCAGCGTAAACACCCCACCAGGCTTGAGAACGCGGTATACTTCTTTGATAATCTTTCGCAATTGCTGTGACTCCATTTCGTGTAGTGCCACGCTGGTATGCACCAAATCAAATTCATTCTCTGCAAAGGGCATTTCCTCAGCAAAAGCCTCCACATATTCTGCTTGCGGCACATTCCGCCTTGCCCGTTGCAGAGACAGAGGTGAAGCATCCAGCCCTGTTACATTTTGTGAATATTTCACTAAAAATTGTGTTGCTTGACCACTCCCGCAACATAAATCTAGAATTTTGGTATCTGAGTCAATTGTTAAGCCTTGCAAAGGAAGTTGTCGAAAATTTGCTTCACCCCCTATACTCAAAGCCGCCAAACGAGATATGCTATCGTACAGCCACTGATAACGGTAGCTCCAGTCTCTTAAAATAGTAGCCACTGCTTTTTCCTTGTTATTAACCTATATATTTAATAAAGATATTATTGTTAACATTAGTAAAAAACCTGAAAAGATTGGGGGACTGTTACTGCTATGGGTCGTGTAGGCGTATTATTACTCAATCTCGGTGGTCCCGATAAATTAGAGGATGTCGGGCCGTTTCTATATAACTTGTTTTCCGATCCAGAAATTATTCGCCTACCCTTTACCTGGCTGCAAAGGCCCCTTGCTTGGTTTATAGCTTCACGCCGGATGAAAAAATCTCAAGAGAACTATCGTAAAATTGGCGGTGGTTCCCCACTGCGGCGCATTACAGAAGCACAAGGAGAAGCCCTCAGAGAACAACTACATGATTTAGGGCAAGAGGCGAATATTTACATTGGTATGCGTTACTGGCATCCTTATACCGAAGAAGCGATCGCTCGCCTCACTCAAGATGGTATCGAACGTCTTGTTATTTTACCTCTTTATCCGCAGTTTTCCATCAGTACCAGTGGTTCTAGCTTCCGGCTGTTAGAGAGACTTTGGCAAGAAAATCCTAAACTTCAGCAGATAGAATATACCGTCATTCCTTCCTGGTACAAACAATCAGGCTATCTGCAAGCAATGGCGGAACTGATAGTCCAAGAACTCGACCAATTAGCCAATCCCGAAGAGGCTCATATTTTCTTCAGCGCTCATGGTGTTCCTAAAAGCTACGTTGAAGAAGCAGGCGACCCTTATCAGCAAGAGATTGAGGAATGTACCTACTTAATCATGCAGACACTCAATCGACCTAATGCTTATACATTAGCTTACCAAAGTCGCGTTGGTCCGGTAGAATGGTTGCAACCCTACACTGAAGACGCCATCCCGGAATTAGGGGAAAAAGGCATCAAGGATTTAGTTGTTGTACCGATAAGTTTCGTTTCCGAACACATAGAGACACTTGAAGAAATTGATATCGAGTATCGAGAACTAGCAGAAGAAGCAGGAATTCATAACTTCCGTCGTGTACCTGCTCTCAACACTCACCCAGTATTTGTTAAAGCGCTAGCAGACTTGGTTATTGATGCACTCAAATCTCCCAGTCTGAAGCTTTCGCAAGTGACCCAAATGAAGAAAAAGGTGAAAATGTATCCTCCAGAGAGTTGGGAGTGGGGTTTGACTAGCAGTGCAGAAGTTTGGAATGGTCGCATCGCCATGCTAGGCTTTATTGCCTTGGTTATAGAATTGATTACCGGGCATGGTTTGTTGCACATGATAGGTATTTTATAGTTGACCATCTCAAGATGAAATAAACCCGGTTTCTCTTCATAAGACCTCTTGCAAAATTAGCCCGGAAATAAATTTCGGGCTAATAGCTAAAGTCATCTAAAGATGACTAGGTAAACTTTTCAACCCGTTAAAACGGGTTTGTAGAGACGCGAAATTTCGCGTCTCTACATAGCCTGAAATTTATTTCAAGGCAATGACTGCAAGATATCTATAGGAACCGGGTTTTTCAGAAATATTGTTGGGGAAGATACTATCAATGCTTACACCAAGCGATGAATCAGCAAATAATGTGCTGAGTACCTCTCGTATTGAAGCATTTAGTGATGGTGTATTTGCGATCGCTATTACTTTATTAGTATTGGAAATAAGAGTACCCGAAATTTCCGAAGCTTTAGTAAATCAAGAACTGACACATAAATTGCTAGAAATTTGGCCAAAGTATTTAGGCTACATCACCAGTTTTTTAGTAATTGGTATTTACTGGGTTGCCCATCATAACGTTTTTCACTACGTTAAACGCTCTGACAGAATTTTGCCTTGGTTAAATCTTTTATGTTTAATGTGCATTTCTTTTATTCCTTTTCCAACAGCGTTAATTGGAGAATATCCACAAGCGCGAATTGCAGTAGCTGTTTACGGCGCTACCATGACTGTAAATGCATTCGTATTTAATTTAATGTGGTGGTATATAGTAAACCAGAGTAACCGTTTAGTAGATAAAAACACAGATCCGCGAGTACTGCGGAGGATAACAAAAGACTACTTAGCAGGAATATTTCCTTATTTAATTGGTTTTATGATTTCATTTTTCAGTACCCAGTTGAGCGTCATTATCTATGTTTTAAATCCATTAGTATATATCTTCTTAAATAGCCGCCACGTAATTGAGCGAGTATGGCGATGAGCAACGTGAAGTATTCCTATAGCTTTGCCACGCTCAACAGGAGCATCCCAATTTTGACAAAATACTTGTTAAAGAACCTTCCCAGTCCTCTTATAGAGGAATGCGCGCTTTCAGACAGGGACTTAAGTCCCTGGTTGGCTGGCTGGCTGGCTGGCTGGCTAGCTGGCTATTCCTGCAAAATTGAGATACTCCCCGCTCAAGCATTACCCCGGTTGATACAGTAGACATCTGGTGAAAAAGAATGTAGAGACGCGAAATTTCGCGTCTCTACAAGGATTTTGGGTAACGCATAATTAATTTCCGGAGATGTCTAGAAGTTACAGATCAGTCTAAAGAGAGAGTGCAGTCATTGCAGTTGGATGGGAATTTGGATGAGTGAGTAAACAAAGCGATCGCGCTCATCTAGATTGATAATAGCTGACTAGTAGTCCGCCTGCATAAACGCATGAAGGGTGGGTAAAGGGTAAAGGGGAAAGGGGAAAGGTTATTATCCCTTACCCTTTAACCCTTTCCCCGACCAACACCCTCCAGGGGTTTGCGTGGTGAAGTACTAGTTCTTTCAGATGGTGCGCGAGTATCTGACTCCAAAGAGGAAAAATTGAATTGACAGCCCAATCATTTTTATACTATTGGTTCGCCTTTTTCGGGGTTATTTGTGCCCGATACTTTCTCATAGCTGGGGGAGCGTACTTGCTTTTCTATTCAGTTATGGCGAAGTCCCTCGCCAAACGGAGTCTACGTCTGAAACCCCCATTAAGTCAGTCGATTCAGAAGGATGTTGAATTATCCATCCTCTCTGCGGTGATTTTTGCACTGTGCGCAGCATTTATCATCTCAGAGTACAATTTGGGACTAACCCTCTTGTACACTGAGCTACATAAGTATGGACTGTGGTATTTAGGAGTAAGCTTTGTTGCGGTACTCATTCTTCAGGATACGTATTTTTACTTTATCCATCGGATGTTTCACCACCCCTTGTTTTTCAAATGGATGCATCACGGACACCACCGATCCGGAGATCCAACACCGTGGAGTTCCTTCGCGTTCGACCCACCAGAGGCGATCCTACAGGCGCTTTTCTTTGTTGGTATAATCTTTATCGTCCCACTCCATTTCATCACTTTGGTTGCCGTCCTCATGACGATGACCATATGGGCAGTGTTAAATCATCTCGGATTTGAGCTTTTTCCATCATCGTTTAAAAGTCACTGGCTTGGAAAGTGGTTCATCGGTCCAACGCATCACTCGATACATCATCGCAAGTACACCCTGCATTACGGATTGTACTTCACACTCTGGGACAAGCTGCTTGGTACTCAAGACCCTAATTATGAGGAACATGAGTAGAACTAAACTCGACTTTATCTGTAGGCAAATTATCTCATCACCAACTGTATTGCAGTATATAAAGAGATTTAATATTTAGCATCAAAATTTAGTTATAGTACGAAAGTATTTTTTCTACTTTCAAATCATAATTTCTGTGCGCGATCGCTTAGAGGATGTTTGGAAAGTCAATGGCGAATATAATTCGCTCCTTGTCAAGCAAAGCCCGGCGACCTGGACTAATTAAAAATAACCTGCGTGGGTAGGTTTTGTGTGTTTAGCCACAATTTACAATCGCCAAGGTTGGAGTAAATTTCACTTTTCAAACATCCTCTTATAGTTCATTACTTAAAGTTTACAATTTATTTCAGAATATATACTTAAACTTTATTATATCTACATTACACAAAGTATATAAGTTATATAGTGATTTTCATTTAAGTAAAAACCAACCTCAAAATTTGGGTCAAAGGCTCAAGGAAGAAGGTAAAAGGGAATAATTTCCCTTTGGGTTTACCTTGCCTTTTTTTATCTACCAAAATCTGTATTTTATCCAAACGAAAACAAATCATTGACAAAAAAGCAGCAAATGAAAACTATTCTGTTTCGAGGGATGGCTGAACCGTATTGGGTTTTAATGCAGTAAACAAACAATAATACAACTACCTGTAATTAGATTTACAATCAGAAAATTTTAGTACAGAAATGATTTAAATAAAGAATAGTAATCGTTTTTGCTTCATTTTATTTCTGATACTTAAGTACAAGCTTGGAAATAACTATCAGTAATTAATTAAGTAAGCTGTTATGTGTTTAGCAGTGATTAACATGATGTTCAATTAAACATCTTTAATTCAAGGAAAACTCCGTATTTACCCTATGTCAAAACTCTACACCCCTACTGAGATTGACCAGTTACAACAAGACCTTCCCCATTTAACTCAAATCATAGAGTGGCTTAAAAATTTTTTAGCAAAACCCCATCCTGATTTAGGTAGACCTGGTAAAGTTTGCCCTTTTGTACCTCAATCACTCAAGCAAAATGCAATTCGGCTGACAGTTATTCGTACTATAAATTTACAGCCAGAGCAAGTTGAAGATATTGTTAAAAGCTATCGTGATATATTTCTTGATATAGAGCCACTAGAGGGCGATAAAGCCCAAAATAAAGCTATTTTGCTCGTATTTCCCGATGTTGACATCGAAGATGTTTCCAAAATGATTGATGGAGTTCAACAAAAACTAAAACTCTTTTTTGTTGAGTCTGGACTGATGATCGGAGAATTTCACAAACGCAATGAAACTCCTGGTCTGCATAACCCAAATTTCCGTCCACTTTGCAGCCCTATTCCTATGTTAGCTATCCGCTATATGGTCGAATCAGACCTTCCTTTTCTCCAACGTATAAGCGACAATCCACACTTACGTATTAAGTATCTTCAAAGCTATTTGCAGCGTTTTGAAAATAGTTTTAAAGATGAAAATAATTTAAAAACTGCTCTCCAAGCATTAGCGTTAGCACAAGAAGAAGTAAAAAAAAATTATTTAGAAAAAATAGTTAAAGAGCTTGAATTGGCAATGTTGCAAGTTCACGCTCAAGATTAAATTAAATTAATTTTTATATGCAAATCACAAAATTATATAGAAATCCTGAATCAATCTTGAAAAATCTCTAAGTAATGTAGGTGGGGCTATGCCCTACATATCTAGGTTTTGTAGGGCATAGCCCCACCTACGTAATATTTCAAAAATCAAATAGGAATTCTAGTATATGACTTTCACTATTGAGGAAAAATTTTTAACCAATGCCAAGAGCCGTCAAATACCAGATGGACTCTGCATCCAACAAATGTTTGAAGCGCAGGTAGAACTAACACCTGACGCTGTTGCTGTCGTCTTTGAAAATCAACAAATCACCTATCGACAGTTGAACCAACGAGCAAATCAATTGGCACACTACTTATGTACTTTAGGCGTTGGTTCCGAGGTATTGGTTGGCATTTGTATGGAACGTTCCCTAGAAATGGTGGTGGGACTGCTGGGAATTCTCAAAGCCGGAGGAGCTTATGTACCTTTAGATCCGGCGTATCCAAAAGAGCGGTTAGCCTTCATTTTAGAGGACACCCAAGCACCAGTGATACTGACTCAAGAGCAATTAGTAAATAATCTGCTAGTTGGTGAGTCGCAAGTGGTTTGTCTAGATTCAAACTGGGAAGCGATCGCTCAGCACAGTCAAGAGAATCCTGTCAGCGTGACGACACCCGACAATTTAATTTACGTTATCTACACCTCTGGTTCAACAGGACAACCCAAAGGTGTGATGGTTCCTCATCGTGGTATTTACAATCAACTATATTGGCGGCAGACAACTTTTGGATTAACCAAAACAGATAAAGTTTTACAGACAATTTCTATTAGCTTTGACCCCTCAGTTTGGCAGATATTTTGGCCGTTGTCGTTCGGGGGACAGTTAATTTTACCGCCGACCGGAGGACATCAAGACAGCGCTTACCTAGTCAAGTTAATTGCTGAATTGCAAATCACTGTTATTGCTCTAGTTCCTTCAATGCTGCGCGTTTTATTAGAGGAAAAAGAAATTGAGTCCTGTAAATGTCTTAGACATATTTCCTGCGGCGGTGAAGCGCTACCTGTAGATTTGATTGAGCGCTTTTTTGAGCGTTTGAACTTGGACAATGTTTTGCACAATGTCTACGGTCCTACCGAAGCTTCCATTGATGCTACCTTTTGGACTTGTAAGCGCGGAACTAATCGGTTAATTGCTCCTATTGGTCGGGCGATCGCCAATACACAAATATATATTTTGGATGAAGATTTGCAGCCCACAACCATTGGTGAACCAGGAGAATTGTATATCAGCGGTCTTGGTTTAGCGCGAGGCTATCTCAATCGCGACGATTTAACCGCCCTTAAATTCATTTCCAACCCTTTTAGCACTCAGCCTGAGTCACGTCTATATAAAACCGGGGACTTAGCGCGTTACCTACCGGACGGTAACATCGAATTCTTAGGCCGCATCGACCAGCAAGTAAAAATTCGTGGCTTTCGGATTGAGTTGGGAGAAATCGAAACAGCATTGAGCCAACATCCTGCGGTGCAGGAAACTGTAGTTATCGCCCGTGAAGATGTGCCTGACAGTAAGAGGTTAGTAGCCTACGTTGTTCCGAATCTAAAGACAGAAAATTTCCCGTCTCTAGAAAACCTACGCAGCTTTCTAAACGAGAGATTGCCTAATCACATGATGCCATCGGCTTTTGTCATGCTAAACGCCCTGCCGTTAACACCTAATGGTAAAGTGGATCGCCGTGCCTTACCAGCACCAGACAAAACCCGCCCTGACCTCGAACAAGCCTTTATCGCACCACAAAACACCCTGGAAATCCAGTTAGCACAGATATGGGAAGAAATTTTAGGTATCCAGCCCATTGGAGTCAAAGACAACTTCTTTGAGCTAGGGGGGAACTCGCTGCTAGCTGTGCAATTTTTGACGCAACTAGAACAGAGATTAAATAAAAAACTTCCCCTAGCTACCTTCTTACAAGCAAACACCATTGAGCAACTGGCAAATATTCTCTCTCAAGAAGAATCATCAACACTTTGGGAATCCTTAGTAGCAATTCAAACTAGTGGAGAAAAACCGCCTTTATTCTGCATACCTGGTGTTGATGGTAACGTCCTCATCTTTCAGAACCTAGTACGTTATTTAGATTCAAACCAGCCAGTTTACGCCTTGCAACCACAAGGATTGGATGGAAAAAAACCCTTCCATACCCGGATTGAAGACATGGCTACTTATTACATTAAACACATCCGTACCTTTCAGCCAGAAGGGCCTTATTTTCTGGCGGCTTTTTCTGCTGGTGGTGTAATTGCATTTGAGATGGCTCGGCAGCTTTCGGAGCAAGGGCAGGAAATAGGTATACTGGCATTGTTTGATACTAGGTCGCCGCTTTATTTTCAATCCTTGCCATTCCGCGATTGGTTATCTCTTCATTTGATCAACTTGTCAGGACTCAAACCAAAAGACAAGCTGACTTACTTTGTTAATGGAGTGAACGAGCGCTTCAACAAGATTATTTACTCAGTAAAGAAAATACTTAAGAAAATCTTATTCCCAACTAATCAACAACCCATAACACAAGAAGTTCCTTTTTATACGGTTTGCGAACAAGCTGTCAGAAACTACACTCCGCAAATTTACTCAGGTAAGATAATCCTTTTCCGGAGTTGCGAACAACCTTGGTGGGTAGCAGGCGATCGCCTATTAGGTTGGACAAAATTAGCCAGTGCTGGAGTAGAAGTTTACGATATTCCTGGTCAGCATAACAGTATAGTCAGAGCTAACGTCCACTTACTTGCCGAAAAATTGAAAAAATGCTTATCAGCAAGCGCGGAAGTGTAAAACTCCGTTTTTAGATATGAAATCTTCACGCAAAGCCAAGCCAGCGCGTTGCTCTGGTTTCCAGAGTTGTAGCGACTGGCGCGCAAAGCCGCAAAGAAAATCTTGGCGTCTTTGCGGACGGACACTTTCCAAGGGCGGGGGAAACCCCCGCACGGAAGTGTCCTCCTTTGCGTGAGACTCAAAAGTTTTTGTTCAAAATTCGACAAAATATATTTAGAACTAATTGTTAGCTCTCTAACCTTGACTCAAACTAACCCAGTGCCAAAGAACCCCCAAGAAACTCACTTAAACCGCGCTCGTGCTAGTCTTCGACAAGCACTGTCTTGGTATGGCAATTTACGCAAACCCGGACAAGTATCATCCAACCTACAATTAGCAGGTTTGGTAAAACCAGAATTAGAATTTTTGAACACTACCCTCAACAAATTAGATTACAACCTAATTAAAATTGCTGCCTTTGGTTTGGTAAGTCGCGGTAAGTCAGCAGTGTTAAATGCTCTACTCGGACAAAAAATTCTGCAAACAGGCCCCCTGCACGGCGTAACTCAGTATCCTCGTTCCGTAAGTTGGAATCCAGGCGGCAAGGTACAAGTAGAGTTAATTGATACACCCGGATTAGATGAAATTGCTGGGGAAGCACGGGCACAAATGGCGCGGGAAGTATCGCGTCAAGCAGATTTGATTTTGTTTGTAGTAGCTGGTGACATCACTCGGACTGAGTATCAAGCTTTATGCGAATTGCGAAAGGCGCAAAAACCACTAATTTTGGTATTTAACAAAATAGACTTGTACCCAGATATAGACAGAGAAAAAATTTACAAAAATTTACAGCAACTAGGTGCGGGAAATATTCAAACCAAACCCCTACAACCAGATGAAATTGTCATGGTAGCGGCGGAACCTGCACTTCTTGAAGTACGGGTTGAGTGGCCTGATGGTCGTGTTAGTTATGAATTGGAAACACCACCGCCACAAATAGACGAACTCAAACAGACAATTTTGAAAATTCTGAATCGAGAAGGTCGATCGCTCATTGCATTAAACGCACTCATCCAAGCAAGAGAAGCAGAAGAAGCGATCGCATCTAAAAGTATAGACCTACGCTCAAAGGAAGCAGAAAACCTCATTTGGCAATTTACCAAATATAAAGCCTTGGCAGTAGGGTTAAATCCCATCGCCTTTTTAGACATCATTAGCGGAACCATTGCAGACTTGTTATTAATTCGCTCCCTGGCAAAATTGTATGGTTTACCTATGACTGGCTACGAAGCTGGGAAACTGTTAAAAACAATTTTATTGAGTTCCGGTGGTTTATTGTTAGGGGAGCTAGGTAGCAGTTTACTTTTGGGTTTAGGTAAAAGTACGGCTGCGATCGCTTCTGGTGATAACCCGACAAATATTACAGCTTATGCAGGGAGTGCGATCGCGCAAGCCGGTATTGCCGGTTACGGAGCCTACACTGTGGGTAAAGCTGCTCAAGTCTACCTTGAAAAGGGCTGCACCTGGGGACAATTAGGCGCTAGTACTGTGATTGCAGAAATACTTGCTGAAGTGGAACCGAATACTATTTTATATAGATTAAGACAGGAATTAGGAGAGTTTATGTAAGAACATATGTATAAAATATTTGCTTGTAGTAAGCGCTTAAGCGCTCACTACAAACACATTTGTTTATCTACATCTAAAATTTTGCTTTTGTTTTTCAACTTACGAAAGGTTTTTGCCCGTTTTGGTTTTGGCGATACGGCTGTCTTCCGTTACGCATAAAGGCGTATCGCCTAAGTGCGGTTCTGCCAAAGCTGCAAAGCTATTATTTAAAGAACTGGTCAAAGTACTAGGAAAATACTAGAGTGAAATTGATTATCATTTGAAAAACGAGAGGCATCTGAGATATGGTTAGTGCTGCCACAACAGAGGTAGTTCCAGTCACAGTTCTCACCGGCTATTTAGGAGCTGGAAAAACTACTTTACTAAATCGCATCCTTACCCACGAACACGGTAAGAAAGTAGCCGTAATTGTAAATGAATTTGGGGAAGTAGGTATCGATAATCAACTGGTGATTGATGCGGATGAAGAAATCTTTGAGATGAACAACGGCTGTATTTGCTGTACAGTGCGTGGTGACTTGATTCGCATCATTGGCAATTTAATGAAGCGCCGTAATAAATTTGACCATTTGGTAATTGAAACTACGGGACTAGCTGACCCCGCACCAGTGATTCAGACATTCTTCGTTGATGAAGATATGCGAGAACAGATAGAACTGGATGCAGTGGTAACGGTCGTAGATGCTAAGCATATTTGGCAGCACTGGGAAGCAGACGAAGCCCAAGAACAAATTGCCTTTGCCGATGTCATTTTATTAAATAAAACTGATTTAGTAACCCCAGATGTGCTAGATGAGTTAGAAAGGCGAATTCGCGGGATGAACGCGATGGCAAAAATCTATCGCACTTACGATTCTGAGGTAGCAATGGATGCGCTGTTAGGCGTAAAAGCGTTTGACTTGGATCGCGCCTTAGAAATTGACCCAAACTTTTTGGGTGAAGATGCTCACGAACATGATGAAACCGTTCATTCTGTGGCTTTAGTAGCAGAAGGCGCATTGGATGGAGAGAAATTAAACAATTGGATGGGAGAATTATTGCGAACCCAAGGACCAGATATTTTCCGCATGAAAGGCATTTTGAATATAGATGGAGAAGACGATCGCTTTGTTTTCCAGGGCGTACATATGATATTTGATGGTAAACCCGATCGCCCTTGGAAACCAAGCGAAACCCGCAAAAACGAATTAGTTTTCATCGGTCGCAACCTCGACGAAGCCAAACTCAAACAAGATTTTCTCGCCTGTCTGGTGTAAGTCAAGAGTTAGGAGGCGCGGAGTTAGGAATTAGGAGTTATGAGTTAGGAGTTATGAGTTAGGAGTTATGAGTTAGGAGTTATGA
>JBHYDF010000210.1:0-15379 GCA_051861145.1 Nostocaceae cyanobacterium
CATTGGGCATTGGGCATTGGGCATTGGGCATTGGGCATTGGGCATTGGGCATGGGTAAAAACCAATTCCCATTCTCATTACTCCTTACCCACTAACCACTAACCACTATCTACTAACTATTGACTATTGACTATTATGCTAAAATTCATTCGCTCAGATTTAGCCGAATTTAACGCTTACAAACCACACCCCAGTAGCGATACAGCCCAACCAGTCCAACCATCAAGCCAGTTGGATCGCTTGGATACAAATGAAAGTCCCTATGATTTTCCACTAGAGTTAAAAGAAAAACTAGCATGGATGTGTCAGGAGGTAATTGAAACTAACCGTTATCCTGATGGGGGACATGCGGAACTTAAGGATGCGATCGCTTCTTACGTAAATGAGTCGGCTGATTTGGAATCATCTGTTTTCACTGCTGCAAATATTTCCGTTGGCAATGGTTCAGATGAACTCATCCGCTCAGTATTAATTGCTACTTGTTTAGGAGAAGGTTCTATACTCGTTGCCAACCCAACTTTCGTGGTTTACGCCATGATGGCACAAGTTTTGGGTATTCCTGTGGTAGATGTGGGTAGAAATGAAGCGAATTTTGAAATAAATTTAGAAGCAGCACAAAA
Organism: Nostocaceae cyanobacterium; assembly: GCA_051861145.1. GTDB lineage: Bacteria > Cyanobacteriota > Cyanobacteriia > Cyanobacteriales > Nostocaceae > JBHYDF01. The sequence continues at coordinate 621 of JBHYDF010000210.1, forward strand.
AGCCATAGAAAACACTCAAAATCCTCCCATTCGGGCGGTTTTTTTAGTACATCCTAATTCTCCCACTGCCAATCCTTTAACTGCGGCTGAACTCGCATGGATTAGAAGCCTGCCAGAAAATATTTTAGTGGTGATTGATGAAGCTTACTTTGAATTCAGTCAAAATACCTTAATAAATGAATTACCCCAGCGTCCTAACTGGATTGTACTACGGACATTTTCTAAGGCATTCCGTCTGGCTGCCATGCGTGTTGGTTATTGCGTAGCCCATCCTGAGTTAATAGCCATCATTGAAAAAGTTCGCTTACCTTATAATCTTCCCAGTTTTTCAATCGCGGCTGCATTAGTTGCCTTACAAAATCATAAACTTTTGCTAGAGTCAATACCCGAAACGTTAACAGAAAGAGCCAAACTGATTGAAACTTTATCGCAATTACCAGAAATAAAAGTTTGGGACAGTGCTTCTAACTTTATTTTCTTGCGCCTTAAAGAAAATGGCTCTTATCCACAAGATACTGCTTTAAAAAAGCTTCATCAACAACTTAGAGCTAACGGCACTCTAGTACGAAAAATTAGTGCAGGATTGAGAATTACTATCGGCACGAGCGAGGAAAACACGCGGACACTAAATAGATTAAAATCTGCTTTAGCAAGCCTTAAATTTGAGTAATTAACTCAATAACTAAACCTGCTATCTACATCGTTGCCCAAACGGCGTACTATTGCCACCGTTTGTGGCAAAACTCCTACTAAAAGGGCGAATGCCTCATCTGGCAACTTCGACACCACTTCTGGAGGAAAATATTGTTCAAACTGATCGAGAATCTTTTGTACTCGCTGGCCAGGTACGGGATTTTCTGTTATTTGTTTAATCAAACGAATCCACTGGCGTCTAATTAAATAAGCCTTCTGGCGTTCGTCGTGAGTTTCTGGACTTAGTAAAGATAAATTTCCGATTGGCAGCACCCCTTGGCAATCGCGATCGTAATCGCCACCTACCACTGCTCCTGGCCCAGCAAACTCTGCATGGTGACGTTTAAACAAAATTAACCCATTCCGCCTCCGACTGTTGACCATAAAAACTTTTCCGCTTAATAGCTTGTTCAGGATATCCGAGCCATAGGATTGCTCAGTTCCATCTGGCATGACAATATAGTCAAGGAAACTGGTGTCAGGGTAATAAGTAGATACCATCGCAGTTTGATAGCGTCGGCGCTGTTCGCTATCCATGTTTTCTTAAACAGGGAATGAATTTAGTACTAGTTTGCACTTAAAAAATGGAAAATCGCTATTGAATCAAAGTTTAGCTTTTTATTATTATCTAGAGTTCTTTGGTCAAGTGAACTAAGATAAAAATAAAGAGAGGTTGCTAATTAATTGAGTAATCATATTTTATGAGATTTAACGTTGATTTGTCTTCAACTATATATGTGTTTATTTAAAGTTTTTATAAAGTTGAATATTTTTAATACAAAGTTCTTGTGAGGATTTTACAAGTTAGTTATCGTATTTTTACTGAATATCACAATAATCATCGATTTAATATCAAAAAACATTTTTTATTTAGACATTAAAATTAACTGGAAAATGCAACATGTAAATCAAGAAAATAAATATTTTCAGAATATGTATATTTTTATTTGGTTATATTAACAAGTGTGTATAACATCAAAGGTTTAGATGAAATTACTTCTAGGGATAGAACCGTAAATAAAGTTTACGGTATAAAGAAAAACCTTTTGATACATCAACACTGAATTCATAGTATCCATAGATATTTATCAAGCTATATAAACATTATGTTAATTAATTTAATCTAGTGTTGTATAAAATACCAAGGCACAAATCAGCGCAAAAGTAAGTGTATTCGACTAGAAGCAGCTAGATGCTCATCCAGATTAATCAGTTCTTTGATTTGCGAAAGTTATGAAAGTAAGTCGATTATGACAATGAAGTTAGAATTTACCATGCAATAAGAAAAAAGCGGCTAGTAGATTAAAAGAGTAGCCAATATGAACTGCCTACACCATAACCCATCAAAACAGGCTTTTCCTTACTCTCTACTCCCCACTCCCTACTCCCTTTTTAAAGTCAGATTCAAGCAAAAGCTGCTTGTGCAATAATATCTGCTGTGAGCGCCTCATAAATAAGGTATTCCAATTAGATTCGACTTTATACACCTGATAACCATGCTTGAAATAAAGCTGCCGTGCCTGATGGTTATTTTCCAAAACGTGGAGATATAAGTCTTCAAAACCCCACTCGCAGGCAACTTTTTCACAAGCTGCAAGCAGCTTTGAGGCAGCGCCTTGCCTGCGGTATTTTGGATGAACAGCTAAATTAGACAGATAAGGAAAACTCCTGCCAATTTCTCTCCAGGAGTCACTAAATCGCACACCCAGTTCTACAGTGCCAACTAATTGAGTATTTGTAACATTGGTAGTGTCAACGGCAACCAAACAGATGTGATGGGGTGCAGGTGATGCTAAGCGATGCCTTAAGTCTTCGTAAATGCCCAAACGTAGCAACGGGAAAGCCCATCCCCAAAAACCTGTTTGGGAGTGAAAGCTTTGAGCAATAATTTGGGCAACACCAGTCAAATCAGCGGTTGTAGCCTCACGAATTTGGAATTTGTAGGAAACTTCGTGGGCGGTTGCTGTGAGTGGTTCTTGGTGAGATGGGTGAAAAAACCAGGGTGTCAAGGCCAGTTTAGTGTTTAATGAATGGAACGCAAATCTTCTCAAATATCCTAAAACACCATTCAACCTCTAGGAGAATTTTCAGGGGCTAAATTTCTTTAACTTAATGCCGCAGAGTAGGAGTAAGGTGTAAGAGAAAGGTGTAAGGTGTAAGGTGTAAAGGGTAATGGGCAATGGGCAATGGGCATGGGGCATGGGGCGATGGGCATGGGGTATGGGGCATGGGGCAATGATAATTATTGCCAATTCACTTCGACCCAATTCCCAATGCCCAATGCCCAATGCCCATTGCCCAATTCCCAATGCCCAATTCCCAATGCCCCATTCGCTAATCCTTAGCCCCTTGTTTACTGATTATTCTGATGGCTAAATTGTAAATAGCTATTTGTTTAATAGTATACTTTGCCTTTGAATTTTATTGTTGTAACATAGCTGACTTGACAATGAGTGCCATAAATAAAATTTACGTGAAAGTGTTAGTGTTGGTGCTGCGGTGGGAAAACTTAATATGCGGCATCAGTTCGATTGTTCAATCAGCCTTGATTGCTGTGTGTGGTAGTGAACAGTTTTCGCCGGAGGTGAAGAAAGATTTGGCAAGTAAGCATCAATTCTGCAAAACTAACACTGAGCATCAAATTAATTGGGGTGCACCAGGGCGAATGGCAATCGGCATCAGCTATTAAAGCAAATGACTGTAAGCAAACCCTCTTTTAGTCAGCAGTCATGTAGGCAAACAGCCTAGGTCGTCGAAATGCTCTGCTCTTACCTGACTCAGTTTCGTTCCTACCTGATCAGATTATTGTTTATCCGACTGCCTTTTCAGCAGGAAAGCGGTGCATGAAATCCCAAGCAAACAGTAAGCCGAAAATTTTGGTTGTCGATGATGAACCCGACAATCTTGACTTGCTTTACCGTACCTTTTACCGCGAATACAAGGTTTTGAGGGCAAGTTCTGGTCCAGCCGCATTGGAGTTGCTGGCACAAGAGGGAGATGTATCAGTCATCATCTCTGACCAACGAATGCCGATGATGAGTGGTACAGAATTTTTAAGCCTGACAGCGACTCAGTACCCGGATATTATCCGGATTATCTTGACTGGTTACACCGATGTCGAAGACTTAGTAGAAGCCATCAACTCTGGGAAAGTATTCAAATATGTCACCAAACCCTGGGAAGCTGAGGAACTCAAGGCAGTGGTGCGCCAAGCTTTGGATACCCACAATGTCCTTAAAGCCCGCACACGCGAATTGTGCCGGACGCTGCGTCAAGAATCGCTGCTCAACACTGTCACAAATACAATTCGCAGCGCCCTAGATTATGGGCAAATTCTACAAACGATTGTAGATACTGTTGGTCATATGCTAGAGGTGGATGTGTGCCTCTTGCGTCCCTTCCAAGAAAACCAGTTGGTGGATGAAGGATTTATTTACCAAAAAGCTTTTGGAGAAGAAGACAAGGAGGGATGGGAACTAGGGGATGAAATAAGTCAAAAGTCAAAAGTGAGCCAGCGCGATCTTGGGGGTTTCCCCCATGAGCGACTGGCGAACCCCGAAGGGGTCAAAAGTCAAAATTCAAAACTCTTAACAGTCCCCCCCACTCCCCCCCTCCCCGCATCCTCTTTGGCTCAAACAGTATGGGAAACTTGGGAAGTGCAGGTTATTCACGATGTCGCCAGCGATGAGCGCATTCAAGGTGATACTCCTGAACTCCAAGGACGTGCTACTGCTTTCACTGAAGCTGACATTTGCTCTAGTTTGGTTGTACCGCTGATTTGCCGACAAGAATTAATGGCGGTGTTGGCACTCCACCAATGCAAAACAGCCCGCCTCTGGGGTGAGGACGAGGTGCAACTGGTAATGATGGTAGCGGATCAAGCTGCTCTTGCTTTGTCTCAAGCCCGCGCTTATGAGCAAGTACGCGCCTTGGCTCAGCGGGAAGCCCTGATTAATACAATTACCAGTGCGATTCGCTCTAGCTTAGATCCACAAAATATTTTTGCAGCTATCACTCAACAACTGGGGCAAGCTTTACAAGTAGATGGCTGTGTCCTGTCTTTGTGGACAGAGGAAGATGAGTTTGTTCAGTGCGTAGGCTTGTATGACAGTTCTGAAAATTCAAAAGCAGTAAATACTAGTGATTTAAAATACGATGATTATCAGGGATTACCACAGTCGCTGGCTCCTATTCAGGGAAATCCCATCCTTAAACAAATGTTGCGGACACAAGAGCCGGTAGTTATTCCCGATATGAAACAGTGCCCGCCAGAAATAAAAGGTTTTGATTTACCTTTACGAGTACCAGCCCGATCGCTCATGGTAGTCCCCTTACTTACTGATGGAAAAAGCATCGGTAGTATTACCCTGCGCGAAGGTAATAAAGCACGTCAGTGGCTGCAATCTGAGGTTGAGTTAGCAAAAGCTGTAGCAGCCCAAGCAGCGATCGCGGTGCAGCAGTCCCGGCTATTCCAAACAACCCGCGAACAAGCCGAACGTTTACTGGAATTAGACAAACAAAAAACCGAATTTTTCCAAAATATCTCCCACGAATTTCGTACACCAATTACTTTGATTCAAGGACCACTAGAGGCGGCGGTAGCAAATAAAGAAGGGTTGTCCTACGAACAAAGCGCGATCGCTCTACGTAACTCCCGCCGCCTGCTACGACTAGTAAATCAACTCCTGGATCTGCAACGCTTAGATGCAGGACGAATGCAGCCTTATTTCCGTCCCTGCGATTTAGCTGAGTTTGTCAGTCAAATTGTTGAATCGTTTCGCCCCTACTGCGAGAAAAAGGGCCTGCATCTGCTGACAAAGATGAGCGAATGTCCCAAGGTGTACTTGGACGTGGAAAAATTTGACAAGGTGGTTTATAACCTCCTGTCCAATGCCATGAAGTTTACTCCCGAAGGTGGCACGATTACTGTTACAGTGATACTTCAAGGCGATAATTGTATCTTACAAGTACAAGACACCGGTATCGGTATTCTCAAAGAACAAATTCCCTACCTGTTTGAACGCTTTCGCCAAGCTGAAGGCTCAGAAAATCGCTCTTTTGAAGGCACAGGTTTAGGTTTGGCTTTAGTTAAAGAATTGGTGGAAATCCACGGTGGTAAAGTCAGCGTGGAATCTGTTTACAGTGAAGGTACTACCTTTAGCGTCTCGCTTATTCCTGGTACTTCTCACCTAATTCAAGAACAAGTGCTAGAAGAAACACCTGTTGAAGTTAATATCAGTCGTGCTGCTGTAGAATTAGCAGATTTAGAACTGATAGAAGAAGGGGCTAGGGACTGGGGGCTAGGGGCTAGGGAGGAAGAGACTAGCCCTCATTCTCTAGATCCTAGTTCCTACATCTTAGTTGTAGATGATAACCCGGATTTGCGAACTTATGTATCTGGTATTCTCCGTGACAACGGCTACCAAGTACAGACAGCTCGTAACGGTGCGGAAGGGTTCCATTTAGCTCAGAAAATTCCACCCAGTTTGATTGTCAGTGATTTGATGATGCCTTTTATTTCCGGACTGGAGATGATTCAGAGAATCCGTAAAGATGAGAAATTAAAAGGAATACCAATCATCCTACTGACAGCAAAAGTTAATGAAGAAACTCGTATTGAAGGCACAGAACAGGGTGCAGATGCTTATTTAGCCAAGCCATTTAACGACAGGGAATTATTAGCAGAAGTACGGAATCTCTTAGCTTTGAAAGAAAATGAACGCCGGGTAGTAGAGTTAAATACTTACCTGACAGAATCAGTACTCAAGCGCTTTTTGCCGCCTGCTTTGGTACAAAAAGCCGCAGCTGGAGATTTAGTACTGGATTTACGACCGGAACCGCGCTTGGTTACAGTTTTATTCAGTGATATTGTCGGTTTTACTCAGTTAGCAAATACCCTTAGAGCGCGGCGTGTAGCAGAATTGCTCAATGAATATTTAGAAGCTATGACAAAAACGGTATTTGATAACGGCGGTACCGTAGATAAATTTATGGGAGATGCCATATTAGCTTTATTTGGAGCGCCGGAAGAACTAACACCTAACGAACAAGTGCAACGCGCCGTCAATACAGCTAGAGCAATGCTGCGATCGCTCAAGCAGTTAAATCAGAAATGGCAACAGCAAGGTGTTTTTGAAGCTACCGAATGTTCAGGCGTACAATTTCGCTGTGGTATTCACCAAGGTACGGCTGTCGTCGGAATGTTTGGTAGCACCGAACGCGCCGACTACACAGCTATAGGCCCTAGTGTAAATATTGCCGCTAGGTTACAACAAGCCGCCACTCCCGGTACTATCCTGGTTTCTGCTGCTGTAGCAGATTATTTGCAAGAACATGAAATTATTAGATGTAGTTTGCTAGAACTTAAAGGAGTAGATGAAACTGTTTTAACTTTTGCTCTCGTACCCGAATAAATAGCTAATCGCTAAAATGGCAAATGGTTAATGGTTAATGGTTAATGGTTAATGGTTAATAGCCATGAACTATGAACCATGAACCATGAACTATGAACAATTTGCTATGAGCTTTTAGCAAGATTATGACAAAATCTGTTGCTGATAAAACTCCTATTCCATCCCAAACATGGAGACGACACACCGATCCACCCGGTTTGTGGATTGGTGTAGTTACAGGTTCAATAGTCCTACACTTGCTAGCGTTATGGTTCATACGCTCTCAGATTAATCTTTTGCAGCAACAATATTCTGATAATGCTGTACCAATAGATATAGTGGAAATTTCTCCACAACAAGAAAGTTCAGAAGCTAAACCACAAGCACAAGCAAAGCCAGCTTCCCCAGTTCCAAACTCACCAACAGCAGAAACAGTAAAACCTCCTCCTACTACTGAAGATAGAAGCGCGATCGCTTTGACTGACAAAAAAGAGGCGATCGCATCTAAACCTAGTTCCCCAACTCCACCTCCAAAACCTCAACAAACAACATCTGCTGAGCAAAAAACAGCAACAGTAACACCTCAGCCAACAACAAAACCTGAATTTACACCCAAAGTTACCCCCACACCTTCTCCTCTATTTCCAGAAAATCAAAATCCAATTCCCACACCTTCTCCTCTATTTCCAGAAAATCAAAATCCAATTCCCACACCTTCGCCACAATTTCCTGACAATACAAATACAAACACATCAGAGCCAGAAAATCCATTTTCAGAAGAGCAACTAACCTCCCCTACAACTGGTGGGGAAAAAATAGCTCAAGCGCCTCGAAATCTGACAGGAGAAACTCCTGAAGACAGGAAGAACTCTGTACCACCTCCTATACAAAAAACTCCTGAGCCTTTACCTAGTGAACTTCCCAAACCCATCACAGAAAAATCACCACCTCCCCCTCCCACAGAAGGAGGAATATCAGCTACCTGGAAGTTTTTACCTCAAGAGCAACAAGAAAGTTTGATGCAAGATCCTCTACCTGAAGGTTTGATTCTACCCGAACACTTGGGAAATAATGAAAAACTTGTTCCTTCACTTCTTATTAACCAAAACGAAGACATTGATATTCAGCCTGTAGAGTTTCTAGCTAGCTTGGTAATAGACAGAAACGGTAATTTTATCCAAGCTGAAGTCATCGATCCCGCGATACCAGCAGCGAAAAGAAGCGAATACGAGGAACTCGCCAACACAGTTTTTCAAGGCGAAAAATTTCAACCTGCTCACTACGCAGATAGCACAAAGCAGCCAGAAAATACACAACTACCAGAATGGACTAATCGATTTGTAATTCTCAAAATTCAGCGTTCTCAGTATTGATTTTTTTCTCAACCAGTGTTATATTATTGAAGTTGGAAAATTTTGCGGGCATAGTTTAGTGGTAAAACCATAGCCTTCCAAGCTATTGATGCGAGTTCGATTCTCGCTGCCCGCTTTTGAAAAAGTTTTTGTAGAAATGCAAAAAGCTAGCTCCCAACTTACACCAAGGAACTAGCCTGATATTATTTCTTCCTCTCTGCGCCTCTGCGGCTCTGCGTGAGGCAAAAAATATCAACCAAACTTCCCGCTAACGTATTCTTTAGTAGCTTCCTGCTGAGGATTTTGGAAAATTGCCTCCGTACGGTCGAACTCTACTAAGTACCCAGTACGACCACCTTTATCAGTAGTCTGAACATTGAAAAAGGCAGTCATATCAGATACCCGCGAAGCTTGTTGCATATTGTGGGTAACAATGATAACCGTAAACTGCTGTTTAAGTTCGTGGATTAACTCTTCAATTTGCAGTGTGGAAATAGGGTCAAGAGCAGAACAAGGTTCATCCATTAAAATAACATCTGGCTGAACCGCGATCGCACGAGCAATACACAAACGCTGTTGTTGTCCACCAGATAAAGATAAACCACTTTGACGTAATTTATCTTTAACTTCATCCCACAAAGCAGCTTGTTTGAGCGATCGCTCTACCAATTGATCCATATCACCTTTGAAACCGTTTATTCTCGGTCCAAAAGCGATATTATCATAAATTGATTTAGGAAATGGGTTCGGTCTTTGAAACACCATCCCAATTTTACGACGCACTTCTACAGGGTCGATGTTGGGTGCATACAGGTTTTCCCCGTAATAAAAAACTTTACCCTCTGCTTTAAAACTCTCAATAAGGTCATTGAGGCGGTTATAACATCGCAGCAACGTACTTTTACCACATCCAGAGGGACCAATTAAAGCTGTAACGCGATTCTTGGGAATATCCATCCAGATTTCGCGTAGCGCCAAAAATTTACCATAGTAAACGTTAAGCCCCTCTGTCCGTAAAACGGTGTCTGTTTGATTAGCGGTACTAATGTTAGTAGCCATAAATGGATTTTAATTTGACTGGTAGTAAAACTTGCGATCAGTTTAAATTAATAAGCTTTGCGACTAGTTGCCCAACGAGCAATAATACTGGTTAATAGAACCATCAACACCAAAATTAAAGAAGCCGCCCAAGCTAAAGATTGCCAATTTCTAAATGGAGAAATAGCGAAATTGTAAACTAAAACTGCAAGGGAAGCCGTAGGTTGGAAAACACCACTTGGCCAGAACTGAGAGAATAATGCTGTAAAAAGTAAAGGTGCAGTTTCTCCAGCTGCGCGGGCGATGGATAATGTTGCTCCGGTGACAATTGCTGGTAAAGCTGCTGGTAACACCACCAGCATAACAGTTTGAAAGTTAGTTGCACCGATCCCCACTGCGGCTTGCCGTAAATCGTCTGATACCAACTGTAAAGCTTCATCAGTGGTTCTTACAATAATTGGCAACATTAATACTGAAAGTGCAACTCCCCCAGCAAAAGCGGAAAAGGTTCCCAATGTTATTACCACAATAGCGTAGGCAAATACCCCCGCGATAATTGAGGGAACCCCACTAAGAATGTTAGTAGCAAAACGCACCCAACGAGAGATTTTTCCAGAGCTAAACTCAGTCAAATAAATTGCTGCTAAAACACCGATGGGGATACTAATCAAAGCACCTATTCCTACCATCAGTAGCGTACCGATGATAGCATTGCCGAAACCACCTCCCTGTACTAAGGGGGGCGGGGGTAATTCAGTAAATATACTTGGTTTTAAACTTCCGAAGCCTTGAATGATGACGTAAGAAAGCACTGCTATTAATGGCAAAAGCGCCAATATTGCGCATATAAATGCTAAAATCGTCATCACCATGCTAAACAGTGTCCGGGGAGACATGGGAGAGCGAACCAAACTGCTACGGGAAAATCCGCCCTGAGACGAGTTGGGAAAAGTAGAAGGCATACGTTAATACACTTGAAAACGCCAAAATGCTACAGTCTATATCCGTTTAACTCGCAGAACTATTAACTCAGCCAAAACGTTGACTATGAGAGTTAAAACAAACAAAACTAAGGCAGTATACATCAGAGCAGCTACTTGCAGACCGCTTGCTTCTGCAAACTGATTTGCTAACAGAGAAGAAATAGTATTGGCTGGTGAAAACAGCGAGGGAGTGATGGTATTGGCATTACCAATCAACATAGTTACAGCCATTGTTTCTCCCATCGCCCTACCAAGGGCAAGCATCACAGCACTAACGATACCAGAAAAGGCAGCAGGGATAATTACCTTCAAAATGGTTTCCCAACGAGTTGCTCCCAGTCCCACTGCTGCTTGGCGCAAACTCGAGGGTACAGAAATTAGTGCATCACGAGAAATCGCTGTGATAATTGGCAAAGTCATAATTGCTAAGATGATCCCCGCAGCAAACATACTACGTCCTGCGGCATCACTACCAAAAATGGGCAAAAAGCCAAAATTTGCATTCAACCATTGTCCTAAACTTTGTAACGGGGGAGCCAAAACGAAAATTCCCCAAATGCCATAGACAACGCTAGGAATAGCTGCTAGCAGTTCTACCAAGAAAACTAGTACCGTTCTTACTGAAGTTGGTAACAAATTTTCACTCAACAATACAGCGGTACCAACGCCAATTGGTACAGAAAGTAACAAACCAAGAAAAGAGCTAACTAAAGTACCGTAGACTTGCGGTAGTACCCCGTATTGATCTTTAACAGGGTCCCAATTAGTTTCAGCTAAAAAGCCAGCACCAAACTCTTGTATAGCAGGTGCGGCTTGAATGCCAACCTGAATGGCTATCCATAATAAAATGGCAGCGATCGCCAAAGCAAGAATCCGCGTCAGCCAGATAAAGCCACGATCCAGTGACTTTTCCATTTCTGAACGCGGTTGAATTGTGCGTTGATAATTTTGGGCTGATGTACTCATGAATGGCTTTAGTGTTGATTAACCCTTCAACCTGAGAAAATGTGGGAGCGAACCACATTAGTCATTAGTCATTAGTCATTAGTCATTGGTAAAGACTTTTGACAAAGGACAAAGGACAAATGACTAAATACTATTTACTTGCACTATTATCAGTGCTACCACCTACAGCAATTTTATATTCAGGGCTGATAGCATCAGCAGCAGCAGCCACTTTTTGAACTACGTTGGCGGGTAAAGGAACGTATCCTAATTCACCCGCAACCTTTTGTCCTTCAGTCAAGCCGTACTCAATCATTGCTTCAACTGCTTTGGCTTTTGCTGCATCGGGATATTTCTTGTAAGCCATAATCCAACTATAGGTGACGACAGGATAGGATTCGTCTCCTTCTGGATCTTCAATAAAGGCGCGGAGATTTTCTGGTAGAGTTACGGCTTCTAAGGTTTTAGACGCCGATTCTTCGGTAGGTACAACAAATTTACCTGCTTTATTTTCTAAAGCAGCATACTTGAGATTATTTTGTTTGGCGTAGCCATACTCTACGTAACCAATGGAACCTGGAGTTTGAGCGATTTGGGCTGTAACACCTTCATTACCCTTAGCACCAACTCCCGTAGGCCATTTTACGCTTTTACCTTCGCCAACTTTTTCTTTCCATTCAGGGCTAATTGCACTCAGGTGTTTTGTGAATACACCGGTAGTACCACTACCATCAGAACGATAAACCACTGAAATTGGCTGGTTAGGAAGATTTACACCAGGGTTAGCAGCAGCAATTTTCGGGTCATTCCAAGTCTTAATTTTGCCAAGGAGGATATCAGTATAAACTGCTCGTGGTAGTTGCAATTTCTCAACACCTTCCAGGTTGTAAGACAGCACAATGCTACCAGCGGTCATAGGCAGCAACAGTACGCCCTTATCCTGTGGTATCTTTTGGATTTCTTCATCCTTCATGGCAACGTCGCTGGCACCAAAGTCTACAGTCCCTTTGGTAAATTGCTCAACTCCCGCACCACTACCAACTGATTGATAGTTAACTTGCAGATTGGGATATTTCTTGTTCAAGCCCTGGAACCAAGTTTGATAAAGTGGCGCAGGAAAAGATGCACCAGCCCCAGTTAACGATACATTTCCACCCAAGTCGAGTTTTCCTGGGCTAGAAGCAGTGGCATCAGTAGCAGCACCAGGGGAAGCATCGCCAGAAGGTGTATTGTTTTCGGCTTGCTGTTGTCCACCGCAAGCAGCTAGGCTAATTGCCAGTGCTAATACTGTAATTGTCTTCGGTAAGTGAGATTTAATAGTTACAGGTGTACGGAAAAGCATGGATGTGGTGATTAGTTTTAGTATTTGTCGAGCCAAGCTTTTACAATATACAACTAATTGGTAAAGAGAAGGTTAAAAAGAATAGTTATAATGTCTTTCGATTATGTAATTTTTGTTACTTGTTATTCTTGGCGCAGTACCACTTTGCAACAGAAAAATATTTAAGTTAAAGAATAAATTATTACAAGTACATTTGTATTACCAAAAAATAAAAAGCAATTTATACAAATATAGGAAGGTAATAATTTCATGGCTTAATAAGGGAAAAAGAAATAAAGAAACATATTATACAAAAACCAAACCTGGTAGAGTAACCAACGGTTAATTTGTTGCATTTATCTAGTACTGGTTTAGTTTGAAGTCTAAGTAGATAATGGGAAAAAATGGATGCAAAGGTGCGATCGCGATCGCTAAAACAGCACATCAAACAAATATCTTACCGCTGTAGCAAATAGCAAATCCTAAGAGGATATTTGGAAAGCCTCTAATAATACACCATTTTGAAGATCCCCCATTACCCACGCCCTCTGGGTTCGGCAGTTTGCTGGCAGCCTCTTAACCCGTCCACCCTTACGGGTTTCCCCCGTCGTTGTAGCGACAGGCGTTCGGTTGTAGTGACTGTCGTGGTTCTCCCATGAGCGACTGGTGAGGCAGTTGCGGTGAACCACCCCGCCCTTGGGGGTTCTCCCCGTTGTAGGGAGTGGCGAACCCGTAAGGGTGGACGGGTTTCCTGGCATAAGCAAACTGCCGAACCCGAAGGGCGCGCCGCTCAGACTTCCCGCTTTATTGCCGTGCATTTAAGGGGATCTCCTGATTTGGCAGGTTAGACATATTACTTTTCAAACATCCTCTGAGGTAACAATTAAAGACATAAACAATACTCAAACTTTAAATATATTTATTATTTCGTCATGATACAACTACTGCTAACAGTCAGCACCAACTTGGGAAAAGGATTGCTGATTATAAATTTTTAGCCAACAAAAGGAATTTTGGCACAAGCCAGACTGACGCAGATGAGAAAATAGTTCGCCGCAATACAGGGCTTTGTATAATTTGAAGGTAAAGTTAGCTAGACTGTAATGATATTTCAAGAGAAAAAATAAAATATTATTTCTTTATCATTATTAATCGAAGAAAGAGGTTTTCTTCTTTTCTTCCCTAGACGGATTTAAGACCGTCACTAAATCTTTGATTTGGTGGACTTCAATAATAGTGGATCTGAATACCCTTTTATTGTTCCTTCTAACTTCTTCCTTCATTCAATATTTTTTGTTCTTACATGAGAATCATTTGCATTTTGGTTTTATAGAATGTTAGCGGCTTCCAATCAATTGCTATGGTCTATGATTGGCTTACTGCTAACGATGGGTGGTACATTTTTAGAAGCCCATAGTACCACCTTACCTTTCAGTTGGAGTAAGCATGGAATTCATACTTTTTCTTTAGGTGTCACCTTTCAGGTTGGCGGGGTGTTACTGGTAGGCTGTTTGGGGGGTAAAAATGCTGGTGCGCTCTCGCAAATAGCCTATTTAGTTATGGGTTTAACACTATTACCAGTATTTGCAGATGGGGGCGGTATTGGTTATGTCAAACTCTCCCAGTTTGGCTATTTATTGGGCTTCATTCCGGGGGCGTGGATTTGTGGCTTTTTTGCCTTTAAAGCAAGACCTCGATTAGAGACATTGGCATTTAGTTGTATTTGTGGCTTATTAACTGTCCACGTCTGCGGTATTACTTATTTGATTCTTGGCTATTTTCTTCTGTGGCAAGGTACAGAAACTCTATCCCTGATGCAAGTAATTCTCAGATATTCTTGGTTTGCGCTACCAGGGCAACTAGCAGTAATCTGCGCCGTCACCGTTATAGCATATGTGCTACGGCACTTAATGTTTTATTAGTTAATAGTCCTTTGTCCTTTGTCATTGGTCATTTGTCCTTTGTCATTTGTCATTTGTTTTTACCAATGACCAATGACCAATGACCAATGACCAATGACCAATGACCAATGACC
>JBHYDF010000211.1:0-15270 GCA_051861145.1 Nostocaceae cyanobacterium
CTAATGACTAATGACTAATGACTAATGACTAATGACTAATGACTAATCCAAAATCTAAAATCTAAAATCCAAAATCGTAATTATGCCTTTGATAAAAGTCCAAACATCTGTATCTACGCTTGAAAAAACTGAAGTTGAGGCAATGCTTAAAAGCCTATCAGCGAAGTTAGCTAAGCATACAGGAAAACCAGAATCTTATGTCATGACGGCTTTTGAACCAGGAATTTCCATGACTTTTGCTGGTAATACAGACCCAGTTTGCTACGTAGAAATTAAAAGCGTTGGTGCTATGAAGCCAGAGCAAACTAAATCTATGAGTGAAGATTTTTGCCAAGAAATTAACCAAGCGATCGGCGTACCAAAAAATCGAATTTATATTGAGTTTAATGATGCCAAAGGCTATATGTGGGGCTGGAATGGCACAACCTTTGGTTAATTTTTCTCATTCGCTAGTCAGGGATGAGTGAAAGCTTTAAGTAAAAGATATTTGGCCCTTTCTTCACAACTAAACCTGTGAATCAAGGCACAGGTTTAGGATTATCTAGACTGTAGGGGCGAAGCATTTGGACTAAAATCTTATCATCAAACCGATAAACTGCCGCCCAAATGTTTCGCCCCTACGACTCCCTATTTTCAAGGCAGGTTGTAGGATAGATATGCTAGCATCAACTTTTAATTGATTATGTCTGCTACGCCTCTTGCGCCTCGCGTTGACTCCCCCATCCAAAGTAAACCCGAATTAACAATTCCTCCTCTACTAGGTGCTTCGCTTGCTGAATTAACTGCTTGGATGCAACAGCAGGGACAACCAGCTTACAGAGGAAAGCAGCTGTATGAATGGATTTATAAAAAGGGAGTGCGATCGCTTGCTGATATCTCTGTCTTCTCTAAACAATGGCGTGCGGAAGTTGCAGAAGTTCCGATTGGACGCTCTACTATACATTACCGTTCTGTCGCTCCCGATGGTACTGTTAAATATCTTTTACAGCTTGCAGACGGATACATTGTAGAAACTGTCGGTATCCCCACTTTCCGAAGAGGGAGAGATAATCCAAAATCCCTAGAACGTTTGACGGTTTGCGTCTCAACCCAAGTTGGTTGTCCAATGGCGTGTGATTTCTGCGCTACTGGAAAAGGTGGCTATAAGCGCAATTTAGCACGACACGAAATTATCGATCAAGTTTTGACGGTTCAGGAAGATTTTCAACAGCGAGTTAGCCACATCGTATTTATGGGCATGGGTGAACCGTTGTTAAATATAGATAATGTCTTAGGAGCAATCAAATCTCTTAATCAAGATGTGGGAATTGGACAGCGTTGCATGACTGTCTCTACAGTAGGAATACGCGATCGCATCCGTCAATTAGCCCAACACCAACTGCAAGTAACTTTGGCGGTGAGTCTCCATGCGCCTAATCAAACACTGCGGGAAAAACTCATTACTAGCGCCCATTCCTACAAAATTGAAGATTTGCTCACCGAATGTCGAGAATATGTAAAAATTACGGGACGCCGCGTTAGTTTTGAATACATTCTTCTTGCTGGTGTCAATGACTTACCAGAACACGCAGCCGAATTAGCAAAAAGGCTGCGAGGATTTCAGAGTCATGTGAATTTAATACCCTATAACCCTATTTCCGAAGTTGACTACAAACGCCCTAACCAAAATCGTATTGAAGCCTTCCTAAAAGTCCTCAAAGAACATCACATTGCTGTAAGCGTGCGTTACTCTCGTGGTTTAGAAGCAGATGCAGCTTGTGGACAACTGCGAGCAAGTAAAACCAAGAGTTAGGAGTTAGGAGTTAAGAGTTAGGAGTTAAGAGTTAGAGTTAAGAGGTAGCTGGTTATTCCAAACAACAAACAACAACCAACGAACAACTAACTCCGCGCCTCCTCACTCCTCACTCCTAACTCCTAACTGTAATTATCGCCGTGCATAAATACCGGGAGCATAAGCTTCAATTACTCTCCCAGTAAGTGTGCAACATACCATCAAATAGTCACAGTGTTGGCACTGCGTCCGTGTTAATTGCCTATCATCAATATAATATCTTTCACCTTCACTGCCGCAGTTTGGGCAGCGAACGCTTTGTACTGTCTGGATGTTTAAATCGTTAGTTAACATGATTATTTATGTTGAGAAAATCCACAAGTAAATTAAAACCGTCAATCTTTTTGGTTTTTCATCTTAAAAGACAAAGCAGTTTTTAATTAGGTAGACACACGTAAATACAAAATGTTCTTTTCTAACAAAAACATTTTCATCCATATTTTCTGGTTCAAACTAAAAGCCTGACCCGTTTTTAGATTTTATGTCTACCGAGTTAATTACATGGCTTTACATTAAGTTACCCTAAAAAAAGTGATTACTCTTATTTTTTATTATTATCTTAATATTTATGCTAACTTCCCATCCAACTTTAGATATAAAAATTAATTATTATGCTAGGTAGTTACTTCTAAATTTACTGATCCCCAAGCATAATACCTTGAGACTATTATTTTTGCAGCCATTATCATTGGAGCTTACTGGTAGAATTAATGACAGATTTTAGGTAAACTGATACATTAAAAGCATAGAAATTACATCTACAGACTTAATCTCTGCTGAACATATTCAATCTACGGGAATATACTTTGTTTTTTTGCTGCAATCTAACAAAAATCCCCTTTAATGCTGCGTTTTGAACATAATTCATGTTCATTGCTTGCAAAATAAACTTTTGCAAGAGGGGGAAAAATATTAAGTTTTTTCCAATTTCTACAAGAGACTTCATGAAGAAAGTGGTGTTTTCAGCGAATTATTAAAAATCCCAAATTGTAGGGTGGGCAGTGCCCACCACATTCTGTTGAGGGGAAAGGGCAAGGGAGAAAGGAGAAAGGGATAAAACTCCATATTTTCCCCTTTAACCTTTAACATACAACCCTTTAACCTAACCCTATTGGGGCAGTGCCCACCCTACGTTGGATTCACTCTTACTATTGATGGCAAATTGATAAAAACTTAATCAATATTTAGTTAGAGTAACAAAATGTTAACTTTTAGCTGGAATTTATCTTTTGTTACAGTCAAATAGTCAATTAAACTCTAGTGATAAAATTTAATAAAAAATTCCAATAAAAAGATGAATGTTTTTGGCAGCGTTTGCTAATCTAGTGAATAGTAATGGGTAATGGGTAATGGGTAATGGGTAATTAGGTAATGGGTTTTCCCAGTTATTAATTACCCATCATTTCTTATTGCCAGTTTTTGGTCAGCCGGACAAACTTGGCTTATATATCTCTAGTTAAGAGGGATGAAAATAATCATAAATTTCTTGAGCCAAACGCGGACCAATTCCCGGAACCTCAGCTAGTTGAGTGGGTGACGCTTGCCGAATATAATCAACAGAGCGAAAATGTCCTAGCAACAGCTTTTGGCGATGGTGTCCTAAACCAGGAATTTCATCTAAACGCGATCGCTTCAATTTATCGCTACGTTGCTGGCGATGAAAACTAACAGCAAATCGATGCGCTTCATCCCGTAACCTGCGCAAAAGTTGTACGCCTGGTTGTTCGGCGTCGGTTGGGAGTGGTTGGGACTCTCCGGGTACAAAAATTTCTTCTTGTCGCTTCGCCAAACTAATAACCCGCAAATCTTCCAATAAATTCATTTCTTGTAAGACTGCGACAACCGATGATAGCTGACCTTTACCACCATCTATCATAATTAAATCAGGCCAATCGGGATTTCCAACACGTGGTAATTGCGGATCTTCAGCATATTTACGGAATCGACGCCCGATAACTTCAGCCAAACTAGCAAAATCATCCGAGTGTCCCACTGTTACTGTGGGATTTTTAATTTTATAGTGGCGATAGTATTGCTTGGCTGGTAAACCGTCAATAAACACCACTTGGGAAGCGACTGCATTTGAACCTTGGATATGGGAAATGTCGTAACCTTCGATGCGGTGTGGTAAGTCGGGTAAGTCAACAATAGCGGCTAAATCTTGCATCGCCTCTTGGTTGCGATCGCCCAATTTTTGCATTCTTTGCAATTCATACTGAGCATTTCGCTCTACCATCTCTATTAATTCTGCCTTGGTTTGTCGCTGGGGAGTTAATATCGTCACTTTTCTGTTTTTACGCTGCGTCAGGACATCCGCCAGCATTTCCCCATCTGGTAACTCGTACTGCACCAAAATTTCAGTAGGAATTTCCACCGCATCGGCGGTTTGGTAGTGTTCTTCCAACACCCGTTGTAAAATAGCCCCCATCAACCCCTCCTGATTATCTGTTGTGGGATGGGCATCTTGCCCGCCCAAACCTTGATAATCTCTTGTGGGATGGGCATCTTGCCCATCCGAGGAAAATAACTCCGCTTTCCCCCCAGCTTGCGGGGGGGATGAAAGGGGGGGTACTTCTACTTTCCCCCCAGCTTGCGGGGGGGATGAAAGGGGGGGTACTTCCGCGACGAAACCAAGCCTACCCACCAATTGTCCAGCGCGAATTTGGAATAATTGAATGCAGGCGTGTTGAGCGTCTCTTGCCAGAGCGATCGCATCTCGGGAAACGGTATCATCCGGTAAGGACACTTTTTGATCCGCAGTCAGGGACTTTAATCCTGCAATTTGGTCGCGAATACGCGCCGCTGCTTCAAAATTCAGCGCCTCAGCTTGTTTTTGCATCTGTTCGGTGAGGAAGTCGATGAGTTCGCTAGTTCGTCCTTGGAACACCATCGCCACTTTTTGTACAGTTTTGCGGTATTCTTCAGGAGAAACCAACTGTTGACATACTCCCGGACAACGCCCTAAATCGTAATTTAGACAAGGACGGTCTTTAAACAGTGGTTGAGGTCGTTGACGCAGGGGAAATATTCGCTTGCACAAGCGTAATATCTCCCGTAGTAAGCGTGAATCCGTATAAGGCCCGTAGAATTTATCCTTTTCTTTACCAAGTTGGCGTTTGCGAGTGATAAAAATACGCGGATAGTCTTCTGACCAAGTGATGCAAACGTAGGGATATTTTTTATCATCCTTCAGCAGCACATTGAAATATGGCTGATGCTGCTTAATTAGGTTAGCTTCTAACGCTAAAGCTTCAGTTTCAGTATCGGTGACAATGAATTCAATTTCTGTCACCTGTTTTACCATTGTGGCAATACGTTCACTCTTGTTTTGTGATTCTCGGAAATAGGAACGGACACGCGATCGCAATTTTCGTGATTTACCTATATATATGATGCGATCGCTACCGTCTCGCATAAAATATACACCTGGTTCCGGCGGAATTTCAGCTAGACGGTTTTCTAAGCGTTCTGGATCTTTAACTAACGTTAATGTTGGAGCAGATTTTGTCACAACCAGAATTTGGTACTCTTACAATCCACCTATATCTATTTTAAGTAAAATTACTGTGATTTGCAGCGAAGGAATCAGAGTCTTTGTGAATTTAATTCGTTACAAACAGATTTTACGTATAACACAGAATTTGTAGTGGCAATTCATGAATTGCCGTTACGAAAATCAAGCATTACAAGAAATTGTTGTCTAAGTCCTAACGAATTTGTGCAATGTTGTATTTAGTACAGCTTTGCATAAGTTCGTAGCGTTTTTAAACGCAGAGGGACGCAGAGGTATACGCAGATGAACGCAGAGTGTTTCTGAGTTTAATTCATCACAAAAATGTGTGATTTTGTACTTAGGATGAGTTGTGAAAATCGCAAATTTTCTAAACCCAATTTTGGAGTTTCAATTCTCTACTTATTAAAAAAATAATATCTTTCTTCTTTGCTTTATTCTTACTTCATTCAACAGACTTATTAGACTTTTAAGAAAAGGATAAACGTCCTCATACTGAGATTTAGGGGTGCATAAACCAAGCCTGATTTTCCTATTAACTCCGCGCAGGCGAACTTAGTTTTTATAGCTACAAATTCAGTCGCCGGATATTTTTTTATATGAAAAATAATTGCTTACATCTTATTTAATGGGAGCATCCCAATTTTGACAAAATACTTATTAAAGAGCCTTCCCAGTCCTCTTGTAGAGGACTTTAGCTTTAAGACAGGGACTTACAGTCCCTGGCTGGCTGATATTTTAAGTAGTAATTTTCATAATTTTTTTGAAAAAATATATAAATTTATTATAGAAACCAAGTAATGTTAGTAAAATTTTCTGATAGTAATAAATTCTAGAAAATAAGCGGATTAACGGATTATTTTCTCAAATATATAGATTAAGATTAATCATATCGAATTTGATATATAGACAGCTAATAAACCCGGTTTTTTGATAAATCGAGTTTCTAAAATATCGCAAATTTCACAAATTAAATAGGATTATTTTAGATATTAAAGGGTAATAAAAATAATGAATTTACAAGAGTTTGAATCTCAATATAGAGATGCTATGGCTGAAACACTAAACGAGTTACAAGCAGCAATGCTAATGTTAGCGCAATTACAAATCAAAATATCCCAGATTGGCAGTTCTGTACAAACTATGAGCCAGAGCGTTGAAGAATTTATTAACCAACAAAAAAATGAATAAAAACAATTAAAATCAGAAAGATTATATACGCTGAAAAGTCAATTCTTCTTCAATTGCCAGTATTAACTCAGTGAGATTTACGGGCTTGACAAAGTAGCGACGAGCGCCCAAGCTCATAGCTCGTTCTCTATCTGTTTTAAAAGCAAAAGCTGATACTATAAAAATAGGTATATATGATATATCTGCTTTTTGTTGAATTTTCTCTAGTAGAGAATAACCATCAATATCTGGCAATTTCAAGTCTAATAAAATTAAATCTGGCTTAAATTCTTCTACACTAGAAAAAAAATGAGAGCCTTCTGGTAAAGTTTGGACTTCATACTGACAATAACTCAGATAATCGCGCAGCAACATTCTGTTGATGTCATTATCTTCCACTAGTAATATTTTTCTTCCTCTGTGCGATAGGAATTGCTGTTTAATATTCAGTAATTGTGCCGTCATTTTTACATAGTCATTTGAGGTGAAAAATCAACAATTATTGCCAGAGTTAAAAACATCTCGCATCAATGACTTTAATTGTTGTAAGTTTTACTTTTATGCTGCTACAGTCACTTATTGAATTAAATGTGGCTGTGTGATTTTTTATGCTTACTAGATATTATCCTAAAACCTATATTTAAGCAAAACTTAAACTTTTATTTAACTATTTTTTATATTTTTGTTGTGTTATTTACTTTTTGTTTAGAATTACTGAGAGCAAATCTTCCACTTAAGTTTATTTATGTAATTTTTATAACAGACAATTAATACAACTAAGTATATTTTACTAGGATAAGCTATGATTCTATAAATGACAGGAGGGGACAAGGGAATGCAGCATCGGGCAAGGGGCATTGGGCATCGGGAATGGGGAAAAATCCAATAACTAATGACTAATGACTAATGACTAATGACTAATGACTAATTTCCTATTTTCATAGAAGCAAAAAAGGAGCGATCGCAGCTCCCTTAGTTGATTCGTAGTATTGAAACCGCAGCTTCAACTATGCCTGTGCTTTTTTAACCTTGCGTTGTGCGGCAAAGACGCCAGCAACACCAAGCATACCTAGCATGAGTGAGGGTTCAGGTACTGAGGTTGAAGAAGTGCTGGGTGTATATCCAGGCGTATTCCAGGTGTAAATAGCACTGTAGGATATGCCATCATCAGAGGCTGTAATTCCAGATGCAGTGGGATTAAAGCTGTATGCATAGTAAGTTTTACCACCAGTTACAACTTTAGCTATTTCACTAGCTCCAATCTCACCTTGGAATCCATTTAATGTAGCTTGGAACTTTAGCAGTTCACTAAGCAGTGTTAGTTGTTGGCGCTGGGAAGAAGTAAGAGACGATGAAAGCTGTGATGAAAGCAGGTTATCAATTTGTGAAGCGCTTGGTAAATTTGTTCCTAGATATGTTAATAGTGATGACGGAATCTGTGCTTTGATTTGATTCCAATTTTGGGAAAGTGTAGCAGAGAGTGTACTCGAAAGTTTGGTTTTCACATCCAAGTGACCAACCAATTTTAGTTCTACGCCACCATTTTGACCGAATTGGAAGCTACCAATATTAGGATCGCCCATACCTAATAAAGGAAAATAACTCGTTACTAGTGATTTGGTGGTATCTGAAAATCCATTCCACACTGACTGGAATGGTGTGTACGTACTCAACAACTCACCTAACCACTGGGAACCAAAAACATTCCAATCAGCAGCGGTGACACTGCTAACAGTTGCGCTATAGCTTCCTTGTGTAGCAGTGAAACCAACGTTAGAAGTAGGGTTTTCGGTACTATACCAAAGTTCGACGTTGGAGGAGGCATCACCATCGCTGAGGGCATTG
This sequence comes from Nostocaceae cyanobacterium, assembly GCA_051861145.1. GTDB lineage: Bacteria > Cyanobacteriota > Cyanobacteriia > Cyanobacteriales > Nostocaceae > JBHYDF01. The sequence continues at coordinate 8,358 of JBHYDF010000211.1, forward strand.
GAAGCAGCTACTGTATCATTGGCAATAAACGTACCATTCGACCCACCAGTGTAGGTTTTAATTTCGTTGGAGTTATTGAAGCTAAAAGATACAGCTTGCGCTGGGGTGGAGGCGATCGCACTCATCCCAGCAGCTATTGAAGCACCTATCAACAGTTTTTTAACAGTCTTTTTCATTATTAAATCTCCATTAATTATGAGGTAGAGCTTTATACACTGACCTCTTTTTGGTTTGGGAGGTTTTACAGATTTGAGACGCGATCGGCAATTAGCCATGTTTGATAGCTTCATACCGAGTTGCATTCAAAGGTGTGATTGTCACTTCCTACTGAGTAAGAGAAACTAAAAAATCTCACCACATGCAAACCTAAACCGCGTTTGACGCAAACGCGATAATGTATCACTACAAACACAGTTTAAAAAATGCCAGGTCTTATTAGGTAAAGCTCCTGTAGATTATTGATTAATTAATGGCAAAAATTTTTACTATAATCGCAAATTATTTTAAGTAATTACCGAATAATAATGAATCAAAATTTCAGCACAGAGGATGTTTGCAAAGTCTCACATAACACATCAAATTCTTGCAGTTCCCAAAGCTAACAGCATAAGTCCTCTAAAAGAAGACTGAAAATAAAACTGTAAATTAGACTTCTTGCACGCATTCATGATTGAGGATAATTAACCACAGATGGACAATAATTAAAAGGGAACAGGGAACAGGGAACAGGGAACAGAGGGGTTTGGGATGGGGATTTAGACCCCAACCCAAACAGGCAACCTGTAGAGGATGGGGTATTAAACCCCTACGGAGGGAACAGTGAACACGGAACTGTTCCCCGTTCCCCGTTCCCTGTTCCCTCTCTGGATAAAAGTTTTTCCTTTGCCTTCCCAAGCCAGCGCCCTTCGGGTTCACCAGTTCCCAGGGCGCGGGAAACCCGCCTTCAGGACTGGTTCACCGTGGGCGGGTCTCCCGACTTGAGGCGACTGGCGTCCCGTTTCGGGGAGCCACTGCGTTGCGCGGGTTTCCCGCGTTGTAGCAAGTGGCGTGGGATAGAGGGGGGTGGACACAGATAATTTATCTGTGTAAATCTCGTGTCCATCTGTGGTTCCATCTAAAAAAACATCGATTTATGCAAGAGACTACATGAACAAAGTTCACAACGTTCGTAATGAAAATATCTCTTTCCCTAGCCCAAGCGCCCCTAGTCCCTATTTTCAAGGCAGTCTATTGAATTGCTCCCGTATTGCTCTGTTTGTGGTTTATACGTAAAGGTACAAGATATGAGTATAAAAAATCAAAATTTTGAATCAATTTACAACTCATAACTCTTAACTCCTCACTCCTCACTCTCCAACCTCACTGCTGCGGTAGTTGTGGATGTTTTGCTGAGTATTGCCCTACTAACCGGGAAATTTCGGGGTTGTAAAGTCGTAGATAATTCCAGTAGTTACCAAAAACTTGTCGGACGTAATTTTTGGTTTCATCAAAGGGAATGTTTTCTACAAATTCATCCGAATCTTCTTTAGACAAGCGTTGCAGCCATTTGGAAACGTTACCAGGGCCAGCATTGTAACTGGCGATCGCTAGTAGTGAATTATTCCCATATTGCTTATGGGTATAATCCAAATACCAAGTACCCAGCATAATGTTATCAGTGGGATTTTCTAGGTTGATTTTTTTGATATCTGTCTGAATTTGGGGTGCAATCCATTTAGCTGTATCTGGCATTACCTGCATTAAGCCAGTAGCACCAACAGGAGATTTTGCTTTGGCTTCAAACTGGGACTCTTGGCGCATCAACGCCGTCACTATTAGGGGATTGAGTTGACGTTGTTGCGACCAATATTCAATTTCTTTCATATAGGGAAAGGGATAACGAGCCTGCCAGTATTTGATTTGTTTGCTTAAAGCCTCATACTCAGCTTTTTCTTCGGGTTTTTCTCGGTCTTCCAATTTGGCAATTTTGCTCATACCGATTAAATTGTCTCCCTCAGCCAGCCGCATTAAACCTTCGGTAAATTGTTCTGCTACTGTCGGTTGCATTTTGTTTTGAAATTCCGTTTGCCATTGCAACAAAGCATCGCGGTCTTGACCGAGCAGATATAATTCTTTAAAAGTTTCCGAACCTGCGGTTGGTACGGGGCGTTGGAGTGGGACTACTTCTGGAACCAACTGACGCACGTTATTAAAGTTACCGACATTCAATCCCAAGGTTGCTGCCGATCGCCATGCATAGTAAGAGTAGGGAAAATTGCTAATTACATATTCGTAAGCTTGTTTTGCTTCCTGGGTTTTCCCTAATTTCGTTGCCCATTTGCCTACCCAAAAACCCGCTCTTGGAGCCAAAATACTGCCATGATTGTTAATCGGAATTGGTTCTGCCCATTGCCAGGCAGCTTTATAATCTTTTGCTTTCGCTTTCTCTTGTGCTAATTTCCAGCGGTACTCAGCGGCTTCTTCAGTGTTCGTATATTTAGTGACTAGTAATTGTAGCGCTTCGGTTGCTCCCTTTTGGTCGTTTTGACCCTGTAAAATCTTTATTTTTGCTAACAGTGCTTCTCCTGCTTGTTCAGGAAAATTACTGATTACTCTGTCAAGATAAGGCAAAGCGTCTTTACGTACTTTAGCCATTTCTGACAACCGCAGCAAGGCTTGACCCGTTTCGCTTGCTTGGGGAAAAGCATTGACGATTTGTTCATAGCCTGCGATCGCATTTTCTCGTTTTCCTTCTATCTGCAATCCTCGCGCTAAGCGATAGAGGTTACGTGGTGTTGGTGATGCTTTTGCGTAAGCACTGGAAGCTTTGCCAAATTCATTATTTTCCCAGTAGGCTGTACCAACAATTTCCCACTCTTCGGGCTTGAGAGTAGGATTTGTGATTAGCCGATCCAACACAGGAACAATTCCTGGTTGGTCATAGGCGTATTTTGCCAAAATTAACTGTAACTGCGTTTGATTGGGATTTTCGTTCAACCGCTTTTTGATAATTTCCCAGGTGAGGGGGTTGGAAGGAAAGGAAGCGATCGCTTTTTCTTGATATTCGGGAAGCGCAATTAGATATAAAGCCTTAACTGTGGCTGGGTCTTCGGGGTAATTTTTTACAACAGCCTGTCTTTGGTCTGAGGCTTTGCCTTGTTCCCCTAAAATATCATATGCCTGCGCCTTTTTCAGTAAAATATATGGCGCAAGAAGAGGATAATCTTTATCTAGTCCGTCCAGTAAACTTAGTGCTTTTTGAGCTTGTTTACGTTCAACTAAATCACTCGCCAACAGATAGCGGGCGCGATTCCGATCCATTGATGGGAACCCTTTCGCTAGCTGTTCTAGTTTTGCCGCTCGTTCTTGAGGGGATTGCAGTACCAAAGGGAAAATGGCAGATTTGGCTTTATTTGCTTCTGTGAGTTGTTCTGGCTCATTTCTCAACTGTTTGAGCCATTCTCCCAAAGATTTTCCAATCCCAGGAGCGCTAACCATTGCTCCAGCCAAAAAGGCACACAGCCCTGCACCCACTATTAGAGAAATTTGCTTCTTTTGTAGCTTCTTCAGCATTGATACCCGCTGAAAATTTCACATGAATTTCTTGCCACTTTAACACTACTAGTGGTGTTGATAACCAGTTTCGCCTTGCAATTTTTTATTTTTGGTAAAAACATTTCAAATTCAGCTTTTTATAAGTATTATTACTTAGAATAGACATAAAAATGGTATAAATATATTTTTAATTAGCATCTGCCAATAGATGTAGTTTTTACGTATTTAGTATAACTTATCACCAATGTCGAGTTTCAAATTGTATCTTAATCTTTCCCTGAAACTGTTTGTTTTTATTGTCGCCACTTGTAGAATATTGCTAATAAATGCGGTGCAAATTTTTATTTTTTGACATAAATAATCTGTGACTTCAACTATTTTAACAATACGAATATCATACAGTGTGACCTGATTGTTAGAAGTAAGTCAAATGAGATTGCGATAAACGAAGCGATTACGCCCTTGTTGCGTATCGCGCACAATTCACCGAGCATACATTGATACTCGTGGATTTTTTCGGGCGTATCTCAGTTCAACCCCATAAAGCGCCCATTTTTCTGGAATTGGCTAAACTGGAATTATTGATTATTCTTTGAAGGTCGCTGCGGAGGTGAAAATATGAGTGAATTTCTAGCAGTCTTGGTAACAGTAACTGCCGCAACACAACCAACACAAGGCGTAGAGATTTTTATTCACTCCTCCTGCCCTTTTGGATTTTAGATTTTGAATTGGAGTTTTGGGTAAGTTTTTAGAAGCGGTGGGATGAAATCCAGAATAATTCCTCTGTGCGCCTTGTGCAGAACAAGTAGCACACATTGAGGAAATAAAAATGCATTTACAATCTTTAGGCTGGAGTGACTTTTTCGCTTCCAGTTTTGAACCCTATCGCCAACAAGGATTTACGGTAGGTAGAGTTGCTATTGAATATAGGAATACTTACATTCTCTACAGCGAACAGGGAGAACTCTGTGCTGAAGTTTCAGGTAAGCTGCGACATCAGGCAAGAGAACGTCAAGACTTTCCTGCGGTAGGAGATTGGGTTGTTATCCGTACTCTTAAGTCTTCAGAGAAAGCAATTATTCACGAGATTTTGCCCAGAAAAAGCAAATTCTCTCGTAAAACGGTGGGTGCTAAAACAGAGGAACAAATTGTTGCTACCAACGTTGATACTGTATTCTTAGTCTCAGGATTAGATGGAGATTTTAACCCCAGAAGAATTGAGCGTTATCTAATTCTGGCTTGGGACAGCGGCGCTCATCCAGTCATTGTTTTGAATAAGGCAGATTTGTGCGATAACCTTGAAAACTGCTTAGCTCTTGTGGAAGCAGTTGCCCTTGGTGTACCCATCATCGCCCTAAGTGCCACTAATAATCAAGGATTAGATGCCTTAACACCCTACTTAAAACTTGGACAAACGGTTGCTTTGTTGGGATCTTCCGGCGTTGGAAAATCCACTATCACCAATCAACTGATGGGTGAAGTAGTTCAAGCTGTGCAATCAGTGCGACAGAGTGATGATCGAGGCAAACATACAACCACTTATCGAGAGTTAATTTTACTCCCGCATGGTGGCTTGATTATGGATACCCCAGGAATGCGGGAAATCCAAATTTGGGCAGGTGATGAAAGCTTACAAGAAACTTTTGCAGACATTGAAAACCTAGCGCAGCAATGCCGTTTTCGAGATTGTCAGCACAGCCATGAACCAGGTTGTATGGTACAGCAGGCGTTGTCAGAGGGAAGACTTGATTATTCAAGGTTTTTGAACTATCAAAAGCTGCAAAGAGAAATGAATTACCTAACGCGAAAACAAGACCAGAGGGAATATTTAGCAGAGAAAGAACGATGGAAGAAGATTACTAAATCGATGCGAAATTTCAAGAAAGGGTAAAAGCGTAGATGGTTAATGGTTAATAGTTAATGGTTAATGGTTAATAGTTAATAGCCATGAACCATTAACCATTAACAATGAACAATCAACTCCTAACTCCTGTAGGCCGTGTGCATTTGCGCCCAAGAAGGCTGAAATTTAGCGATAAGTTATCTGCGCAAATGCTATCTCCCTGACGGGAGACGCTATGCGCTAAGAGCGCACGCTTCAAGGGACGCGAACGCCCCTACCGCGCCTCCGCGCCTCCTTCTCTTCTACCGTCGTGCCACCCGCGTCAATAAAAATATACCTATTCCTATAAACACAAAGTTAGCCAACCACGCACCCATGAAGGGAGAAAGGATACCTGCCTGTCCTAACGCACCAGCAACAAAGAATAGTAAATAGTAGGTAAATATAACGATAACGCTCACACCAAAACTTGTTGCTCGTCCTGTGCGTTGAGGTATGGTTCCCATTGCTGAACCAACTAAGCCAAAAACTACACAGACAAATGGTAAGGAAACTTTTTGGTGAATCCGTACTTCGAGTTTGCGAATTTTTTGTTCATCACCGCCGAGACGTTCCAGTTCTAGCAGTTCAAGCGCTTGGACAATATTCATCTCGTTATAATCACGCTTTCTGTTTGCTACATCTAATACCGTGCGAGGTAATCTTAGCTGTTGTTTTTCAAAACGCAAAATATTGCGAAAAGAGCGATCAGGGGAGACTAAATATATTGTACCGTTGTAAAAATCCCAAACATTTTGAGAGGAATTCCATTCGCCTGATTCTGCCACAACAATTTGATTTAGACCCTCCCTAGAACGGTCAATAACCGTTAACCCTTTCATCTGATCACCATCAAATTTATCAGCATAAAACATGCGTGCTAGAACTTTTTCCTTGCTGCCATCTTTGAGTTTTACTTCTCGATATTCAGGGTAAATGATGTTTTCTTGCTTAAAATTTGGTTTGTCTGATTTAAGAGCTTGGTCTAAAGTAAGAGATGCGTGGTAACTTGCTGCTGGCACAATTTGTTCGTTAAACAAAAATGTCAGTCCTGTTACTAGGATACTCATGATCACAGCAGGTATTACCATACGATACACGCTTACCCCACAACCACGCAGAGCAATCAATTCGCTGTCGCTAGAAAGACGACTGTAGGTCATCAAAGTAGCTAGCAGCGTGGACATAGGAAAGGCATAAACAATAAAAGTGGGAAACTGTAATACAAAAACTTTTAAGGCAATACCTAATGGTAGTCCAGATTCTACTATTTTCCTAATTAGGTCAAATACAGCATCAACTGTAACGCCGATAGAAGAGAATGCCCCAACTCCAAACAAAAATGGCGCTAGCAATTCGTTACCAAGGTAGCGATCCATGATTGTAAAAGGTAACAGTGAGTTGAGGGTGTAGAAAGATTTGTATTTAGTCATTAGTCAATAGTCATTAGTCATTGGTCATTGGTCATTGGTCATTGGTCATTGGTCATTGGTCATT
>JBHYDF010000212.1:0-15164 GCA_051861145.1 Nostocaceae cyanobacterium
TAGGAAATGCCTAGATTTCAGCCTGATGGGTATAATTTATCACTCCAAAACCCTCAATACTTTTTCTGACAAAATTTCTGCTCCTTTGCTCATATGCTACAGCACGCTTGAGATGAATATCTGCCTCTTTTAGTCGATTAAACTCATTATCAGGAATACCGTTTGTAGTGGAAAGCGTTTTTTTGTTCAGACTGCGCCCAAAACTTTTAAACATGCATCTACTAATTTTTCACACACAGACACAGCGTGTTTCTAAAATCAGCCGGGGTATCTTAGCTCATGCGATCGCACGAGCGGATGCTCCCCACCGGGCGGCCGCGTAATAATCATCATCATCGAGAGATAATAGATAATTAGCTAAAAGTTTCAAGCATGTCAGTAACTACATCTGCCTGTTGTGCCGCAATTATTAGACAGCAACAACAGCAAAATAATATTTACCACCAAAAGCGGTGCTATGATGCACCAGTCAACTGCGATAAAAGCACGTCTTCTAAATACTGCACCGTTGTTGAAAATGGTCGAGTTGTTGTTAAACCAGTACAAAGTGCGCCCACAGAGGCTTCTTGATTCAACGCTAAAGAAAAATGGGCGGATGCCTTCGCGCACCCGATCCTGATTGCAAGAGCGCGGCTTGCAGTACGGCAGAAATGATCCATCAGTTTAGCTAACCAATGGACGACCTTTGTAACTGTGTTCACATCAATCCCAAATTTCCCATCGCTTTCCACAAATTACGTCGTCGCTGGTGCTGGACTTTCCATTGGGACAACAACCGATGATAATTCTGCGGTGATAACTCCTTGAGTGCAGACATCCATTCCGCGTTTAGAGTATAATCAGAGCCAGTAGACATTTCCGGTTTGGGCACAAAATTGTGTAAATTCGCCTGCCAATAAGCCATAACCCTTTCCCATAAATCGGGGGGTGCATATTGTTGAAGATACGTCCTTCTAGAAATATCATCCGGTGTCTTGAGTTGGTTTGGTAGAACCACAACCTCATAAAACTTAGGATAGGGAGATTTTCCCTGATACTTTATCTCGGTCAAGTCTTTAGTTAACAAATGCAAAACACGATATTCTCCACCGAGTTGTGCCCTATCTCCAGGTAAATTCGCTAACCAATTAATAATTTGTTGCCCAAACCAAGCATGTCCTTTTTCCTCAGTCGTAATACTATCGAGTAACCAATGTAACCACCAAGTATCTACGGCTTTGTCGTTTATACCAAAACCTGAATATCTGTATGGTGTACCACGTTTAATTATCGATTCACGCCAAGATGTAAACAAGGCTTGTCGAGTATCTTCGGAAACTGGTATCTCCGCAAAAGCTTTCAGCATACTCGACCAATCATAACAATATTCAAAAGTAATACACTGAATTTCCAAAGCATTCACCCGTTCGATTTCTCCCAATTCTCGAACAGCTTGCTGGTAATAGCTCAGTAAAGTTTTTGCATTTTCCCGATGATCATGCTCGTAAGAAAATCCACCCGCAGCAATAAATAGCAACGAATTTTCTGGTGTCCAAGGATTATTATCTTGTTTGTTTTTTAACAACGCATCCAAAGTCTCTTGAATCACTGTGAGACTTTCTCGATATTCCTGTTTAGCCAACAAATCCTCAATCACAGGTAAACCATTTTGCCATTGTTGGGAAATAGTAGCCCGGAGATTGTTCAAATATATCTCTGGTGTTGCAAATTGCTGCATCATTTCCATGTAAATTATATGCCAATAGGAGTAAGTGTTTTCCAGTTCCGACTTCCACTCTTCACCTTCTCTATTGGCTGTCATTCCGTCTAAAATTATTTTTTTTTGAACATCAGGTAAATTAGAGAAAAAATCGATTACAGCTTCATCATTTAAACTGGTATCAGTAAATTCTTCTGACCATTCCCTAATTTTTTGAGCTAATTTGAACCCATCTTGTCCTTGTGACTGCACTAACAACCATTCCCACTCCAACAAGCAGCTTGTTGTCGCTCCTTCCAAATGAATCCCGTTAGCAATTTCCATCCAGTCGGGTATACCATTAGCGATTTCGCTTTCTGCTGACAATAAACTGGCTGCAAAACCATCGTCATTACTAAAGCCATTCTCAAAAGCTGTTTTTACCAATGGCTTCATTTGTTGTGCAACTGCTTCTAAATCTTCAACAAAAGTACAATCATCAAAATAAGGTTCTTCCCAGCTAACTTCTTGAACTATATATTTCCCCTCTGACTGGGATGCTTGCCAAATAATCTGATTCCATTGTTCCCATAGTTGCGACCAAGTTTGAGCTAATTTTGCCAAAGAAGTTGGTGGTTCTTGGCTTGTTTTTACATGTTCTACTGTTTGAGGTGGAGTGATAATTTGAGTTAAAGTTTCCTGGGTATTCGCTTGCAGTTGAGCAAATGCAGTTGCTCGCTGTTCGTCGGATAAAACCACAAATAAGGAGTCGAGTAGCTGGGAAATTTCACTTTCGGTAAGTGCTTCAAGGATGCGCGAACCAACAGAGGCTTCTTGCTTAACATTACCTTTAGAATTGCTCTGGCTGTTTTTTGGCATCTTGGTCAATTTCCTTAACACACTACATAAATAACCTATTTCAAACAGAGGTAACGAGGAGAAATGTCAAATATTATTTAACAAGCGTTAACCTTGAATTTCCGACTCCAGCAAGCTCAACACCTTCTCCTCCAAATCCGTCAAATAAGCCCGCTTCAGCTTCCCCAACGATTCCAAGAACTTCTGCACCGATTCTTCCAGCCCACTCGAATACACCCGTGAAATACGCTTACATATCTCCTGCACATCTTTACGAAATAGATAAAAAGTTCTGTGTAGTACCTTATAACCCATTCTCACTCTCATTAGAACAGGAGAAGCTAAAATGTTAATTCCATTTGGAGCATTGGAAGAAGGTTTCCGCTTATCTGAAAAAGCAATTGATTATTTAAAAGAATGGAATACTGAAGCGCAAATTGCTTCTAGTATTTCTCGAACAGCCCAAGAAGTTGTTGAAATATTGGCGAATGTGCCTGGTATGACTATGGCTCATAGTAGAGATTTTCAAAGAGCAACACCTTTTTTTACACTGAAAGATAAAACGGTAGTTAAAATTTTCATAAATCCAGCACAGGTAAAACACATATTCTTAGCAGATTACAACAATAAGATGATATTTGGAGGCTATGTAGGTTGGATTCATACAAAAGAAATGAATAAAGCTATAGATAAAATCAAGAAAGAATTTACTTCCGAGGTTATATGAAATCTAAAAGTCTATCATTTAAACGTTTGGTTGAACGATACTGTTAAAAAGGTTTTATTTTTTAACGGTATCGTTCAACCAAAAATTAGGTTTTCAGTCCATCTTGCTGTCAATTACACCTAAAGAAGGCTCAATGCCTAGACCGAAGACTAGGCTTGGAATACCAGCAATACCTAAACTTGCAGCACTCAAAATACTACCGAAGAAATTAACTATTTTGGTAAAAAAAATTGATAGAGTCATTAATAATATTAATAGTATTTTTAAGTTTTTCTGTAACTGTATCAATTCGAGTTTGCTGTGCTGTAAATGCTTGTGTAATTCCTTGAAAAATTTTAATTGTTAAATCATTAAACTTTCTGCGAAGTGGTTCTTCAAATTCTTTACTTATTTTGGTATATTCATCTGGAAGTACTATGACTCAACCCAATTCTGATTCAACTCAAAACACGTTTAACATATCGGGCAGTTCAGTTGGCAATATGTTGGGTAGTGGCACTATGAACATTAACGAAGCCACTCAACAACGGGAAACCGCAAATGTTTCTACATCATCTGAGACAGTCGCGGAGGGACAGCAGAAGGTCATTCTGATTCTGGCAGCAAATCCGAAATCTACGCCTACTTTGCGTTTGGATGAAGAAGTGCGAGAAATTGATGCAGGGTTACGACGAGCTAATCAACGCGATCGCTTCCATTTAGAACAACGCTGGGCAGTGCGATCGCGAGATGTTCAGAATGCTTTACTAGATCTCAAGCCACAAGTGGTTCATTTTTCTGGACATGGCGAGAACGAGATGGGGTTGATCCTGGAGAATGAAGTTGGAAAAGCAGTGGCGGTTAGTACCGAGGCATTGGCTGGATTATTTGAGTTGTTTGCGGATCGAGTGGAGTGTGTGGTTTTGAATGCTTGCTACTCTGAAGTTCAAGCAGAGGCGATCGCCAATCATATTCCTTATGTCATCGGCATGAATAAGGCGATTGGCGATCAAGCGGCGATCGAGTTTGCTGTGCTTTTCTATGCAGCTTTGGGATCTGGCGAGTCGGTGGAGTTTGCCTACAAGCTCGGTTGTAATGCAATTCGCATGGCAGGGATTGAGGAGTATTTGACCCCCGTCCTGAAAAAGAAACATGCCCGAGAGCCTTCAGGCGGAAGGAGTAGGGATACTGGGATTTTCTGTTGAAGTCGGAGGCTGACTCAGGCTTGCGGATGACGGGAGTGCAGGAAACCACCGCGCGCCATGAATTACACCATGATTACTGTCGGATTTAAGGTTACGCGCTTGGGTATTGCCTTCGCCACCATCGTCCAGTCGCCAGTAACCTAAAAGATCTCGCCAATCATCATCTCGGCGGCTCAAGCGGCAGGTCATGTTGGTCTTGATCTGATCTTGAGTGCGAACCACTTTCCAAAGCCGCACTTCAGCGATCGCCACATTGTAGTACTGCTCTGCCTCGGTTTTACGGCCTATGACGAGATCGGTTGTGAGGTTAGTCAGAGAACCTGAAAATAATCCTGTGCTTTTGGTTTGTCCAGCATAGGCGATTGATCGAGCTTGCCCTTCCATCACTACACAATCTTGTTGTCTGCCATCCACATAGATGAAAATTTCTTGTGAGGCTTGATCCCAGGTAAAGGCAATATGATGCCACACTTGGTCAATAGGAGCATTCTCTTTTGTATCAACGATCATTTTCTGGTTCGTAGTCTTATCCAGAAGCATCACCCGGATTTTACCATCGTGCCAGCAGAGAGAATAACCGTCATCAACATAGCCACCCCGACTGACAATCAAACAGTTGCCAAACTGATGTTTTACCCAGGCTTCGACGGTAATGGTATTAGGCACATTCAAGCTTGGATCGTTACCACAATTGACCTGATTGCCCTCGCCGTTAAACTTTAGTCCACAGGGTAAAGGTAAACTAGCAGGACATTCAGAGGCTTTTAACCATTTCACATCTCCCAAAGCCACCCCATAATCGCCTCGACTACCTTTAACGACGGATTGCGGCTTAAGCCATGTTCCCCCATAAACTAATCCAGGCTGACTTCCTATGCGGTCTTTACCAGCAAGATTAGTGGCTTCATTTCCGGTTTCCTCGCGTAGCTGCCAATATCCTACTAAGTGAGGGTCTTTAGTTTCATTGTCACTAAGCGAGCTGTTCATGGCAGCGTTGATTTGTTCTTCAGAACGTGCCACTTTCCACAAACGAGCTTCAGCGATCAAACCGTTGAAGTAATAAATAGTAATTGCCTTACTACGACCAATACACAAATTCATGCCAGATGGTCCAATCGAATTGGTAAAAGACTCATTATCTTGAGATACCTTTCCATCAATATAGATACAAATATTGGGTAAGTTGCTGCTCCAGGTAAAGGCGATGTGGTGCCAATCGTTATCATTTGGCATCTCCGCGCCAAAAGTTCTCTTAATTCCAGGCTGATCACCCTGGAGTTCCACAGTAATTTTACCTCTGTTCCACGTCAGACTATATCCTTGTAAGTCCCAACTTCCTCCTTGACCTGCAATAAAGCTGTATTGATTTCTACTAACGGACTTTACCCAAGCTTCAAAGGTGACGGCGTTTTCAATTGCAAAGCTGCCACAGTCGATATAATCGGTTGTTCCATTTAACTCTAAACCAAACTGAGGCTGAATTTTGGGAGAGGGCGTGAAAAGATCGATGGATGGAACCTTCGATCCACCATCCGGGGAGGCGAGATTATAAACATAGGTCTTGCTGGCTCTATCTTCTTCAAATTGCCAATAACCAATCAAGCCTTCTTTGCTATGGTCGCCTGTTAAACGTCGATACATCGTTTCTTTGATTTGAGTTTCGCTGCGCTCAGTTTTCCAAAGACGAACTTCAGCAATATCACCTCCAAAATAGACAGAGTTAGAACTGCTATTACCAATCAAGACTGGTCCATCAATTTTACCGAGGGGGTTCTCCACTTTGTCCCCAGTAACTTCTGAGTATTTCTCATCATCACTATGATGTAGTTTTTTCCCATCAATATATATTTGGGGTCTTTCTGGCGCTTTCCATGTAAACGCAATATGATGCCATAATCCATCTTGAGGCGCAAGTTTTATGGTATCAAGATTTCTTTTTCCTTCCTTGTAAGTTTGTTTTAGGGACTCTAAGTATAGCTCCACACGTATTTTTCCCCTAAACCACCACACGAAATATTTATTCTTCTCACCGTTATGGGAAAAAAGCACGCCATTTTCATTATCGCGTTTTGCAACCCAAGCTTCAAAAGTTATCGCTTCACTGACATCTAAGCTTTCATGATTACCGCAATCAAAATAGCCATTCTTTTGATTATTAGTCACTGCTCCATTCAATCTGGCTACAGCAGGTAGAGGCGGATAGTTTAGCTGTACAGCGGTGATCACAAAATCCTGCACAAAGCTGCTTAACTTAGAGTTAGTAACACTCTTTCTACGAAGATCTTCAATAATTCGGCAAATACGAATTCCCTGTTGTGCTATGGGTTTATCATTTGTCTCTATTTGCTTAATTGGAGGGGAACTTTCTGGAGGTCTAGGGACGGCAGCATGATGTAATGCGACTAACTTCCAATGGGTATTAAAAACAGGACTGCCGGACGAACCATAATTGGATTGGGCTTCATATCTTAAAACCCCCTGATAAAGCCCGTTTTTAATAATCTCATTGTTACTTAAGACAATCTGTTTTTGTTTTCCTTTAGGATGTTGAACAATAATGACAGCATCCCCTTTGCTGTGATGGGTTGAAAATTGTTCTTGTTTATATCCCATCTGTACGCCTATGGCTTTTATCTCATCCTGGTTATCCTTTCCCTCTGGATGCCAGATCGAGATCGCCTTCCCTTCTTCCACAACACTGTATCCTTTTTCCCTAAGCTGTTGAATTGCTTCCTGGTAAGCTTTCAAAGCTTTGTCGGGAGTTCCCCGAAACTCCACCCAATCCAAACCCGGTTTGACGCTTTCCTCATCCTCAATCAGTTGTAACCAGTCAAATTCATAGCCTGCCTGCCGGGTAAACATGCCTGACTTTAACTGCACCAACGTATAGTCTAAGCTCGGTTCAGTGACGAACAAGATTGGATCAAACTCATAATCGATCGATTTTTGGGTATATCCCTGAGCATTCTCCACATAATTAAATTGAGCAACACACTGGGCAGCAATTTCTTTGCTGTCAATCACATGATGATTGGTCAGTAAATGACTGCCTCCAACTAAAAAGCCCGTACCGATCGGGATGGGATTAATTTCAGCTAACTGGCTTTCTGTAATTTTTTTCAGATCTTCTAATGGGTTTTGTGCAACGGGAGCAACCTGAGAAACCGGGATGTCAAAGATATCAGCCGCAACCTGAGGCGGAATGGAAAAAACTTCGATAACTTCTTCCACGGAGTCAAAGTTGCTGCTGACATTGACCTGAGTGGCGATCGCCGATTGAATTTTGCCAATAAAGGCTATAAAGTCTGGACGGGAAAAATATCGCGCAATCCGGCATACAGATTGGCTATACTTAACACCTGTTTCTAGAAAAGAAGTGGATAGGAAACCCTCTGGGTCGCTCGCTACGCTAACTAAGGGGGTGTCCTCGGTTTGCGATCGTTCCCTGACAATTCTAAGAACCTTATCAAATACTTCGGGCTGAGGGGGATCACTACTATCCAGCCCACCTATAACCGATACTTTAAATTTACCGGTACCGAAATTACCTTGTAGCTCTAATGGGTTGTTATTGAATTGATTTTGCATTGCCCCTGAAACTGCTAAAGCATATTGGATAAAGAACAGTATTTTGAATGTATCTAAACTATCCCTGTCAACAAGGGTATGGTTTCAGTACTGCATCCATTAAAAATTGAAGGCAAAAAATAATGCTTGCGTTCAAAATTTAGGTTCTGCGATTGAAGGTAGAACGTAAGAATGGGGATTCTGGCTAGTACATTATTGGTACACCTTAACAGGGGTAGTCCTATAAACCTTACTCCGCTAAAATTTATACGGAGTAGGCTTTGAGTAAAACAACTGTGATATATGTAATTGAACATTACTGCAATTTTCGCAGAATTGTGACGATTTTTCAGTAGATAAAATGGTATATTGCTGAGGTTAATAAATCAAAGTCAGTTTAGCATGATTCGGCTCTCCTGGTTTGTCAATTGAAACCGTACCGCAATGCAGCAAGATGTTTAAAACAGTAAACAGTATACGTAGCAAACAGTTTACTCAAGAATCTTTAATACCTGAATTGCAGAGTAAGATTGCAGGTCAAAAATTTGTATTCAAGGTTATCTTGCTTTTATTGATCGTAATTTTCTGTGCAATAGCTGCTCTTTTATCTGGCTTTGTCGGAGGAATTATCAGCTTATACGTCATAATCGAACAACCGGCTTCTCAATCCGTTCGAGTCACAGTACTTATCATTATTTCAGTCATTGTGATCGCTATTTCTCAAAATTTATTTAGAAGTATATTAGCTGTTATTCTTGCGCTTAGTTTTGCAATGATTAGTTCAATCCCCCTTGCTAGAATAGGGTTTATTCAATCTCCATCTTTATTTGCTGTAGAAGTCTTGGGGGCAACTGGATTTTGCTTGGGAGTTAGCAGTATCAGCTTTCTAATCCTCCGTTTTATCCTTGCTTTAACGGATGTCTTATTTATTAAGTCTCGATATCTAAAAATTGCTGGTATTCCTATTGTTATTCTGGTGGGAATGGCTGGTTCTCTAGGTGCAATTTCAGGACAAGTAGAATCTTCAAATACGCCGTTGATGATGAGTTTGCTCACTTCGCCTGAGGTCAGAACTCGAACTTTGATTCTAGGAACCGCCTATAGTCTGGGCTTGGCATGGAGTAGCTGGTTGTCTAATTTCCTGCGAGGGACACCCTGGAACTATCCCGGATTGCAGCGAGTTTGGGCACTTGCTGCTGGCTCTTGGTGGGGTACTTCTTTTTTAAATTTAGACTTAAGCGAGGTCAATTTTAGAGGTACAACTTTAGCCAATACTGACTTACGGGCACGTAAACTATATCGGACTTGCTTTCAAGGAGCGATCGGGCTGGAAAGAGCCAGAGTTGATAATCAGTACCTCGATTTAGAGATCCCCAAAGTCCAGAAACTACTGACTCATGCCTGTAGTGCCGATCGCAACTTTCGTGGGTTCAATCTCCAGGGAGCCTACCTGCAAGGGGCTGACCTGCGAGACTTTGATTTCACCGATACCAACCTGACCAAAGCTGACCTGAAGCAGGCTGACCTGCGAGAGAGTCGCTTAGTTCGGACACAGCTTGCAGGCGCAGACTTTCAGGGCGTTGATTTAAGGAAAAATGTGCTGATTGATGCCAATCTCACCGAAGCCGACTTTCGGGGAGCCGACCTGCGGGGTAGTATTTTTGTACGTGCCCAAGTTGCCAGAGCCGACTTTCGAGGAGCCGATTTGACGGGTATTTGCATCGAAGACTGGAGTGTCAGTAATAAAACTTGCTTTACCGACGTGCGCTGCGACTACATTTACCGCAAATATGAGGATAATCAGCCCACCGATCGCTATCCTGTCGATCGTTACTTTGAAGCAGGTGAATTTGCCTTCCTGTATCAAGAGCCAGAAGATGTGGTGGAGTTGGTGTTTAAAGGCGAGTTTGACTTTAGCGCCCTCAGCCTTGCTTTTTACAAGCTGCAAACAGAAATGCCCGAACTGGAATTTGAGCTAAAGGGAATTGAACAACGGGAAAATCTCTGGGTTGTGAAAGCCAAAACGAAGGGGAGTGTTACAGAGCGGCTAATTGAAGAACAGCTCAATTTGACTTATCAAGCCACTGCTCATAAAAGTACGGTAGAGACTACTATTCGAGATTCTATCTACCGGGACTACGAAGAAATCAAAGCGCGACTGACAGCCAGTGAACAGTTAGTCAACCAACTGGCAGGCCTAACGGGTGATCAAGCCGAAGCCTTAAAAGAGTTGAGCAAGCGATCGCTGGGCAACAGCTTTTTTATCACGGGAAGTACCATCACCAATTTAGCTGGGTCTGGACAAATTGAATACACTGAAGCTGCCGATCAAATTCGTCAGGTGATGACGAATTCTAGCGATCCAAAGCAGGTGACTAGCATCCTTCGGGGCTTAATTACCCAGTTCAAACAACAAAATGTAGCGACTACCGTCAGCACACAACTGGAGCTAATTCAACAGATCATTGGCGTAGAAGCGGAGAAAGATCCGGGGTTCAAACAATTTTTGATTGAGCAATCCCAACAGGTGATTGCATCTATGCCCAAAGGTGAGGTTGCTACTGCGGTGGAAGCAGCGATTGCTCAACTGAGAATTTAAAGTTTTCCTTTCTGAAGACTGTCAAACTGACATAGGGGTTTTTTGTACAAACCTGTGATTTGAACGATAATTTGCTGTTCGCTCGACTCACTTTCAATTTGTGTCCCAATAGATTGCTGTGGCCCATCACTTGAGTCAATTTCTATTTGAGTCCCAATGAGATACATTTGCATGAGATTATCTACCACAACCGCAGCTTCAATCAATCTGTAAGGATGACGACACTCAAATCCAAACCTGTCCTTACAGTATTCCTCAAATGTGCGATGGGTGGAGCGATAGAGTCTGCGATCGCGTAGTTCCGCCAATGCTTTCCCCGCTTCAAAAAATGCCCTCTCTCTTTACCTGAATAATATTTTTCTTGCTCTTGATTGTCCCCAGGCCTTTCCCTGACTTGTTCATAGCTATCTACAATTAATTCATACTCTGTGAGTATCTCTTTAACTATTTCATAGTCAGATTCTTTTTTTTTTACTTGTTCAATTAACCCTCTTTTGTCACTCTCCGAACAATTTAATTTTATGCTTGATTATCAAGACACAAGCGAGGCGTTTGGTAGGGGCGGGTTTTGTTGATGATTTGTTGGCTTGCCGAAAATTCTGATTCTAAACCCGCCCTACAAGCATTTTGTCGGAGAGTGACAGAACAGGGTTAGACAAAACACAACAGCAGAGCGAAATACAAACTGTATTATCCTCGAACCTACAACTGTTGATGCTCTCATTACTCGTGCTTCCTTACTACTGCACATCATCAACTGCATAGCATCGCTCATGGGCACAACAATTACCATCGCCGTTTACGAACTATTGGCGACGTGATTAAAATCCATAGTGATGAAAGTGTAACTTTTGTTACGCTCGAATAGCGATACGGCTGTCTGACGTTACGCTTATAGTATCGCTCCGGGTATGCCTCAAACACTCATTCTATGGTGGCATCATTCCAGCTATATCTATAGAAGTAAACGGCATCGATGCCACCATCTCAGAGTAACTTCAATTTAAACAACCCTTGATTTACTTGTTTTGAAAACGACGATTTTCCGCCACTGTTCTCACTCATGCGCGGTTTTTCAAGTGTAATCCCTCTTGTTCATATCGAAGAAGAGTATCGCCAATTCTAATTTCGTCACCGACCTTTAATGCAACTAAAGTATGTCTCTCTACCAGTTGACCATTGATAATGATACGACTAGGATGTCCCCAATCTTCAACAAAGTGGGTTCTATTATCTGGATTCCAAATGATAGCAAATATGGCGCGAGAAATGCATGTATCTGAGAGCTTTATATCGCACATTGAAGCGCGTCCTACTACCATACGTAGGCGATTTAGCAGGAAAACCTTCCCTTCATCTTTTCCTTTCACCACAATTAATCGAGCATCTGTGGCAACAAATGGCCAATTGCTCGTATCAGCATAAGTCTCATTGTATGGCTCGTATATCGAGTGAGTAACGGATGAAAGCAGAAATAGACGAGAAATATCAACCCCTTGCCTAATAAAAATTTCTGGTGTTTTATCTTCAGGAATGCCTTCTAACAACAGGGAAACCTTTCCTTGTTCAAAAGCTTGTTGAATAGAGCGATCAAAGCCAATAGCTCGATAAAATGCAGAAGCAAAGTTAATTGCAGCTTTGTCTCCAATCGCTGTGTTCATTCCAATTGCACAATCAATAACCTTAGTAATTGCTTGTGCTTGTAATTGTGAATAACAAGCATTCAAAATAACAACACGAATTAGGTGGCGCGGTAAATTTCGAGCGCAAACGACAGTTAATAACCAATCAATAATCATTGGTTATTTTGATAGCCCCCAAGAGGCTTATAGGGCATATTGCAATTACGTCGCACCCCGAAGTGGGGAGTTTTTTAAACCTGCCTAAAAAGCTGGCTCCGGAAGCGAATGTCACAACTAAAACACGAGTAGAGACGTTGACCAACTACGATAGGGAGCGTTTACAACGCTCACCAACTCTTGAGGCGGGCGATCACTCATCAACTAAGCCTGCGTGGATGACATTAAAATGCAAACCTATTTTGCAGGTTCTGTGTCAAGAATCAGCAATTCTTTACTTGACTCAGGATTCACAGTAATACGCTTGCCTTCGTAATTTACGTACCAGGTACTTGTTCCGAAAGTTGATTGTTGGGTGATTAGATGTTTTTCAAATAATCGTTTGAAAGCTGAAGAGTCAAGATTTCCCGTTTGGCTTCCGTCCGCAGCATCTGTACCGGAATTAATTCGTATTTGAGCTTGCGGCTTAGTCCAATAAAAGGCATTTTGTAGTACTTGCCGCTTTTGCTCGTCATTCAGATAATTTAGAACCCACACGCTAATGACAACATCAAAAGTATTCCTTTCAAAACAGGTTGATTTGGTCGCATCTCCTTCTTGACGTTGAATAGAATTTTTGTAAAATGTATCGGCAATCTGATTTCGATTTTCCACTATGTTATCGAAGGTAGTTTGAAGCTCTTTTGCTTGTTGCCTGTAGTTGCAGTATAACCATTCAAGATTCTTCACATATAGATGTGGTATTATTTCCTCATTCGTAGTAACCTGACCTTTCACAGAGTCAGGAAGTTGCTTATTTAGCACTAATTTTTCTACATTTATTTTTTCTTGCAATGCATTAAAGATTGCATTCTTGTTAATATCCAAAGATGTGACATTTGCATCCAAAAGAAACTTGGCTTCTTCTGGAAAAAGACTTGCACCACCACCAATATCTAAAATCTTTTTCCCCTTCCAATTACTTAGTAACTGAGGAGTTAGTTGTAGATTTGAAGAATAGCTTCCGAAATTCCAAGAAACAGGATAATTATAAATGTGGCAGGCGAGGTTTTCATTCAGGAATAGACTCCGTGCGGTCAGAAAAACTTGATCAACTTTTGGTGTTGGAATAACATATGGTTTTGAGGAAATATTTTGACAGTTAACTTTGCACATGTTCGTTTCCTTGTTAGCCAGACAATTATTTTCCTCTGTTTCAGAATTCAATTTACCTTTTCTTAAAAAAACTACTTCATTTGATTGCGACGCTCCATCTCAAAAATCTTCCCTTTAAGCTGCAAGTGCATGTCTGTTGGGCATTTTCAAAGGCAGGCACAGAAAAGACGGTTGGCAACGCATTGTCGGTTGGTAGGAAACAATGTCGTAAACTGCCGTGATGCAGATTCTTCACAGCTGACGGCGCACATGCCTGACGACAATGAGCAATGCACAGCATCCCACACCGCACAGCGCGTTCTTGCTCCCGCCTTCCTTTGGATCTGGGACCTTTATTTTTGCACAGCCCCTGCTGTCATCTGATGAAATCACATCTATATAAGGGTTTCAGATGTTATATGCCACGTAAGAAAGATGCGACTAATGGATAGGCGCGACGTGAAAGCCGTATGAGGCGATTTGCCGAACTGGACTGGGAAGCCGTCTTCCCCCAGTAAGCAGTAAACTGGTTCCCGCGTAAAAGGGTTACTGACCCCGGTCACGCCAGCTAGGAAACGAAACTGGTGGGATGCAGACCACGAAAGCCAAACAGGTAACAATACCCTCCGAAGTCACGGAGTCCAATGCCAGGTAAGGGAAAGATTTAGAGGGTTAGCGTTAGCAAACCGTAACCGCTCCGAAATTAGTCACACATGGGTGAAATCCGCAGCCTGCGGAATCTGACTTGACCACACCCATTACCAAAACGGTAAGGAGGACGGGATATAAAGGCTATTCGTTATATCCAACTGCCAAAGTTCCTCCCGGAGTATAAACGGAACCCGAACAAATCAAATGTCCAGCATACGAAACACGGTAAGCCCCAACTGGTCTTAAGAGAGGTCGATTTCTTAAGTAGCCCGACCGTAAGGAAGGAGGAAACCCAAGGGGGGTAAAGGAGGATGGAAAAAGCGGATGCCTTTCTGTAATGGAAGGGATGAGGGCCGAAACGACCGCCCAACGCTGAAAATGCGGCTGACTTCCATCTGGTCTCGGACGGAAATGAACTTATCGAAGAAACTGAAGTCGCTATGAAAGTTAGATTCGACAACGAAAATGGAGTAGAGACGCTCACGTGGGCTGGCATCAACTGGAAGCTAGTAACACGCAGAGTCAAGAATCTTAGAAGAAGGATTTTCCGTGCAACCCAGCTAGGTAATTGGCGCAAAATCAGAAGCCTAATGAAGCTAATGATACGCAGCTTCTCCAACCTACTTGTTGCTATACGCAGGGTAACACAACTCAATCAGGGTAGGAAAACGGCGGGTATTGACGGCTTCACTGCTACCACTCCAACCGAAAGAATCAAATTGATTCAATTGGTTAGGGAATTTAAACCGAGGGATATATCACCCGCGTTGCGCGTATATATACCCAAGACAAAAGGCAAGTTAAGACCGCTCTCAATTCCGACTGTAGTAGACAGAGTAAAGCAAGCCATTATTCTCAACGCCTGGGAGCCGTACTTTGAAACCTCATTCGAGGAACATTCCTACGGTTTTCGACCAGGAGTGCGATTCGTTGGGTACAAACCAACCCTGAAATGGGTAGAGGAATA
>JBHYDF010000213.1:0-14842 GCA_051861145.1 Nostocaceae cyanobacterium
AGGGCGATGGAACTTATTCTAGCTGCATCCTAGCTCTTTTGTCGCCCCGTCAGATTAGAACCAGAACAGTATGATACATTAGCAGAACTTGCAAATAAACAAGGTCGCACGATTAACGATGTAGCGCGGGAAGTTGTACGTCTGGGACTGGAATCTCTTGAACTTAAAAAACAAAAACAAAAGGAAGCCCTTGAACGTTTAACCCAAAGGCGACTAGAGTATCACCGTACACACGGAGTGTATCAGGGCGATCCAGTTGCTGAGGTACGAGCAGAACGAGAAAAACAAATTGATAGAGTAATGAGAGGGGAACCATGAAGATAGTGCCAGACTCAAATTTAGTCCTGGCGCTGGTAATTTCTCTACCTTATTCGGAAACTGCTCTGCACAAAATGCAAGAGTGGCAAGAGCAAAACGCACAGTTGCTAGTACCTACTTTATGGTCTTATGAGGTGACTTCTACTCTCTGCAAGGCGGTTGCTAGCCACAGTATTTCTTATGACACAGCAGTAGCTAATTTACAAGACATTCTGTCTATGGAAATTCGTGAAGTACCACCTACACCCGCGCTTCACCTCAAAGCTTTGGAATGGGCGGCGCGATTGAATCAAATCGTAGCCTATGATGCTGCCTATCTTGCCCTAGCTGAGTCGGAGGGGGCAGAATTTTGGACAGCTGACCGACGGCTTGCTGAAACTGCTAGAACACCAATTCAGTAATGCTAAAAGAACCTCTCCCCCAACCCCTCCCCTACGAGGGGAGGGGAGTTTGGCTCCCCCTTCCCTCGTAGGGAAGGGGGCTGGGGGGTTAGGTTTTTGATTACTGAATCGATGCTCTAGAAATTCAGGCGCTGTATGGGTACATTTTATCAATGAGGCAAGCCCATAAAAACTAATAAAAAATCAAAAAAGGTGGCTTTTTCAACCACCTTTAAAAAAATCCTAACTAAGCCCCAGCTAGAACAAAATCAACATCACTTGTTCCGCCAGTTTGTGACTGACCAGAACGCAATTGTTGACCATTAACTTCCACAGCAAAAGGTGTGTTGCCTAAGTTAAGATTGTAGTCGGTTTTATCATTTGTATATCCAACACTGGCAATCATTTGCCGACCTGAATCAGTATAGAGGAAAGCCAACATTTGATTTTTTTGTTGCTTGTTGTCGTAAGCCCAAATCACCATATATTGTCGCCCCTGATAATCAAAAATCTTCGGTGGACGATTGGGGACATAACGACCAGGTTCACCAAAACTTCTATCTAAGAAATCTTGCACAGAGTTAGTTTCTACAGTCGCGTAAGCAACTTCCTCTGGAGAAGTTGGTACAGCATCACCTTGACTTTCATCAACAACTTCTTCTTTACCACGGTTACGGAAATAATCTACTGCGGCTTTAGTCCCAATAGCTCCAACCGCAGCAACTCCAGCACCAATGAGTATATTACGAAGTCTGTTATTATTCATCTTGATTATGATGATTAGAAAGCAACGAGGTTAATAGTAGCATTTCAAGTCATTAGTCATTAGTCATTAGTCATTGGATTTTTCCCCATGCCCAATGCCCAATTCCCCATGCCCAATGCCCAATGCCCAATGCCCAATGCCCAATGCCCAATGCCCAATGCCCTATTCCCTACTCCCTATTCCCTACTCCCCAATCTCAAACTCGCTAACTCACCAGCTAACTCGATCGCTGCTTTCATACTCGTAGCGTCGGCTATTCCCTCACCTGCAATATCAAACGCTGTACCGTGATCTGGTGAGGTGCGAATGAAAGGCAAACCTATTGTAGTATTTACTGCTCGGTCAAATGCCATCAACTTCACCGGAATTAAGCCTTGGTCGTGATAAAGTGCCAAGTACGCATCGGCAGGATTTTGGATTTTAGATTTTTGATTTTGGATTATAGTGTCTCCGTACCAGGCTTGAGCAGGCTTAACCCACATTGTATCGGGTGGGATGGGACCTTCTAGCTGCCAGTTCGGGCGTTTTTGACGTTCTTTTTCTAACCAGGGAATTAACCAATCTTTTTCCTCGTGTCCTAGCTGTCCCTGTTCACCACTGTGGGGATTCAAACCAGCGATCGCAATTCTCCCACTGCCTATCCCAAAGTCTTTCTCTAAACACTCTACCAATAAATCTAATTTTTTCGTCAGTAACTCTGGTGTTAACACTTGCGCTACTTGACATAAAGGAATATGTGTGGTAACAAGTAAACAACGTAGCGTCCAATGAGTGTGGGGCGATCGCGCTACGAATAACATTCCAAATCTTTCCACAGCGGATTTTTCCGCCAAAAGTTCTGTTTGTCCGGGGTAATCATATCCTGCTGCCTTCCACGCAGATTTGGCGATGGGCGCAGTGACGATCGCATCAAATTCACCAGCTAAAGTTCGAGCGATCGCGCATTCCATATAAGCAAAACTTGCTGCACCACTCGCCGCGTTACCCATCCCAATGACAATTTCATTTTCTATTTTTTCTTCCAATGGCACATCCAGAATTGACAAATTTTCTGGATTTGCCAAAGGTACTAAATTCCCATTGACAAGAACTCTGGTATAATTTTCTAAAAGTAAATTTCGGCTACCCACAACTGTAACGTCAAAATTTGTACTTAAATCTGGGTCAGCCAAAGCTTTTAAAATTACCTCTGGTCCAATTCCCGCTGGATCTCCCAGCGTCAACGCTAGACGAGGACGGTGTTGTATTGCTGATATGTTATCTTTTTTATTTATTAACTGAGACATATGAGCAATTCTTTTATCGAGACTTTAAACTTTTCCTGTGAAAGCGTTTGGATCACATCTGACACCATTTTTAGCTTTGAATTAAAATAGAGCCTCCGGCACGCTACGTGAACAGGTTGATAACGCGCCCAAAGGTTAAAAACCGACAGGCTAAGATTTTAAACCCATTTTAATGGGTTTTAGCTATAGGTTCCGGAAATTTATTTCCAGACTTTATTTCCAGGCTTTATTTCCAGGCTTGACTCTTACTGCTAACTAGAAAAAATTTTTTAAACTTCTGCCCTGAGCATAGCTGTCTTCTAGCTTGTGCTTTCTGCTGGTTTAATCTTACAACTGTTGAGGAAGGCTCTGGTAGACTTAACTTAATTAAACAATTTGCAAAGGAGAATTAAAACAATGGGCGAGATGTTTAATGCCGCTCTTTTATCATTCGGTTTAATCTTTGTAGGCTGGGCTTTAGGTAAATTGTTACTGAAAGTTCAAGGCGCGGAAGAAGAGTAATCCCTTTACCGGAGTGCGTCCCAGACCGAGAGGCTAAAGAATGGTCTCTCGCTCTTTGCTTAATTCTAAAAAAAAGTGTAAACTTTTGTTTACTCTTACGAGTCTGATAAAATTTTATTCATAAAACTTTAAGTTTCGTCAAAAACCCTCATGACATTATTAATTGTGGGTGCCACTGGCACCTTGGGAAGACAAGTGGCTCGTCGTGCCATCGATGAGGGGTATAAAGTACGTTGTCTTGTCCGGAGTGCCAAGAAATCCGCCTTTCTGAAAGAATGGGGTGCGGAACTTGTACCGGGAGATTTGTGCTACCCCCAGACACTGAAACCTGCACTCGAAGGAGTAACCGCAGTCATCGACGCGGCGACATCTCGTCCTGCCGATTCACTGAGTATCAAACAAGTGGACTGGGAAGGCAAGGTATCCCTAATTCAAGCGTCTTTGGCTGCGGGTGTAGAGCGTTTTATATTCTTTTCCATATTGGATTCTGACAAATATCCAGAAGTTCCATTGATGGAAATCAAGCGGTGTACGGAATTATTTTTAGCTGAGTCCGGCTTGAATTACACCACATTGCGCCTAGCAGGCTTTATGCAAGGTTTAATCGGTCAATATGGTATTCCGATTTTGGAAAACCAGCCGGTTTGGGTGACGGGTGAATCTTCCCCCATAGCCTACATGGACACTCAAGACATTGCTAAATTTGCGATTCGTGCATTGAGTGTACCAGAAACACAGAAGCAAGCTTTTCCAATTGTGGGAACCCGTGCTTGGAGTGCAGAGGAAATCATTAGCCTGTGCGAACGCTTATCCGGAAAGGAAGCTAGAGTAACACGGATGCCAGTTAACTTATTACGTACCATGCGCAGTATGCTACGCTTCTTCCAGTGGGGCTGGAACGTTGCCGATAGACTGGCATTTACAGAAGTGTTGGCAAGTGGTAGACCTCTAAATGCGCCCATGGATGAGGTATACCAAGTCTTTGGATTCGATCCAAAAGACACCACAACCCTAGAAACCTACCTACAAGAGTACTTCAGCCGGATTATGAAGAAGCTCAAGGAGTTAGACTACGAGAAAAATAAAAAGAAAAAAGATAAAAAGACTCCGTTTAAAAAAGTTAATAGTTAATAGTTAATAGTTAATAGTCAATAGTTGATGGAAAAATGACTAATGACTAATGACTAATGACTAATGACTAATGACTAAATTGCCAAAAGTGTGTAACGATTAACATAAGAAAGAGCAGCGCCGATAATTGGATATTGAGTGTGCCGAAAGCAGGCATTATTTACAACGACGTTAAACCGATAGCGGGTCGTGTCGCTATCGAGTTGAAAGAAAAATTTACCGCCGCCGGTTGGGATGTATGCATCACAACTGGTGTTGGTGGTATGTTGGGTTACTCTACCCCAGAAAGCCCCATATGCCACACGCCGATTGAGGGTTTAACACCCCCTGATTTTGATTCAGAAACAAAATTTGCTGTAGTACTAGGTGGAGATGGTACCGTTTTGGCAGCATCTCGCTTGGTTGCGCCTTGCGGTATCCCCATATTGACAGTGAATACTGGTCACATGGGGTTTTTGACGGAAACTTACCTCAACAAACTTCCCCAAGCCATAGAACAGCTACTGGCAGGTAATTATGAAGTTGAAGAACGGGTAATGCTTAGCGTCAAGGTATTTAGGGGAGACTCGGTATTGTGGGAAGCCCTCTGTTTGAATGAAATGGTACTACATCGAGAACCATTGACCTCTATGTGCCATTTTGAAATAGCAGTAGGTCGTCACGCACCCGTTGATATTGCCGCAGATGGCGTGATTATTTCTACGCCGACTGGTTCTACAGCTTATTCCTTGAGTGCAGGGGGGCCGGTGGTAACTCCAGGAGTACCCGTGTTGCAACTAGTACCTATTTGTCCTCATTCCCTTGCTTCAAGGGCATTAGTGTTTCCGGATACAGAACCAGTAAATATTTATCCGGTTAATACTCCTCGGTTAGTGATGGTAGTTGATGGAAATGGCGGGTGTTACGTTTTGCCAGAGGATCGGGTGTATGTAGAGCGATCGCAATATAGCGCCCGGTTCATTCGCCTGCAACCACCCGAATTCTTCCGAATATTACGGGAAAAATTAGGTTGGGGTCTACCACATATAGCCAAACCCACTTCGGTAGAATTGCCGTAGCTAATTAGTGGTTAGTGGGCATTGGGCATCGGGCACCGGGCATCGGGCATTGGGCAAGGGATATCGGACATGGGTAAAAAAACCAATGCCCAATTCTCAATTCTCAACAGACCTAGGCGTGAAAAATAATGTAGAGACGCGAAATTTCGCGTCTCTACAAGGATTTTGGATAACGCATAATTAATTTTCGGAGATGTCTAATGCCCAATTCTCAATGCCCAATTCCCAATGCCCAATGCCCAATTCCCAATGCCCAATGCCCAATGCCCAATGCCCAATGCCCAATGCCCAATGCCCAATGCCCACTCCCCACTCCCTT
This sequence comes from Nostocaceae cyanobacterium, assembly GCA_051861145.1. Classification (GTDB taxonomy): domain Bacteria; phylum Cyanobacteriota; class Cyanobacteriia; order Cyanobacteriales; family Nostocaceae; genus JBHYDF01. The sequence goes on from JBHYDF010000213.1 coordinate 5,760, forward strand.
TATTAAAAAAAGCTAAATATTCAATAAGAAATTAAATTTCTCGCTCTAAAGTTTTTTGCTACTGAAACTGATGCTTTGACGTGTTAAAACATTTCAGATAGTATGTCAAGTCAGGATATATCCATCACCAAAGGCCTGTAAATTACGCTCACACATGATTGTACAAGCGTGAAATAAAACGTTCGTACAATCCAAAATCCAAAATCCAAAATCCAAAATCGATATGACGCTTGCTCACACCCCCTGTGTTTTGGTGATTGAAAGCGATGAAAGCTTAGCAAATCAGATTGCTTGTGATTTAAAAGAATCTGGTTATGATCCTGTTGTCGCCCATGATGGGGTCAGCGGTTTACAACAAAGCCGCGATCGCCAACCAGCATTAGTTGTAATTGACCGGATGCTGGCAGGAGAATCAGGGCTTTCGTTGTGTAAAAATATCAGATCCACCGGAATGCGATCGCCTGTGCTAGTCTTAATGGCAAGGGATACAGTTGATGACCGTGTTGCTTGCCTTGAGGTGGGAGCTGATGACTATTTTCTCAAGCCTTACCGTTCCGAAGATTTTTTGAATTTAGTTCGCCTCTACTTAAAACCCGACATTGATAACACAGAACAGCTACGTTTTGGTGATTTAGTTCTAGACTTAGCAACCCGCCGCGCTATCCACAATGGACGGGCAATTGACTTGACAATGAAAGAATTTGAATTGCTTAAGTATCTCATGGAACATCCTCGTGAGGTGTTAACACGGGAACAAATATTAGAAAATGTTTGGGGTTATGATTTCATGGGCGAATCAAATGTGATAGAAGTATATATCCGTTACTTACGCCTGAAAATAGAAGATGAAGGTCAAAAGCGCCTAATTCAAACTGTGCGAGGCGTAGGTTACGTTTTGCGAGAATCGTGACATTAGGGGAGTAGTTAATGGTTAATAGTTAATGGTTAATAGTTAATAGCGATGAACCATGAACTATGAACCATGAACAACTAACTAATGACTAATGACTATTGACTATTGACTAATAATATGATTCGTTTGCTAAGTTTACTTTCTATACTTCTGGGTGTTCTACTGATAGGCTGTTCTGCTCCTACACCTGCTAAACCTCCTACCGCTACACCCAGTTCTCAAACTCAACCAGCAGTGAAAACTAATTTGGGACAACAATTACCCATTTCCGCTCGCGCTACTGTTCCTAATGGTACAAAAATTGATTTGGAAGTAGCGCAGACGCCCGAACAACAAGCTATGGGGTTAATGTATCGACCCGCTTTGCCGGATAATCGGGGTATGTTGTTTAATTTTTCTTCTCCACAGCCAGTAAGTTTCTGGATGAAGAATGTACCCGTATCACTGGATATGGTCTTTCTACGCAAGGGAGTAGTGCAGGCGATCGCTGCTAATGTACCCCCCTGTAATACTGATCCATGTCCCACATATGGCCCGAAAACACAAATTGATCGCGTGATTGAGTTACGCTCCGGACGAGCCGCTGAGTTGGGATTAAAAGCAGGTGATAGTATTAAAATAGACTTTATTACAACCGAAAATACACGGGGATAAAAATTTGCTGTAAACGCTGAAACATTTCTAAAACGGCATTTTGGCAGACTGGGAAAAAAAGTATTAAATAGACTGGTAAAAAAGTTAATAAGAACGTTAATATTTAATACAGCGCCAATCGAATCAAGCTAGGCGTGACCAGTGGGATTATGGTTTTGGGATTTGGTAACTAATATCTATCCTTTGGCGTAGGTGTAAAGATTCGCCAATCGGGGATTATTAAGCCAAGGAATCCTTCTTAGAGCAGGTGTAGTTAAGTAAACAGCTGAAGTAAAAAGGAATAACCCAAAAATTTAGCCTAGTAAACTACTCCAGATTTGAAAGTCAAAGTAGTGCTAAAGCTAAAATTTATATTTCCCATAGAGTTTTTGTCAATGAACACCTCACACGCGAAACGTGTTGGAGTATTCATCACTGATATTCTTCAGTGATGAATTCAGTGACATATAAAAGACAGGATACAGATCACTGCAAAACAATGGTTGATATATGACAATACACACTACGTAAGGGAGTGCAGTAAAAATGTTACCATATAACTACTCACAACTGATTCGTTTTTTACAAGAAGATTTAGCAATTTCTACAGCCTCTATAGATTTTGCTCTTCGTCATAGCGTGCAAAATCCTGGACCTTTACCGATGATTCTTTGGCAGTATGGGTTAATTACGCTAGAACAGCTAGAACAAATTTATGATTGGCTGGAGACAGCAGCATAAGTATGAGTAGCTTATTCTGGAGATTATGTTATGTTACAGCGACTCTGCCTTTTACGAAGGCTGATACATAGGCGATTGGACTCTTGCTGTCTCTATTCATTTAGATACAAATTAAAAGAGCGGGTTGATAACTTCACCCGCTCTTTTAATAGTTAATGGTTAATGGTTAATAGTTAATGGTTAATAGTTAATAGCCATGAACCCTCCGGGTTCGCCAGTCGCTCATGGGGGAGACCCCCAAGACCGCGCTGGCTCACCATGAACCATGAACCATGAACCATGAACCATGAACTAAGGTTGTACAAACACTTTCGCTGCTTGTGCTACACCAATTCCTGGGGTAAAGTTTTCCAAGCCTAGTTCTAATAAGGTAGCTTCTAGGGATGCGATGCAGCTGAGGATGTCGCGATCGCTCACAAACCCCAAGTGACCTATTCGGAATATCTTATTTTTGAGATAATCTTGTCCGCCTGCGAGGTCAATATCTAGCCGCTTTTTCATCAATGAGCGAATTTTATCTGGTTCGATTTCTGGTGATGCTACAGCGGTAATTGCTGGACTTGCCCAGGTATCCGCCGCAAATAATGGTAAATTTAATGCTTTAATGGCGGCGCGGGTAGCGTTCATTAGCCGCAAGTGGCGAGTAAATATTGATTCTAAGCCTTCCTTTTTCATCATCCGCAAGGTAGCTTGTAGCGCCATCATCAAGTTTACCGGTGGAGTAAAGGGAGTAGTATTATTTACTGCAAATTTGCGGTATTTATCTAAATCGAGGTAAAATTTTGGTAATTTCGCCGTTTTATAAGCTTCCCAAGCTTTGGGACTAACACCCACAAATGCCAATCCAGGCGGAATCATGTAACCTTTTTGGGAAGCGGAAGTAACTACATCCAAGCCCCAAGCATCCATTGGCACATTTACCGCACCAACGCTAGTTACTGCATCAACGATTATCAGCGCTTCACCGTGTTCTTTGACGTGACGGTTGATAGTTTCTAGGTCATTTAAAACACCCGTCGAAGTTTCGTTGTGGGTGATGACTACAGCTTTAATTTGCTTTTGTTTATCAGCTTGGAGTTTTTCGGCAAACTGTTCGGGATTAAGAGGTTTTCCCCATTCTGCGGTCACTTTTTCTACAGCAAGTCCGTAGACTTCAGCTACTTCCGCCCAGCGATCGCCAAACTTACCGTTACAGCCAACCAAAATGCGATCGCCTGGACTGAGAAAATTAATCATTCCTGCTTCCATTGCACCAGTACCACTGGTTGTCAGCATCAGTATATCATTTTGGGTTTGGTGCAACCATTTCAGGTTTTCTGTCACCTCCGCCATCATGTCATAAAATTCGTTGGTGCGGTGTCCAATTGGGTGTTTGGCTAATGCCAGTAACGCCGTTTCTGGTACCTGTGTAGGGCCAGGAATCATCAGCATCAGCTTATCGTCCATGAAATCTATCCTACCTAAAGTCAAACAAAAGTTAGTATTTGAGAGATTATGAATATTATTTAAGATTATTTGCCTATATTTGACTATATGTATGATGTAGGTTGCCACAATAATTGCTCAAATTCAATTTAACTGTAATTTTGTTTTTCAGCAACTTTTGTAGTTAAGCAAACATCCAAATTTGGTATCCGGAAGATATTATATTTACTTCTTTGAAGATTTTTCTCTGAGATGGTACAAATTTGCACAAAGGTACAATGTCCAAAATTTTTTTATTAGATACTGTTCCAAAAGGACAATTAGTGTTTATATTTATAAAGGCATAGTGAAGTTAGAGGATTCACACAACGCAAGACTAAGGAAAGCAACTGTACGTTATTATTTTGAGGTTTAGCGACTGGTGCAAAAATAAACTCCAAGTTCACAGGTGAACTTGGAAATAGACTTACAAATTGTCAAGAAAATGTTTTGCGCAGAGACGTAGTTTGAAGCCGTCTTGCAGTAACGTTTTAAATCACCGTACTTAAGTTGCGGTGATATAAATTTGTGTCTTGCAACTGATAGCTATAACGTAGCTTTGACAGCCTTGAATTTGCCTGTTAAGCTTGAATCTTTCTGCCACTAAACATAAATAAATTGAATAATTTTGTCCTTGGGGATGTCAGGGAATCTACTACAAGACGTTACTTCAAGGAATAAATCATGGCGAATACTTTAGGCACAAATCTAAATGGTATTTCTTACTGGTCTAGCGAAATGCCATTTACAGATGTGTTCAAATCGGCTAATGAATGGATTCCACAAAATTCCAAATCTTGGAATACTGGAGAAGAAAGTAAACTAAAACTAGATCAGAATGGTTGGGTGAAATCGTTGCCCAAGCAGAGTGGTACTGATTCTCAATACACTCATGTTGGCACTTTACTCAATCGCATTACCAAAGCACCAGGGGTAAAAGAAAACTACCCTGGTGGCAGATATGTGGTTTTGTACGAAGGCGAAGGCAAACTAGAGTATGGATTTGATGCCAAACAAGATAAAGCTGCTTCTAAACTTGGTCGGGATGTGATTGATGTCAAACCTTCTGATGCAGGTATCTATCTTAAGCTGACCGCAACAGACCCGAAAGGCACAGGAAATTACATTCGCAACATCCGAGTTGTACCGGAAGCACAAGAAAAAACAAACCCTACACAGCCATTCAACCAGACCTTTCTAAACAAAATCGATAATTTCTCTACCCTCCGCTTCATGGATTGGATGGATACCAATAATTCCAATCAAGGAGAGTGGAAGGATAGACCAAAAACTACGACTGCTACCTACGCTTCTGATGGTGCGTCTATAGAAACGATGGTTGATTTGGCAAATCGCACCGGTGCTAATCCTTGGTTTACTATTCCCCATCAAGCAACGGATGAATATATCACTAACTTTGCCAAGATTGTTAAAGAAAAGCTCAATCCAAACCTCAAGGTAAACGTGGAATATTCCAATGAGGTTTGGAATGGACAGTTTAAACAATATCATTGGGCTGAAGAGCAAGGCAAAAAGCTGGGCGGAAACTGGATGGACTGGTACAGTCGCCGCACGGAACAGATAGGTGATATCTGGGATAATGTATTTGGCAAAGATAGTAATCGAGTCAACACGGTACTCGGCGCTCAAGCTGCCAACCCTTGGATTGCTGACCAACTCATGAAAAAGGTGAAGGCGTATGACCCTAACTCTACAGTGGATACCCTGGCGATCGCACCTTATGTTGGGCTAAATGTTGATCAAAAAAAACAAGCAGAAGTAGAAGCTTGGACAAAGGACTCAGATGGGGGTTTGGGCAAAGTTTTTAACCATTTAAGAAATGTCGAACTCCCCAAAACTTTAAACGAGTACATTAGCAAGCATGTTGACTTAGCCAAGAAACATGATGTAGATATCGCAGCTTATGAAGGCGGACAGCATTTAGTTGGTAGGGAAGGTGTAGAGAACAATCAAGCAATCACAAACTTATTAATCAATGCCAACCGCGATAAACGCATGGGAGAACTGTACCGTGATTATCTCTCTGGCTGGGATAAACTCACTGGTGGTGCTGAATTCGTCAACTTCTCTGATATTGGTACACCTAATAAATGGGGTTCTTGGGGTGCTTTAGAACACCTCTACCAAACCACTTCTCCCAAGTGGGAAGCGATACAGAACTTCATCAAATCTCCCAAGTCATCTACAGCAAAAGCAGCCACAACAAGCAAACCGTCGTTGGTTGGTAATGATGGTGACAATAAATTGTCCGGTACAGACGGTAATGATACTATCCTCGGTAAAGGGGGTAATGATACCCTTGCAGGCAAAAAGGGTAGCGATCGCCTCGAAGGTGGTGCTGGTCAAGATACCCTCACAGGCGATGCAGGTAATGATGATCTTTGGGGTGGTGAAGGCAACGATAAACTCAATGGTGGTGATGGTGACGATCGCCTTGTCGGTGGTAAAGGCAAAGATAGGTTAGTTGGTGGTGCAGGAAGCGATTACTTTGCCTATGAAGGTGTGCAAGACAAAGGAGACACCATTACTGATTTTGACCCCACCAAAGATAAGATTGACTTGCGGACTATCATGGCTGGTTCAGCTTATCGTAACTCTAACAACAAATTCTCTGATTTCATACAACTCAAGCAAGTTGGTGCTGACACAGCAGTTCGCCTTGATATGGATGGGAATGCGAAATCTGGCGGGTTTGATAATCTTATCTTGTTGCAAAAAATTGATGCATCTCGCTTAAGCGCTAATAGCTTTATCGTTTGAGCAAGTAGATAGGCATAAATCAAAGATGGGGTGGGCGTCTGGCTCACCCCACAAGATATTTATTAGTCTTCTTGCACGCATTCATGATTGCGGATAATTAACCGTGGTTCCATCTAAAAAAACATAGACTTATGCAAGAGGTCTAATAAATTCTTTTTTAAGTCTCACGCAAAGACGCGAAGACGCCAAGATTTTCTTTGCGTCTTGGCACGGACAGTTCGCTCAAGTCGGGAAACCCGCCCACGCGACTGTCCTTGTCTTTGCGTGAGCTTTTCTTGTGGGGTGGGCGTCTCGCCCGCCCTTATTAAAAATAGAGCGTTTATCGAGTATATTTGAGGCTTTCTATCTTCCCGAAAAATTGCTCTGTGAAAATACTCATGACTGTGCGTTTACGGATGTTAACGTTGGCATTCAAAGACATCCCAGATTGTAAAGGCACTTGTCGCCCATTCACGTTTATAGATTGTTTGTCTAGACGAATTTGCGCTGGAAAACGATACTGTGGATTCAGTTGATCGGGAGGTAGGGCATCAGAACCAATGCTGATCAACTCACCTTTAATATCACTGAATTCTGTGTAGGGGAAAGAATCAATTCGCACATCAACTGTCATTCCAGGTCTGACAAAGCCAATATCGTTATTCGTGATAAAGACTTCGGCAACAAGGTTTTCTGGCGGCACAACTTTGAGAATAGTTTCACTGGTGTTGTAAACATACCCAGAACCACGAGGTTTTAGGTCAAAAATTACACCATCACTTGGCGCTCGCAGTTCTTGATATCTCAGGGTAAGAAGAATTTCACTGATTTGACTATCAATTTCTTGGATTTGTTTTTCGTTGTCAACAACGACTTTAGAAAGTTGACTATCAATTTCAGCAATACGTTGTTCGTTTTCGCTGATTCTGCTAAGTAATTCTTCTTTGGAAAGAGCGATCGCGTTTTGTAATTTCTTTTCCCCTTGAGCGATCGCTAATTGCAGGCGTTGTTGTTCTTGCGCAAGGCGGTTAACTTCAGCTTGGCTTGTGTCCGCTGTTTGTCGTCTTTCTAGGTAAGACAAGCGGGCAAATGCTCCATTTTTCACTAAGCTTTCTAGGTTATTGACAATCTCCAAGTTTGTTGCTAGCAGGCGCTTTGCTGTATCCTGCTGGACTACCACTTGGTTGAATTGCTTAGTTAATTGTTCGACATCTAGCTGTGTTGCTTCAATCCGAGAGTCTCTCTCTGCTTGTCTGTTAATTAAACGTTCTCGCAACTGTGGATCAAGCTTGCGTAACTCTTCACCACCTTTCAACTCTGCACGATAAAGTTGATTTTCCCGCATCAAAGTAGCGCGGTTTTTTGTGAGTGATGCTAACTCAGGTGAAATTTGCAAGTCCTTACTACCTGAATTTTCTCTTGCTCCTCGCATTTGAGAGCGGTAAAACATATTTTCTCGGCTCAGGCTTCCTCGAACTTCTTGCAGAGAGCGTAATTTGGACTGAGCCGCTGTGGGGTCAAAACTGACTAAAAGCTCACCTTTCTTGACTTTTTGCCCATCTTGTACATGAATTTTGCTGATGACTCCCCCTACTGGTGCTTGTATTTCTTTGACAGAACCTTTAGGTTGGAGTTTACCTTGCACAGGTACAGATTCGTCTATTTTGGCGGTACAAGCCCAAACCACTGCAAAACTACTTACGCCTACTATGCACCAAACAATAGCATGTGACCATGCACGCGATTGTTTTAAGATGACAGGCTGATCAAAGTCGCTTGCTTGAGCAGGTAAGGTAATACCGGAACTGAAAACACCCGAATTTCCTTGAAACAGCAACTGCCAATGTCGTTGTGATTTAGGGATACGCTTCCAGACGAACAGTAATCCCCCTGTGAGCATGAATAAAATACCACTCGCTTGCCAGAGTATTGGTACTTCTATGGCGGGAGCTTCTAAATAATTAACATAATTATTTTTGTTTGGATTCTTGATTTGGCGATCGCTATTGTCTTTTGGTTTAGTCGCAGAAGCTGATTCTGTCTTTATTTGCTTAACTTCTTGGACTGTGTTCGTCTTGGGCGGGTTTGGTTGTGGCGCTTTTTCCGCCTCAGTATCGACAACATCGCCAATGCCTAAATTCTTCTCCTCCTGAAGAAATTTTGCCAATGCTGCCTGGGTATTTTCACTGAATTTACCATCAATTACACCTTTGTAATATCCCAATTTTTGCAACTTGTTTTGGAGTTGGGAAATTACTGTACCTTGACTACCCAAATCAATTGATTGTTGGCTCAGTGATGCAGACGCCAATTCAATGCTTTCCGGTTCACTAATGCAAGCATTCAAATTAGATTTTTCTTGAGGTTTTGTCTCATCCCCAGAAATTTCCTGGCAATGATTAGCAGCTGTTTGCGGTACATTAGGTAATCCTTCTGAACATTGCTGACAAGCTAGCAATAGCGAAGATAAATCCATGATTCAACTTTCCGTATGGGGTAGCAGGTAGCAGCAGGGGAATTGGGCATTGGGCATTGGGCATTGGGCATTGGGCATTGGGCATTGGGCATTGGG
>JBHYDF010000214.1:0-14810 GCA_051861145.1 Nostocaceae cyanobacterium
TAATGGGTTCATTAGTTTAGGCTAGTAAAATTTAATTCAAAAGAAGTATTTCTACCCCATAAAATCAATTACCCATCTTGGCGTTAGTTATACGCATCAGATGGTGAATTTTAATTTTAGTTGGAGAAAGTAATTTCTTTTTATTTTCCTGTTTTTTTGACAGAAACAGATTTAGTTTTGATAAACAAAGTTTATAAATTAGTCGCTGACAGCCGAAAATCTACTAATTCAGTACGAGCCAAAATTATTATGTATTAAATATAACATTAAATCTCTGCGTTCCTCCGCGCTTACTCTGCGTCCCTCTGCGTTTAAAAATGCTAGGATTTCACTCAAAGCTAAATCCACAGACAGATTTTTATTGTTACCGTTGATTTGTAACTTCTTGCACTACTGTATAGAGAAAAATGTTACGACTGTATCACGTTCTGCTGGGTGGTATTTTACTGGTATTGCTACCATTAGGAGTAAAAGTAGTTAGTCCTCAGTTTTCAGACAACAAAAGTGAACCACAAAAGGTGGCTCAAACTTCCTCCGCAACAACTCCTAACCCCAGTACTAGTAATATTTGGAACAATATTTTAGGTAAAACTACTGCTCCTACTGGTTGGCAAGTTGCGACCTGTGATGGAAATGCGCCTTTGTTGTGTGTATCTGCCAACGGACAACGTTTGGGTACGGTAGAGATGAATGTTTACCCGCTAGAAAAACAGCCGAATTTCCAAAAGATGCTGGCTCAAGCTGGTATTGAACCTAGTAATAAAATAGACTACCAAAATCCTAAGTATCAAACTCAATTATCAACCGCACTCAATGCTTGGGTGAATGACTATTATGCTACTCTCTCGAAAGACCGCCAAGCTACTTATGGCGATCGCATTTCTTTTGCAGCTCATCCCGCACAAAAAATACAGCTTGGCAAACTACAAGGTCTTAACTACGGGTTTACAGGAATAATACGCCAAGGAGGGATACAGGAACAACATCTCGGTTATGTTGCTTTTGATGGTAAAGCACTTTATGTGATTACAACTGCTTTTGATCCAGCTTCGGAAACCGGCAAATTCGAGAAACTGGAAAATTTGACTATTTTTAAACCTTACCTGGATGCGATCGCTCAGGATTTACGCTTGCCAAAATAAAGTTAAGAATCCGTATTTTCTACATCTTCATCTGTAAAGTTAACATCTTCATACAGGTCATCAACGCTAGTGTAAAAGTCTACACTGGCTAAGTACACTTTGCTACCTTGAGTAAATGAATGCAGTACCCAAAGACCTTCAGCATTGCGACGAAAGCAATCTATCCGTTGCCGTTTGGTGCTAATTAAAACATATTCCTGAAGCGTTTCTAGTTGTTGGTAGTCTGCAAATTTATCTCCCCGATCAAAGGCTTCCGTTGATTTAGACAAAACTTCGACTATCAAGCAAGGATAACGTTTGAAAGTGGCAAATTCTCTATCCCGTTCATCACAAGTCACCATGACATCGGGATAGTAAAAGATATTCTGCGACTCTATCCGCGCTTTCATATCGGAGATATAAACCCGACAGCCTTTTCCTCGTACATGGTTTCTCAGTAGTGCAAATAAATTCCCGGCAATAGTAACATGGGGATCTAGCGCTCCTGCCATTGCGTAGACTTGTCCATTAATATATTCATGCTTAATTGGACTTTTTTCTTCTGCTTGCAGGTAGTCTTCTGGAGAGATATAGTTTTTGCTTTGACTAGAAACCATTGTCATGCCTCTATTTGCTGCTTTCCCAGTATTCCTAGTTTACAAATAGTGGCTACGAAAATAATGGCACGGTAAAAAGCCGCGCTTTGATGGGAAAATGCACATCATCTGAAATAAGCCGTGAAATAAATTTCCGGCTTAAAGCTAAAGTCGGTTTTTAACCGACTAGGTAAGATTTTTAACCTATTTTAATGGGTTTGTCCCAGACGCGAAATTTCGCGTCTCTACACATCTGGAAATTTATTTCACGGCTGATTTCAACTGGTGCAAGATATCAGTATACGTAACTTACCTGATTCATAAAACCAGCCATCAGGTTGATTTCTGTATGCACGCTACCAAACTTATCTGCTAATTCTTCAAAAGTTATCTCTTCTTCACCCTGACGACCAACAAGTACCACTTCATCACCCCATTTTACTGGCTCTGGTAGGTCGGTAACGTCTACTGTGGTGATATTCAGCGAAACTCTTCCCACCACCGGACAGCGATGACCTTTAATTAAGACAATACCTTTGTTAAAGAGCGATCGCGGATAACCTTCACCAAAACCCACAGGTAAAGATGCAATCAAACTATCACGTTGGGTAGTATACAAACTACCATAACCAATAGTCTTTCCTGCTGGTACTTTTCTTACCTGAGCAATCCTGGTTTTCACTGACATCACTGGTTTTAGTTCCGGGGGATTTTCAAAATCCCGCGAAGTTCTCACTCCGTAACAAGCAGCACCAACCCGCACTAAGCTATTACATTTAGGAGTGAGGCGTACTGTAGCAGCGCTGTTATGAGTATGGGTTAGCACTTCTGGTGGTAAGCAGTCATGCAGAGCAGCACGAATAGTGTAAAAATCTTGCATTTGCTTTTCAGTAAATTCCAGGTCTTTCCCATCCGCACCCGCAAAGTGGGTCATAATACCAACGATAGAAATACCCGGCAATTCACAAAGTTTTTTCAGTTCTTCAATTTGATTTGAGAAAAAACCGCTTCTACCCATCCCTGTATCAATATTTATATGCACGGGGATTTTTTTACCACGTTTAACACCAGCATTAGATAGATATTCTGCTGCTTCCATTGTCCCCACCTGTTCTTCAATGTTCAGATGGTCTATCGATTCTGCCAATTCTTCAGGTAGCGCCATACGCAAACGCAAAAGCTTGACATCTAAGCCCAAATCACGGACAATTTTTGCCTCTGGATTCGTACATATACCGATGTAATCTGCTCCTGCTGTAACTGCTGTTGGTGCTAACTGCTTTAAACCGTGTCCGTAAGCATTTGCCTTCATCACTACGCACAGTTGTGCAGGTGCAACTAAATCCCGAATGTGGCGGATATTATCTTTAAAGTTTCTCGCAGAAACTGTTACTTCAATATGATGCTGATTCATTGGGATTGTGTGGTTAACTCCTTCAAGGGTTGACTGATTTCATCACATCCAGTCGTGTCATTGATTATGGAGTACAATCCCTTATTTTCCTGCCTAGTTCAATACTTTTTCTAGAGTATATTTCCTCTTAGGAATTTTTATTTTCAAAAGGATAATTAGTAATAACAACTATTACTAATTATCCATAAAGCCATGAAGCTAAATTTCAGCTACAGCTCGCTCAATCAAGCGACGTGCTAAGGTTTGCGTGCCTGTATGTTCGTAGTAATTTGTTGATACATCTAGGAACGCCGCCAGATAATCTAACTTGTCATCCGCAACATCAACAAAAGTTTGCAAGTGGTGAGCAACGTTTTGTGGAGTTAAATTATTGGAGACAACTAGATTGCTCATCCAACCTTTAACCGAATCAAAGCTTTCGCCAATAAAATTCAATTTGCTGCTAGCATTTTGACCAGGAATTGCCTCTTGCATGTTCTGGAAAGTGGTATTTTGTTCCAGTTCCTGGGGACTAGTTTGATTTAGCAAAGATAAGGTTTTGCTGATGAAATCCGGACCAAGGGGTATCAAACCATCAACACAAACCAACGCCACCATACGCATTAGCGATTCACCGCTATATTCTCCCAAAGACGCCACAAAATCCCCAATGCTATCGCCGGGAATACCGTTAATACTGCAAAAGGCTACCAACTCAGCGACTAATTTCAAGCATAGGTCAATAGTTTGGGCTTTGTCGGCTCTAGGGGTGATACGATTGAGAAAGCCTAAAAGGGGAATTCTTTCACCGACTTTATTAGCTAAAGCTGCTGCTCCAAGCGCTCTATCTGTGCTATCAACAGTTTGATAGAGCCACATAGCACGTTGGTATCCTTGAGAGCGATCGTTGTAGAGATATATCGCTCTTTCGCCAATAGCTTGAATCAGGCTTTCGTCGCTTTCGCCAGTTACAGTTTTGATGGTATTGACAAAGCCTACTACATTATGCCATTGACCTGGAGCGACAAAATCCAGTGAATTTAACATCGAAACGGTTAAGCCACTAGTTGGTAACTCATCAACCAACTCAAAAATCGGTTTGCTCACTGTAAATCTCCTTATTTTGGTTAATGGTCATTGGTCATTGGTCATTGGTTATTAGTCATTGGTCATTGGTCATTGGTCATTGGTTATTAGCTTTTGACAAATGACAAATGACAAAGGACAAATGACAAAGGACAAATGACAACTTTTTATTTAAGTTGTGCTAAACCAGCTAGATTAAATTTCTTGATCCAAGCTTCGCGATCGCTTGCTGTAAAGGACGGTGAACGGGAAAGCACTTTTACTTGGTAACGATTATTCACCAGTATCGCAGTTTGAGTATTGCCAATTTCTACTGCTGGATAACCCTCAATTTTTTTAGTGCTATTGGAATATTTAGCCGCTGTTACTGGTGTACTAGTAGTATCAGAAATAGCCAGCATCGCTAAATCTTGACCGTCTTGTTTCAACTTGGCTTCAGCAAAACCCTTTTTCTCTTGGGTGAATACACGCTGATACCCATCTTCTGCTGCTGGGAAAAATTTGTTAAATTCGCCACCTTGAGTTGCATCTTTCGCAACTGCTTGACCGCTTCTTTGGCGACTGCTTTCTTGTTGTACCTGGTCAAAACGTCCGGGTGTTTTCGGAGTGCAGGCGGTTGTCAGTAGTAATACTGACAGTAACACAACTGCTAAAATCCTGCGAACACGAGGGAAATTCATGTTATTAGACTCCTCTTTGTGTTAACCGAGTAAACTTACATCTTGCACCATGCCCTAAACTAAAGTTTAGGGCTGAAAGCTTAAACCCGTTTAAACGGGTTATAATCCTTGCCAGAGTGACCAGACGTGCCATGGCACGTCTCTACATAGCCCGGAATTTTAATTCAGGGCGGGATATTGGGGAGGTGCAAGAGTTGGATATTTTTTTATTTGGAACTCCCTTAACTCCTAACTCTTAACTCCTAACTCCTAACTCCTAACTTTCACCACGGTAAGCTATCACCGCATAAAACGGATCTCCCCCCGCAACACCTAACCACTGAAGAAAATTGGGCGCTTGACTCTTACGAGTAATTACTTCTGGGGTAGAAAATCCCGCTACAGACTGAAAATAGCCTTTGACTAATTCAACTCTACTGGCTTCTGAACCGTCTCGCCACGCTTGAATTGCCTTTTCAAAAAACATCCGGTTAGAGAAGCTGATAATTGCTACACCACCCGGTTTAAGGATGCGATGAATTTCGGAAAATACTCCTTCTGGGTATTGCAAATATTGCACGGATACGCAGTTGAGAACGGCATCAAAATCTTGGTCATTTAGTGGTAAACGAGGATTTGCGTTGAGGTCTTGGACGAAATAATGATTTAATTGGGGATTGCGTGCTAATTCCTCGGCGTTGAGTCCGTGTCCTTCAACATGAGCAAACTGCATTTCTTCTGGTAAATGCGATACCCAACTACTCATCATGTCAAGAATGCGCGTGTTGGGTTGCAGGCGATCGCGATATAAGTCTGTTAACTGTTGAATAAAGCCTTCGTCAACATGGGTAACGAAGCGCGGAAACGAATAAAATTGTTTGTCGTCAGTTGCGTCTAGCTTAGTACGTTGATCCGGTTTGAGTAACATAATATTCTTGTTGAGGAAAGTTTTGCTTTAGTAAATATTTGTAAAGCACTATACATATATTAGAAATTCTTTGAAAAATAGGCGAGTCAATCAAACAATATTTCACTAGGATTAAATGTTATTTAAATTACAACTTACTTATTTGAATTGGCGGCGCTTGCGTAGCTGGGCGGGTTTTCCTTATGTCAGCTTGCTATTTTGGATACTGCCATTATTGCTATTTAGTTCTGGACAGAGTAGCCTGATGGCACATGATGAAGGACTTTACGCTTGGCGATCGCGCCAGATGTTTGAGTCTGGTGATTGGATCAATCCTTGGTCAGATCCGCATCATAAAACCCCTGGTCCTTATTGGTTAATTGCTAGTTCTTACACTTTATTTGGTATTAGTGAAGCTAGCGTGCGTTTGCCAAGCATGATTTTTGGCATTTTCAGCGTATTACTTTTATATGAAATCGGAAAAATTATCCTTGGTCAAAAAATTGGCTGGCTGGCTGCTGCGATTTTCAGCGTAGAATTTCTCTGGTTACAATATTGTCGTTTAGGCACTCCTGATGTGCCGACAATTTTTTTAGTGCTTTTAGCGATTTGGTCTTTATTAAAAGTAGAATCAAATCCTAAATATTCTTATTTTTATAGTTTCACTGCTGGTCTTTGTTTTGGCTTAGGCTTCTTAGTCAGAAGCTTTATGATTTTTTTGCCGATGATAGCTTTATTACCTTACCTTGTTTGGGAAAATCGCCGTCATCGCCATCTTACTAATCCAATGTTATATGTAGGAATTCTATTTGGTTTCACTCCCATTTTGATTTGGCTTTGGCTTAGCTATTTGCGTTACGACAATGATAGTATTGCTGCACTCTTCAATTTTGTTTTTAGATTAAGTTCTGATGAACGCCATAATAATGGATTAGAATTTTATTTTTGGAATGTGCCTTTAAAAGCATTTCCTTGGGCTTTTTTTGGTCTGATAGGCTTAGTTCGAGCGATTCTCCGTCCTATCCCTCGCTACTCTTTGATATTAGTTGGTTTTCCTCTGTTAGTCTTTACTGAAATTAGTCTTTTTTCCACACGTCTTTCTCACTATAGTCTTTTCCTTTACCCCTTCATTGCTTTGCTAGCAGCTGTAGGGTTAAACTGGCTGAGCAACGTTAAAGAGTGGGAGAGTGGGAGAATAGCAGATGGTAACAAAAAAAATACTTTACTCCTTCACCAGATCAGAAAACTTCCCCGCAATCTGAGTTATGCTTTTGGCGGATTAGGAATTTTACTTTTGCTAGCAAGTATCGTTGCTTTTGCGTTATTGCATCGCGATATCCACAAATATGCAATCCTCGCCTTGGCTGTAGGTAGTGGCTGGTTAATTCTACCCTTAGTGTGGATTGGTCGTAACCGCTTGAGACAAACGTTTCTCACATCTGGTTATTGGATAGCGGGTTGGCTGATTCCTGCTTGGTTAGCTTTGGCTGTTGCTGCTAGCACAGGCTTGTTAGAAAATTACAATCCCGATGTCAAATCTTTCCTTCAACAGCCAGCGATCGCCCAAATTTTACAAAATTATCCCATTCACTTTGTCCAAGTCGGTGGAAAGACAGGGGTTCTGTTGAATTTTTACACACCTCATCACGGAAAGCGGGTAGAACAAGTTTCCGAACTTCCAGCATTTAGCTATGTTTGGATCTCTACCAAAAAGAAACCTGAAATCTTACAGCCTTATCATGTTTTAGGTACTGTGCAAGAGGTTCAGTTGATTCAGCTTCTCAAACCATCAAAATAAAAAAACCTCACTCTGGTGACTTTTTCTCTCTACCAATAGGGAGGGGTTAGAGTAAAATTTTTTTATTATCGTCAATTAATAAAATCTAATCTGACACCAATTTGAAAAATGATTGCAACAGATGGATTTACATAATCCATACTCAACAGAGGGTTCCTCAATCTAAAATCCAAAATCCAAAATTGTATGACTATTGACTCTTGACTTTTGACTAATAAAAATGAAAACACAAAGCCAAAAACAGGTGCTAATACCAGCTTTCAGGTCGAAAAACTACCGTTTATTTTTTGCCGGACAAGGTATTTCTTTAATTGGGTCGTGGATGACACAAATAGCTACGATTTGGTTAGTTTACGACTTAACTAAATCACCATTTATGCTAGGAATTGTAGGATTTACCAGTCAAGTTCCTAGCTTTATTCTCGCTCCTGTTGGTGGCGTGTTTGTAGATAGATTTTCTCGCTATCGCACTATTATTGGTACGCAAATCTTATCAATGATTCAATCATTAGCGCTGGCGGTATTAGCACTAACAGGTGTGATTCAAGTTTGGCATATTATCGCCTTGAGTTTATTTCAAGGATTTATCAACGCCTTTGATGCACCAGCGCGACAAGCATTTGTACCAGAGTTGGTGGAACGTAGAGATGATTTAGCCAATGCGATCGCCATTAATTCAACAATGTTTAATGGTGCGCGATTAATAGGCCCGGCAATTGGCGGTTTATTAATTGCTAGCGTGGGTGCAGCTTATTGTTTTCTAATTGATGGTCTAAGTTACATTGCCGTAATCATTGCCTTATTAGCAATGAAAATTAAAGCTAGAACAAGCGTAGTAGATATTGGCAATCCCTTGCAAAGAATCAAAGAAGGATTTGATTATGCCTTTGGTTTTCCACCAATTCGAGCGTTATTGTTACTATCAGCCTTAGTTAGCTTCTTTGGAATGCAATATACAGTTCTCGTTCCAGTTTTTGCAGAAAAAATTCTCCAAGGAGGCGCAGAAACACTAGGCTTTTTAATGGCAGCTTCGGGAGTTGGAGCGTTATTTGGTGGAATTTATTTAGCAACGCGGCGAACAATATTAGGACTTGGTAAATGGATTTCTGTTGCTCCAGCAATCTTAGGAGTTGGTTTAATTTCTTTTTCTTTATCCCGCTTCTTACCACTTTCTTTGCTAACAATGTTGTTCGTAGGTTTCGGCACAATTATTCAAGTTGCTAGTAGCAATACTATATTACAAACAATTGTTGATGAAGACAAACGCGGACGAGTAATGAGTCTATATACAATGTCATTTTTAGGGACAATTCCTTTTGGGAATTTATTAGGAGGAGCTTTAGCAGATCGCATCACTGCTCCCACAACATTAATCATTGATGGCATCGTTTGTATTTTAGGCTCTATCTTTTTTGGTAGACAATTGCCTGTTTTAAGGGAATTAGTACGCCCAATTTACGTGGAAAGAGGAATTTTAGCAACTAAAGCACGTTAAAAAATTCCTAACTCGTAAGAAATACGGGGAGTGGGGAGTAGGGAGTAGGGAGTAGGGCAACCCCTTCGGGAAATTCAAAATTCAAAATTCAAAATTCAATGATTTTTGAATGCGTGACTTTTAACTTTTGACTTTGAGCGAAGCGATTGGGCAATGGGGAATGGGGAATGGGGAAAATCCAATGACTAATGACTAATGACTAATGACTAATGACTAACTCCTTCTTCAGGTAGCTCAACTAAATGTCCATCCGTGGTAAAAAAGCGTAACTTTCCCTCATGAATTCCTAGATATAACTCTAATTGTTGACTCCACAACCAGCCAAGGGGATTAGGTTGCAGTGGTTCATATTTACCACCAACCAAATTGAATCCAGCAAATTCTAAACTTTGCGGATCAAACCAAAAGTAATCTGGTGTCCGAAAAATGTCTTGATAAATTTCTTTTTTCAAACCTTTATCAGTCACCGCTGTTAAATCCGAAAGAATTTCTACAATTACATTCGGATACTTGCCATCTTCTTGCCAGACAACCCAACTTTTACGCGGTTTGCGTTCAGTACCCAGCACTACGAAAAAATCTGGCCCCCGGAACTCTTCTAATTTGCGTTGGCTTGGGCTGTAGTAGATAGTAATATTACCCGATACATAGAAGTCATTGCGGTTTTGCCAAAACCACTCCAAGCATTGGATCAGTAACTTCATTTGCAAGCGATGTAAGTCAGATTCCAAAGGCGGTTCATCACTACATAAATCCCCCGTAGGAAATATCAAATTTTCTGGGTTTTCAGAATCTTTACTGACAGACATGGCTGTAAGTGACTAGGTGCTATGAGTTTAGCGTAACAGTGAAAGAGTGCGCTTAAATATCCAATCCCACTACCGTTAGTTGCGGCGGATGTTCAACAATAAACTGATAATATAACTCTTGTTTTGCTTGGGGTGGGAGAGTCATATCCCATTCTAAAATTCCCATTTCTCCCAGTGGAATTTGTGGGTTTATGCGGTTAAGACGGACTTTAATTTGCTCGTTGCGGCTAATTGGTATTTGTTCGGTAAGTTTCAGATCGACTTTTTGGTTAAGCAAGTTAGTAATTATTAACCGATAAGCAAAAGTAATTATACGGTTACTGCCAATCAATTTTTTATCTACTTGACGCTCCACTAAATCACGCTGAATTCTCAAACCTTCGTCAATACCTAAGTTAATTTTAAACTCTTGTCCTGGTGCAATGTTTTCTAACTCAGTTGTACCCACAAAGATATTGTCACGGAATATATTTGCTTTTCCTGGTAACAAAGTTGCACCATCAGGACTATTTTTCACGCTAACTTGCAGGTAGGCAAAACTAACCAAGCGCGGCATTGCTACATAACTAAAATTACAAGGGTAATCGTCGTTGAAAATTGTAGTTTTATGAGGTGCGCCATCATTGGGAATGTTACCAGAGCCATTCAATTTAAAGGTAACTACACTTCCCTCTCTGGATACTTCTGCTACACTAGTTTCTGCTTCAAAATAATTTTCCTCTGCCGATGTTGGTGCTGCGGCGGCTGCACTTAGAAAAACAGGTTCTCCTCCAGAAGGTAACTGATTAGTAGGATGTACGCGAGCTATGCGTCTGCGTACTGTTTCTGGACGTGGTGTGTCAATATACCAGGGTTCCTGTTGAGGTGGCAGTGTTCCCAGTCCTGGTTTGGCGGTAGAAAGAGTAAGAGCTACATCCAGCCAATCTTCACCAGTGCTTTGTGTTACTTCTGCTAGGTAGCTCAGATTGACGGCATTACTATTACTACTTACCCGCAAATCATACAACGGAGTCCAACTGGCACGATTAACTACGTAAATTACTTCTAACTCAAACTCCCCTGCACCGGCTGGTTCTATTCCCACACTCAAGCTAAAACTTTCTTTTGGATGGGGTGTTTGTATTGCTTGTAACTGTTGGTGGAGTACTTGTAACTGCTTGTGTAATTCTTGCTGTCGGGTTTTGCATTCGGCTGCTTCAACAGCATACTCAGCATACTGGCTTCCTAGAAAATTCACAAAATCTAAAGTTTCGCTGAGACTGAGATTTTTCCGCGCCAAGCTGATAGAAAATTGTTCCTCTGTTTTCTCGCGCAGTCCCTGAATAAAACTAGACTGCAATGCTAAAGCTTCCACTTGCGCTTGCAGATGCTGCCATTCTGCTTGTAAGTGTTGAATCTGTTGCGTTAATTGTGCCGCTTTTGCCGCCACTGGTTCAGTGGAAAAGACGCGATCGCATTTCACTTCCAGCAACCGCACCGCGATCGTTCCTTTACCACTAACTCTCACTGACTCTGTTTCCAGAGTATCTGGTAGTGATGTAATGAGTAATTCCCTTTCTTGCCCTGTTAAAGATACTAAACCTCGTCGCGTAACTAGAGCTTTATCAGAATATACTGTCACAGCGACAATCTGGCTTGCCACTGTTTTTCGCACAGATGGTGTTTCTGGATTAACCACTAACAGTTTCCGCCTAATTTCTTATTGTTGTTTTGGGTTAATTTTTAATTTTCAATGTTTAAAGGTCTAACCGTCAAGCTGGCAGGGGCGCTTGGACTAGGGGCTAGGGGCGCTTGGATTAGGGACTAGGGGCGCTTGGATTAGGGCGTGTTTTCAAACTGTGAGATCCCCCCCTCTCCCCCCTATCCCCAGAGGGGGCCCCGAGTCCCCCCTTAAAAAGGGGGGGAAATCTTCTCAAAGTCCCCCAAGAAGCGCGGGGGATTTAGGGGGATCGCAACCTCAACTCATCGCGTAAAGATTAGTTTGAAAACACGCCCTAGGGATTAGGGACTAGGGAATCGATTTTCTGTTGACGAAACAAGTGACAATGAGGAGGAAGAAGCTAAGTATCAAAGCTGTTCTCGAATTGAGAAACAGAGCATAATGTTTTCAAGTGAATTATGAGCGATCGCCCTCTGAAATTATTGCTAGTTGACCAAGACCCTATTTTTCGCCTAGGACTACGAGTCGCACTAGAAGAAGTTCCTAACTTGCAAGTGATATCCGAAGCAGAAACTGATACCGCTGTCTTGCAGATTTTAGCAGAACTTGCCCAAGAAGATCCAAATAGTGTGAATTTAGTAGTCTTGGAACTCGGCAACGGTCGCTCTACTCACAGCCAACAGCAAGGTTTGCAACTTTGTCGGCAATTAAAAACTCAGTATCCAAACCTACCTATCTTGCTCCTCAGTTCTCTCCAAGACTCAGGACTACTCTTGGCAGCAAAGGCAGCCGGTATAGATGGCTACTGCCCTAAAGGTACACCTGTTTCCGAGTTAATCGCCGCCATGCAACAAGTGGTTGCAGGTGGTTCCTATTGGTATGGAGAAAGTGAGGGAGGGGTAGAGGTGGAGAGGGAAAGAATTAAAACTCCTAACTCCTCACTCCTAACTCCTAACTCCTTCCAAAACCGTGTCATCAGAATCTTAAATAACTTGCGCCTGTCAGGAATTAATCAAATTGACACCAAGTTACGAATCGTAAGGGCACAATTGCAAATTCCCGGATTATCAGTTCTAGAAAGGGCAGTTTTGGCAGGAGAACAACGAGAATTATTAGCAGCTCGTTGGCTTGTTAATCATCTATTGGCTACACCACAGCCAAGGCAATTAGAAGACCAAACACAATATCAATTTTCCGAGCAGCTACCACCACCTACAAATATCTCACCAAGCAGTGCTATTACTCAATCAGAATTAACAAAGACGCAAAATGGCTCCTCTCTACTTAGTCCAAGAGCGCTGCAAGCAAAATTATTTGCATCTTGTATTAACAAACTTCAGTTTTCCTTACAAAACGTAACAGATGTACCTTTAGAAATTGATATTTTACGCCCGGATAAAAAGCGAGAATTGCTGTATTTGATTTTGCAAAAATTGGCTGATGCTTTGGATGAGTTACGTAATTCTCAAATTGAATTGAATCAATTACCGCAAATAAAAAATAAAATACTGCATGATTTATGGCGAGAGGTGACAACAGAGTTTTTCGGTAAGTTTACTCGGATAAGAATTGGTAATAACCATGTAGAAATTGTGAATGTACTGCTACAAAATCCTGTAGTAGTGCAAGCAGAAATTCTGAATAGAATTCCTCTTGTGATTGAGTTGTTTTCGTATTTGCTATTTCAAGTAGATTTAGTTATTGATAACACAACTTATTCTGCGGGAAGTTTTGAAGCAAATCAGCAAGCGGAGATACTATTAGAAAATGTATTAATTCAGGTAGCTAATGGTGTTTCACAGCCGCTGTTGAATTATTTAGCAGATGTAGAAGATATTAAGTACAGTTTTTATGACCGAAGATTGATTTCAACGCGGGAAATTGAACGTTTCCGAAATAATTTATCTTGGAAATATCGGATGAAAAATTATGTAACAGAACCGAAAGCTATTTTTGAAAGTCGTTACGAACTATATGTATTTGCTCCTCGTGGAATCGCCAAAATCTCTATTTATGCTCCTAGAACTCAGGAATTAGCGCAACTTTCCGGAATTCCTTTAGTGGTGACATTAGCATTAGAATTTGGTGATGCGATCGCGCCGCGTTTGCAATCCCTATTATCTTTCTTAGGTAGTGGAGTAGTCTTTGTATTAACAAAAGTAATCGGTAGAGGTCTAGGTTTAATTGCTCGTGGTATTTTGCAAGGTATTGGTAGTGTTTCGCTATTGGAAGGGAAAAATAAAAAGTGAGGAGTTAGGAGTTGGGCATTGGGCATTGGGCATTGGGCATCGGGCATTGGGCATTGGGCATTGGGCATTGGGCATGGGGAATGAGGAAAAATCCAATCACTAATGACTAATGACTAATGACTAATGACTAATCTAAAATCTAAAATCCAAAATCCAAAATCGTATTAGCTGTTGAGTTTATGACATTTTTTGACTTCTTAGGTATTAGCCCGTTGCTAGGAAATTTAATCACAACGGCGCTGACTTTTATTTATGTATTTGGGTTACTAGCAATAGTCAATTTTTGTGTTACGCGCTTCGGTTTACCGCAAGATATTAGCCGTAAAATAGTACACATTGGTGCTGGAACGGTGATCGTATTTTTACCGCTATACAACGATTTACACTGGTCGAAGTACTTAAATGTTACAGTTTTTGTAGTTTGGTTAATTCTTTTTATCCAAAAAGGTTTTTTTGGCAGTCCTGATGATGAAGCTGTTAAAACCATGACTCGCACTGGTGATAAAAGCGAACTCCTAAAAGGGCCGCTTTATTTCGTGATTGTAGCGACAATTTGCGGTACGCTTTTGTATAAAAATTTTTCAGGAATTGTTGCTATGGCAAGTCTTGGTTGGGGTGATGGTTTTGCACCAATTATTGGTTCTCGATACGGGAGATGGAAATACAAAATATTGAGCGATAAAACAGTGGAAGGAAGCTTTTCAATGTTTATTTTTGCTTTTGCTGCTAGTATCTTTTTTGTTTGGTTAATAATTCCAAGTGAGTTCAATATTACCCGTATTTTACTGCTTAGTTTTATCGCTGCACTTGTAGAAGGATTTAGCCCAAAAGAAATTGATAATATTTTAATTCCAACAGTGATAATTATTGCAGCTAATTTTGTTTAAACTTAGTGGGGAGTGGGGAGGAGCCAGCGCGTTGCTTTGGTTCCCAAAGTTGTAG
Organism: Nostocaceae cyanobacterium; assembly: GCA_051861145.1. Taxonomy (GTDB): domain Bacteria; phylum Cyanobacteriota; class Cyanobacteriia; order Cyanobacteriales; family Nostocaceae; genus JBHYDF01. The sequence goes on from JBHYDF010000214.1 coordinate 14,716, forward strand.
CGACTGGCGTTGGGGAGTAAGGAGTAGTAAAAATTAAAAATTTCCTAACTCCTAACTCCTAACTCCTAACTCCTAACTCCTAACTCCTAACTCCT
>JBHYDF010000215.1:0-14648 GCA_051861145.1 Nostocaceae cyanobacterium
TTCGCGTCTCTACACCATCTGTATTTGTATCAGAGTTTTTGTGAAATGGTATAAGATTTCCCAAGCAGTAATTGAAAAACATTTTTCGATTACTGCTAATTCTCCTCAAATACTCATTATTGACTTGAAATTAATTGTAGGAGTTAAATATCGTGAATCAAGAATACTTTCAAGCATCTAATTGGTATCGTGCAGTTACTTTAACGGAGAGAATTATATCTCAAAAAGCAGAACCAAATCAAAAGTCAGTCAATGCAGATTTAGCTCAGCGTCGGATGAATCGCTGGCAAAATCAGACTCCTTTTAATACTGATTCTTACTTTGCCGAACGTTTAGCATTAGATGATATTTCCCAAGAGGATTTTTTTTCTCTTTTAGGGGAATCTATTGATGCAGTCAAAGAACGTTTTCCTACAACTCCAAGCTGGTTGATACAGCTAAACCAGGCATTTTCAGATCCTGAGAATCGCGACGATCAATTTCAACTGCCAAAGTCAAGCAAAAATCCAGGGATAGAAAAGTTTTTATATTTAATCGAACCACTTATTATTCAAGGTTGCAGTCGTTTGTCTGAAGAAATCGAAAAGTTGAGCCAAGAACAATCCGAACTACCTTTTGACCCTGAAATAGTTGTAGAAATGCTATTACCACATCTAACACAAAGACTGCTCAAGATGTTAGACCGTACCTTAGTTCTAGAACTTAACGTTGCTCGCTTACAAGGGTTGTTAAAAGGTGATACACCTCAAGAGCGATTTCAAAGTTTTACAGAACGTCTTCGTCAACCCGATGTTGCTCTTTCTCTGCTGCAAGAATATCCCGTCTTGGCTCGACAAATCACTATTTGTATTAATTATTGGGTGAGATTTAGTCTAGAATTTCTTCAGCACTTAAGCGCAGATTGGGATGACATTAAAGCTACATTCAGTCCCGATCGCGACCCTGGTTTGCTAGCAGAGGTGGATAGCAATGCTGGTGATATTCATCGCGGTGGACGTTCTGTTATGCTCGTAAAATTCAGTTCGGGCTTTCAATTAGTTTATAAACCTAGATCCTTAGCAGTAGATGTGCATTTTCAGCAACTCCTCACCTGGCTGAACCAGCGTGGTGATCATCCTTTTTTTCGTACTATCAAAGTTCTAAATCGTAACATTTATGGTTGGCTAGAATTTGTCAATACTCAAGGTTGCACGACAAAAGAGGAAGTTCAACGCTTTTATGAACGTCAGGGCGGTTATCTAGCTCTACTTTATGCCCTGCAAGCGACTGATTTTCACTCGGAAAACTTAATTGCTGTTGGGGAGCATCCAATTTTAATCGACCTCGAATCCTTGTTTCATCCGACCGTTGATGAGTTAGATGCAGCCAAAGCCAATCTCCTAGCTAGAAATACATTGGCTCACTCTGTTTTGGGCATAGGGTTACTGCCTTATCGGATTGGGGGAGACGATGAATCTGATGGTGTCGATCTCAGTGGTTTAGGTAGCAAAGAAGGACAACTGTCCCTGAGTGAGCTTCCCTATTGGGAAGAAATGGGGACTGATGAAATGCGCCTGAAACGCAAGCGGAGGAAGATGTCTGAAGACCAAAATCAACCAACTTTGAATGGTGAAAATGTCAACTTACTAGATTATACAGAAGAAATTATTAATGGATTCACTAATATCTATCACTTACTTCTAAAATATCGGGATGAATTACTTTCTGCTGATAGTCCCATCACAGCTTTTGCTGAGGATGAGGTGCGCGTCATCATCCGTCTGACTCGACTCTATGGTTTTTGCTTAGACAACAGTTTCCATCCCGATTTGCTCCGAGATGCTCTAGAGCGCGATCGCCATTTCGATCAATTGTGGTATTACGTTAAATACAAACCCAGTCTTAAGCAAGTAATTTCGGCAGAGTGTCAAGACCTGCTCCAAGGAGATATTCCCATGTTTGTGACCCGCCCCAACTCGCGGGATGTATGGAGTAGTTCAGGTCAGCGGATTGACGAACTGCTCAAAGAACCCAGTCTTAGTATGGTATATCGTCGTTTACAGCAGTTGGGCGATCTCGATATGGCGCAACAACTGTGGTTTATCCGTGCTTCTTTAGCAACAGTAAACTTGGGTTTAGATGGAGTTGATATTTCCCGCTATCCGATTTTAGAGCCTCAGACTATTGTAGACAGCGAGCAACTAATAGCCACTGCTCGTGCTATCGGCGATCGCCTAGATTTTTTAGCAATACGTGGCGAAGAAGATGCATCTTGGATTGGGTTGACTTTTTTCGGTGAGCGTCAATGGTCGCTCATATCTTTAGGATTTGATTTATACAATGGTTTATCTGGGATAATACTGTTTCTAGCTTATCTTGGTGCAGTTACCGAAGAAGAACGTTACACCAATCTGGCACGAGCAGCATTAATAAATATTCGTTCTCAAATAGAGGAGTTTAGCTCGGACTTTAAACAGATTGGAGCTTTTAATGGCTGGGGAGGAATCATCTATACCCTAACCCATCTGGCGGTGTTGTGGAATCAACCAGCTCTACTGACTGAAGCAGAAAAGGTAGTTGAATATCTTCCCGATTTAATTGAGCAAGATACGCAGTTTGGCATTATCAGTGGTGCAGCAGGATGTATTAGTAGTTTACTGGCTCTGTATAGATGTAAACCTGCCAATGATACCCTTACTGCTGCAATTAAATGTGGCGATTTACTCATCGCCCGTGCTGAAATGGTGGCGCATGGTATTGGTTGGACTTGGAAAAATGGGATGGTTGAATCAAAACAACCACTGACAGGTTTTTCTCATGGCGCAGCTGGAATAGCATCGTCATTGCTAGAATTGGCAGCAGTGACGGGCGAGCAACGTTTTGCAACTACAGCTTTAGCTGCGATTGAGTACGAGCGAAGCCAATTCCTCCCCGAAGCCGGAAATTGGATCGATTTACGTCATTTTACCAATACAGTACTAGAAGAAAGGAGAAAACAATCTGGCCCTTGTAGGTGTGCTTGGTGTCATGGCGCTCCAGGGATTGGTTTAGCTCGTTTGCGGAGTCTTTCTCAGCTTGATAATCCCGAAATCCGTGCCGAGATTGATACAGCCCTGAAAACTACCATCGCTGAAGGATTTGGTAAGAATCACTCTCTTTGTCATGGCGATCTAGGTAACTTGGAATTGCTGTTGCAAGCCAGTTTAACGTTAGACGATCCCCAATGGAAAAAACAAGTTAAACGTTTTACAGCAATCATCCTCGAAAGTATCAATAAAAATGGCTGGCTTTGTAGCGTACCATCGGGATTAGAGGCTCCTGGTTTAATGACTGGATTGGCAGGAATTGGCTATGAATTACTACGTTTAGCACAACCAGATAGTATTCCTTCAGTTCTAGTGTTGGAAGCTCCAAAGCTAAACAGTGCAATATCAAAGAACCTTACTCAAGAAAAAGAGCAGATTGCGATCGCCCTGCCTTAGGGCGTGTTTTCAAACTAATCTTTACGCTATGAGTGAATGGCACGCTTGTTAAGCCCAAAGTCTTGTGTTGCCTCGTTCCCAGCCTGGAGGCTGGGAATGTATTTCGAGAGGCTTTGCCTCTCGTCAAGCCTCGGTCGGCGGAGCCTCCGGTGGATTGGTTCCCAGCCTCCAGGCGCTTAACCAGTCAGGGCAAGGGCTGTGTCTTAACAAGCGTGCCATTCCCCTAAGTGGCATCTTGCTGTACTCTCAACAATACCTAAAAAACTGGGTTTTTCAAGCAAAAATTAAGCTTTTGATGATTAACTATTCTCAATGAAATATCAGCTTGTACTACAACATAATGAAGAAGATTGTGGCGCTGCAAGTCTTGCTTGTGTTGCCAAACATTATGGCAAAATCTTTACCATCAACACTATTAGGGAATATGTAGGAACTCGCAGCAGTGGTACTACCTTATTGGGATTGAAGCAGGGAGCAGAAGCCCTTGGTTTCTATGCCAGAGGTGTAAAAGCTTCCCTAGAGGTTGTTAATAAAAAAGCCGTGCCTCTACCAGCTATCATTCATTGGAAAGGTTATCACTGGGTAGTTTTTTACGGTAAACGGGGCAACAAATATGTAGTGGCTGATCCAGGTGTCGGTATCCAGTATCTGGACAAAAAGTGGTTTTTAGAGGCATGGGCTAGCAGAATTATGCTGCTTTTAGAACCAGACCCAGTGCGCTTTTTTACTCAGTCTGATGAGAAAGAGAAAATTGGCGGATTGGGTCGTTTCCTCAAACGCATCTTGCCCTATCGTGCCATTATTGCCCAAGCCTTCCTGCTGAATGCAGTTCTTGGTCTATTTTCCCTAGCTTCTCCCTTTCTGCTGCAAATGCTCACCGATGATGTGCTGGTACGCGGTGATACCCAAATGCTTACTAGCGTTGTCATTGCCGTTATTGTCATGCACCTCGTTAGCGGTAGTCTGCGACTAGCACAATCTAACCTTGTTGCTCACTTTGCCCAGCGTCTAAAACTAGGACTAATCTTTGAATTCGGACGCCAAATTCTCCGCTTGCCCCTAAGTTACTACGAATCCCGACGTAGTGGTGAAATAGTTAGCCGTCTAGAAGATATTCAACAAATTAATTATTTAGTTTCCCAAGCTGTTGTTAGTTTGCCCAGTCAATTTTTTATCGCTCTCGCTTCCGTGGGTTTCATGCTGTTTTACAGCCTAAAACTAACAGCAGTTGCAATGCTAATTGCCGTTTGCATGACCCTTTCAACCCTGATTTTTTTACCCATTCTCCAACAAAAAATCCGCAATGTTTTAGTCTTATCGGCAGAAAATCAAGGAGTATTAGTAGAAACATTCAAAGGAGCCATCACCGTAAAAACCACTACTGCTGCCCCTCAATTCTGGGAAGAATTTCAAAGCCGCTATAGTCGTCTTGCGAACTTCTCCTTCCGCACGAGCCAAATCGGCTTCTTTAACAGCATCTCCTCTAACTTAGTTGCCAATATCGGTAGTATTGTTTTGTTGTGGGTAGGCAGCAGCTTTGTGATTGGCAAAGAATTAACTATCGGTCAACTGCTGGCATTTAACAGTATAAATACCAATTTTAACTCTTTTATTGATACCGTACTTGGCTTTGTCGATGAATTCACCCGTGCAAAAACCGCTACCCAGCGACTTACGGAAGTTATCGACGCTACCCCAGAAACTCAAGACAACACCATCAAGCCTTGGGTGACAATTGCCAACAGTGCAGATATCACCTGCACCCAGCTTAACTTTCATCACACTGGCAGGTTTGACCTGCTGCAAGACTTCTCCATCACCCTTCCCGGAGGCAAAGCGATCGCTCTCATCGGTAAATCTGGCTGTGGTAAAAGTACTTTGGCGAAATTGATTGCAGGGTTATATTCGTCTCAGTCTGGTAATATTCGTTTTGGTATTTATAATCAACAAGATATTTCCCTCACTTGTCTACGGCAACAAGTGGTACTGGTTCCTCAAGAAGCGCAGTTTTGGAGTCGGTCAATTATCGAAAACTTTCGCTTGAGTTCACCTGATATCAGCTTTGAGAGCATAGTTAGAGCTTGCCAAATGGCTGGTGCTGACGAATTTATCAGTAAACTACCAAACAAATATCACACCGTTTTAGGTGAATTTGCTGCCAATCTTTCTGGTGGGCAAAGACAGAGATTAGCAATAGCACGAGCAATAGTTAATGATCCACCCGTACTAATTTTAGATGAATCCACTAGTGCCCTCGACCCGGTAAGTGAAACCGAAATTTTAGACAAGTTGTTAACCCATCGCCAGGGCAAAACCACAATTATGATTAGCCACCGTCCGAGAGTGATTCAGCGTGCTGATTGGATCGTCTTGCTAGAACAAGGACAATTGAAACTGCAAGGTGCTTTGGAAGATTTACGCCATCAAGCCGGAGATCACTTAGACTTCCTGATTCCTTGAAATGTATGGTCAGTACACCTAAAGAAGATTTTCTGCCATCAGTTGAAGGCTCCGATTTTCTGCCGCCGATTAGTTTTTGGGCAAAGCTTGGCGGACTATTTATCGTTGGTGCGGTAGGAATAGCGATCGCACTTGTGTCAGTGACCAAATATAAGGTAACTGTCAAAGCACAAGCAAGCATCCGTCCCGCTGGTGAATTGCGGATTGTTCAGGCTGCCACAGAAGGCAGAATTACACGCATCGCCGTCAAGGAAAATCAAGTTGTCAAAACAGGAGATGTCATTGCCACTATCGATAACTCCCGCCTGCAAACCCGAAAAAGCCAACTGAAAAGCAATATCCAGCAGGCGCAACTGCAACTTGTTCAAATCAAAACTCAGATAAGTGCCACAGATAGCCAGATCAGAGCCGAAACTGACCGTATCAACAGTGCTGTTGCCTCCGCTGATGCTGATTTGAGAGGCCGTCGCCGCTCATATCAAGAAAAACAAATTACCACCATCACTGAAGTCCAAGAAGCCGATGCCAACGTCAAGATAGCCCAGGAAGAATTGCACGCAGCCCAGGCGGAGTTAAAATCAGCACACGCCAACTTAAGGGCGACAGAGGCTTCATTGGCGGCAGCTAAGACAAAGCGGAACCGATATGAGATTGTAACCAAACAAGGAGCGCTTTCTCAGGATCAATTCGAGGAAGTAGAACTAGCTTTTCAGCAGCAATCATCAGCGGTGGAGGCACAAAAAGCAGTAGTTGAGGCGCAAAAACAAAAGATTGAACAGCTAAAACAAGCAGTTTCGGCAGCCACAGCCAGATGGCAACGTACTCAAGCTGCGATTAATCCCAGTAATGCAGAAGTAGCGATCGCCTCTGAACGCCTTGCCCAAGAAAAAGCCACTGGTGCAGCTAACCTCGCAACATTAACTAAAGAACGTCAAGCCCTAATCCAACAACAAATTCAAATCAGCAAGCAGCTAGAGCGCGATGTCCGTGAACTGCAACAATTAGAAATCGACCTGAAGCAGACTATCATTTCTGCCCCAGCTAACGGCATCCTCTTCGGGCTGAAACTGCGAAACTCTAACCAAACTGTGCAACCTGGAGAGGAAATTGCCCAAATTGTTCCCAGTAACACTACGCTAGTTGTGAAGGCTTTGGTCGGCGCTGAGGATATTGGCAAAGTCAAGATTGGTCAAAAGGCACAGTTGCAGGTATCTGCCTGTCCCTATCCAGATTATGGTACTCTTCAAGGTCAGGTTAACGCAATTTCTCCAGATGCAATTATCCCTCAAGGTCATAGTACTACCGCAACCACCGCTACCACAGTTTCCAACCACAAAGGAGGCGCAGTTACTGCCTTCTACGAGGTAACGATCCAACCAGAAAACCTTTTACTAGGTACAACTAACAACCAGTGTCCCATCCAATTGGGGATGGAAGGTACAGCCGATATTATTTCCAGACAAGAGACTGTACTCCAATTCTTTCTTAGGAAAGCAAGGCTGAGAACAAACTTATGAGTCCTGTCTTGAAAATAGGGAATGGGGAGTAGGGAGTAGGGAGTGGGGGCAAAAGTACGTTTAAATCAGCAAGCGATCGCCTACACTCAGATAATGCGATCGCTTTTTAACCCTCTTGTGTCACTCTCCGACAAAATGCTTGTAGGGGCGGGTTTTGTTGATGATTTGTTGGTAAGCCGAAAATTCTGATTCTAAACCCGCACGGCAGTCGCTACAACGGGGGAAACCCCCCTCCGGGTTCACCAGTTGCCAGGGCGCGGGAAACCCGCCTACAGCACTGGTTCACCGCAACGCGCTGCCTCCCCTACCAAACGCCTGGCTTGTGTCTTGATAAGGGATTTCCAAGAAATAAATTATCCCAGATTGTGGGGTGGGCCGGACAGCCCGCCCTGAATACCGGACGGGTGGGGACACCCATCCCACAAGAAAATTTGGGATATTTTTTTATTTGGAAGTCCCTTAGCTCGACTTTATCCATTTTTGGGCTGCGTTCAAGCTGACGCTGAAACCTTTGTGGAACGTTAGTTTTACTTTTTCGATTTCACCGAAAATCAGTGACATGGAAAAAGTTTTTGCCAAAAAGCCAGGGTTTTTGCCGTATCAAGAGAACCAAGTTCTGAATTTTGGATAAAGTCGAGCTTATCAAGCATAAAATTAAATTGTTCGGAGAGTGACAAAAGGGGGTTAATCATAAACCCATTACAAACCGATAATGAGCTTCAATTTGAGCAACGGTTTGAGATTTGCGTTGAGTATCCCACTGACTGTGGTTAAATAGTTCTTGCCGCAAGTTATCAACATCAATAGTTGTGACTTTACCACCAGCGACGATTTGCTTACCATTCATCCACACACTATCCACTACATTAGTGGGACGCCCTAAAACTAGCAAACCAATTGGGTCTGTACGTGGTAGCAGTGATAAACTAGTCAGGTCATACATTACCAAATCAGCTTTTTTACCAACACTAAGGGAACCGAGTTTATCTGCCATATTCAGTCCCCTTGCACCCCCTAATGATGCCATTTCCACTGCTTGTCGGGGTGTAATCCAGTGTTGATAATCCAAATCAGTAACGTTGTGTAAGATAGAACCAATTTTAATAGCTTCTAGTAAATCTTGCGAGTCATTGCTAGATGCACCATCGCAACCAAAAGTTACATTTACCCCAGCTTGGCGATATTTTAAAATTGGGGCGATGCCACTACCTAAACGTAAGTTACTCAAGGGGTTGTGAACAACAGTGGATTGAGTTTCAGCAAGGATGGTGATGTCGTTATCAGTCAAGTGAACGCAGTGTGCTAAAGAAGTGCGATCGCCTAAATAACCAATTCGCTTCAAATGTTCAACAGCGGTACAGCCATATTTTTCTTGGGCGAGTTTTTCTTGTGCTTTGGTTTCCAGTAGGTGAGAATGACGACAAAGATTGTACTTTTCGCTTAACTCGATACACCCCGTAAATAAAGCATCAGAACATAGTTGAATACCCGTAGGGGCAACTAAAATATTTATACCTTCCTCTGGACGATGAAACTGTCTTACCGCTTCTTCTATTAATTCCAAAGTTGCAACCGTTGAGCGAAAATAAGGCTCATGGGTTTGTTGAGTTTCCCCGGATGGAATACCAGCGGTGAGAGATTCATCTTGAATTAAGGGTGCGACAAAGGCGCGAATACCAACTTCTTGATAAGCGCGAACCGCCGTAGCGATAGTTTCCAACTCTTTACCGGGAATTAACACTAGATGATCTACCACACTCGTACCGCCAGAAAGTAGTGTTTCTACTGCGGTTCCCAAGGCAGTAAGGTAAACTTTCTCTGGATCTAAAGGCGCAAAATCGTAAAGTTCCGCCAACCATAACTCTAGGGGTAACATGGACATTATCCCCCGTTGCCACATTTCCGAGGAGTGAGTATGGGCATTGACGAAACCCGGCAATAAAAGTTTACTTTCACCGTTTATCGCATCTCCCACAATATTTAAATGGGGTGCTATGGCGGTAATGGTTCCCTCTGTAACCTGCACATCAACAGTGATGTAGCCATCTTCGACAGGAATTAAAACATTTGTGATTGTAAAGTTCACGATTTTAACCTTAATTAAGTAATTCAACGCAACAGGAGAATTTCACGCTAAAAAATAGAAAAATAGTGTTGGTGTTGCAATTTATGAATCAACCTCTTTGGAAATTGGGAGTTGCACCAAACGCTTGGGCGGTAAATCATGCGATCGCAGATATAACACGTCCTCCCTTGAACCCACAACCCGTTATCTTAACAACAGAAACCAAGAATCTGCGCCTAGACTTGGCAAAAACAGCGATTCTCGTCATCGATATGCAAAACGATTTCTGTCATCCTGATGGATGGTTGGCGCATATCGGTGTAGATGTTACTCCGGCGCGTCAACCTATAAAACCTTTACAAACCTTACTGCCAGTTCTCCGGGCGATAGGTGTTCCTGTAATATGGTTAAATTGGGGCAATCGTCCCGACTTACTGAATATTAGTGCCAATGTACACCACGTTTACAACCCCACAGGTGAGGGTGTTGGTTTAGGCGATCCACTACCCAAAAATGGTGCAAAAGTACTAATGGCGGGTAGTTGGGCGGCGGCGGTAGTAGATGAACTTGAACAATTACCAGAGGATATTCGTATTGATAAATTCCGTATGAGTGGTTTTTGGGATACTCCTTTAGATAGTATCCTGCGGAACCTAGGTAGAACGACACTATTTTTTGCTGGTGTCAATGCGGATCAATGTGTTATGGCTACCCTGCAAGATGCTAACTTCTTAGGATACGACTGCATACTAGTTAAAGACTGTACTGCGACAACTTCTCCTGAGTATTGTTGGCTAGCGACGCTGTATAACGTAAAGCAATGTTTTGGTTTTGTTACAGATTTAGAAGCAATTTTACAAGCAATTAACAGTAGCAATCCAACTTAATTTGTAAACACATGATTTGGGATTGTAATTAGTTAGGAGGCGCGGAGTTCATAGTTAATAGTTAATGGTTAATGGTTAATAGTTAATCGTTAATAGCCATGAACCATGAACCATGAACCATGAACCATGAACCACTAACTACTAACCACTAACTAAGGACTAAGGACAAATGATAAACAGTTGTGTCATTCCTGTTGTCAAGTCTCCTCAAGATTACCAAGCATTTCGCATCAGTCCCCACGATACAAATCGCTTGGCTATAGTCTTCGATCCAGCGATCGCCAATACTTCTCTAACTTGTTGCGTAGAAATTTTTGATGTTGGCGGTAAAACCCCTCCCAATCGCCATCAAATGGCGGTAGAAATGTTTTTTGTCCTCAAAGGCGAAGGTAGGGCGACTTGTGATGGTAAAAGTGTTTCCATTAAAGCTGGAGATAGTTTATTAGTTCCTGCTACGGGTACTCATGTGATTGAAAATACTGGTTCAGGAAGATTGTATACGTTAACTATTATGGTTCCCAATGAGGACTTTGCCGAACTCATTCGCAGTGGGACTCCTGTAAAATTGGATGCAGAAGATATGGCTGTACTTGGTAGGTTAGATGCCCTTATACCATATTGAAGTTGTTTACTACCACAGATGAACAACAAATAAAATTATTTCCTTATCTTCCCGAGCCAGCCGCGTGGGCGGGTCTCCCGACTTGAGCGGACTGGCGTCCCGTTGCGGGGGGAGTGAGGGGGGTGGACACAGATGTATATTAGTTATCTGTGTCTATCTGTGTCTATCTGTGGTTAATTTGCCTGAAAGAATATGCTCAATTCAAAGAGATGGAATTATGGAACCACAGATGAACACAGATGGACACAGATGTATTTTAATTATCTGTGTCTATCTGTGTCTATCTGTGGTTAATTTGCCTGAAAAAATATGCCCAATTCGGAGAGATGGAATTATGGAACCACAGATGAACACAGATGGACACAGATGTATTTTAGTTATCTGTGTCTATCTGTGTCTATCTGTGGTTAATTTTATTGCATAATCCGCTTAATTTCGACTCTAGGATTGGCGAAGTTCATCAGCAGACAGATTCGGAGTCGAGAAGCATTCAAATAGCTCAAACACTGAGCAAAATTTCCTCCATCCAAAGCTTTAACCGCCTTAAGTTCCACCAGTACACATTCTTCTACTAATAAGTCAACAAAATATTCTCCAACCACAATGCCATCATATAGTATTTCTAGCCTGTGCTGTTGTTTGACCTGCAAACCTGCCTTTCTTAATTCATGAGTCAAAGCATTTTCATAAACCTTTTCCAAAAATCCAGCACCCAAAACATTACTCACCGTATACGCACAGCCAATAATTTTATGTGTAATTCTATTTAAATCATCTGTATCTGTGTTCATCTGTGTCCATCTGTGGTTTAATTTATAACCTCTATCATACTCATGCTAAAAGTTCTTCCCAAAGAAACAGCATCCATGTACACCCGTGACGGAGTACGTTTGGATGCAGACATCTACCGCCCTAATACTGAAGGAAAATTTCCCGTACTGTTAATGCGACAACCTTATGGTAGAGCGATCGCATCTACTGTTGTCTACGCCCATCCGAGTTGGTACGCCGCCCACGGTTACATTGTGGTAATTCAAGATGTACGGGGACGGGGCACATCGCAAGGTAAATTCAAATTATTCTCCCACGAAATCCAAGACGGTGAAGATACGGTAAACTGGGTAGCAAATTTACCTGGTAGTAATGGTAATGTTGGCATGTATGGTTTTTCCTATCAAGGAATGACTCAGTTATACGCCGCAGTGGCTAAACCAGCAGCACTAAAAACAATTTGCCCAGCAATGATTGGCTATGATTTATATACTGATTGGGCTTATGAAGGTGGCGCATTTTGTTTAGAAAATAATCTGGCTTGGGCAATTCAATTAGCCGCAGAATCCGCCCGCTTGCACAAAGATGAACACGCTTATCGAATGCTATACGCTGCTTCTTTTCATCTACCTTTGCGCGATCGCATTCCCACACGCCCAGAAGTTTTGAGAAATTTCGCTTCTGATTCGTTTTATCACGAATGGACTGCTCATTTTCAACCCGATGGCTACTGGGAAAAACTTTCCCCCAAAACATACCTAAAAGATGTTGATTTGCCAATGTTCCATATTGGGGGTTGGTTTGATAATTATTTACGTGGCACTTTCAGTTTTTATAAAGATATCGCAGGGCGGAGTCGGTATCGCCAACAGCTTTTAGTCGGGCCTTGGAAACATTTGCCTTGGAGTCGTAAAGTTGGTGAAGTTGACTTTGGAGTTAATGCTATTAGTCCTGTAGATAGGATGCAAATCTGCTGGTTTGACCAATATCTTAAGGGTTTTAATACTGACTTACCAGAACAGTTACCCGTTTGGTTGTTTGAAATGGGTAGTAACGTTTGGCAAGGTTTTCCCACCTTTCCTGAATTTGAACATAAACCTTACTTTTTGTCAAGCTCTGGACTAGCCAATATCCGGGAAGATGAAGGTATTCTGACTACGACTTATCCGGAAACTGGTGTTGATGATGTGTTGGTTCACGACCCTTGGCGGCCAGTTCCTTCTTTGGGTGGTCATGCGGGAATAGCTGCGGGTGTATTTGAGCGATCGCACATTGATTGTCGTTTTGATGTTTTAACTTACACCAGTGAACCTTTAGAGTCAGATTTACATTTGGCGGGTGATGTGGTGGTGGCAATTGTTTGTAGTGCTGACAAGCCCAGCTTTGATTTATGTGCGGTTTTGTCGGAAGTGCATCCAGATGGTAGGGTATATAATTTGACTCAAGGTTATTTGCATTGTCGAGATGGGATGAATAGCGTTACTAGAAAAATTCAGTTGCAGGCGACTTGTGCGCGAATTGCTCAAGGTAATGCTTTGCGATTAAGTTTGAGTGCGGCGTGTTTTCCAGCGTATGCGATAAATCCTGGTAATAGTTCTGTGTTGGGTATGGATGCGGAGGTTATTACATTGACGGTGAGTAGTGGGGGTAGTTCTTTTTCTCAGGTGTTGTTACCTGTGGTTATACAATCTTGAGAAAATTTTAAACGCACTCTTGTTGCAAAGGTAAACGCACGCCTGTAGCAGAGTTTCTATAGATTTGAGTACTGGCTATTGACTAATGACTAATGACTAATGACTCTCGTAATTAATTCCATAATTCTTTCAAATTGAAAATTCTCCGCTAAATCTTTGAAAACGTTTATCAGTAAAGATTTTTCTGGAGGAATTTGCTCAAGCAATTCTAAAATCAAGTCATCACTGCACTGTGCTGCGGCATGGTGCATCTGTGATAACCATTCTGGCGACATTTCCGATAATGATGTTAGTAAATTCGTAGAATTTAAAATTTGTTCTTTTGTTGTTTGATTTTCTTCTAATATCTGAAGATTTTCTTCTTTATAAAGATATTTTACTCCCAGATATTGGCTGAGTTTTTCTAGTAATACTTCTTCCCGGAAAGGCTTGTTAATAAAATCATCACACCCCGCTGATATCATTGCTTGTCGTTGTTCTTCAAAGGCGTTTGCAGTCAGGGCAATGATGATGGTATGAGAATGGGACGTTGGGTATTGGGAATTTTCGTTGCCCATTTCCCTCTGTCTTTCTACAATCTGCCTAGTGGCTTCATACCCATCCATTATGGGCATTCGCATATCCATAAGGATAAGCTGTGGTTGCCAGGATTCCCATACAGAAATGGCTTCCCTACCATTTGCTGCTTCTTGGACAGAAAAGCCAATTGATGTCAGTAATTTTACTAAGAGTAATCGGCTATCTTTGGCATCATCGACTACTAGTATGCGGTATTCAGGTTGACCAGGTGCGATACTGATTACTTGGCGTGGAGTTATGGTAGCCTGAATTTCACTTGCAGAAGCTAGACCAATCTGAATGTAAAAGGCAAATATACTACCTACACCGACGGTACTATTAACGCTGATATCACCCCCCATTAATTGCACATACTTGCGGCTAATTGCTAAACCCAGTCCTGTTCCCTGTTGGGATTTCCTACCAGTTTCGGTTTGCCCAAATGCTTCAAAAAGCTGATCAATCTCTTCTGGGGAAATACCAGGGCCGGTGTCTGTCACCTCGAAGAACAAATGGGCATTGGGAATTGGGGATTGGGCATTAGTTTTCTTGTCATTTCCCGATGCCCCTTGCCCAATGCCCGATGCCCCTTGCCCGATGCCCGATGCCCCTT
>JBHYDF010000216.1:0-14596 GCA_051861145.1 Nostocaceae cyanobacterium
AATGATTTTGGGTAATAAATATGACTAATTAAAAACTTTTCAGACATCCTCTTATCCCTATTTGACCGACTGTGTTTAAAAATATCTGAAGAAATATCAGAAACTAAAGATACTAAGCTCTGGTTATTGTATCGAGGAGAATTGTTAATGATAATTTTACGCGGCGATAAATCGTGCTGCAAATAATAAAAATTTGCAAGAAAATATCTGAATTTTCAAAGATAATTAAGGAAAATTTATATCATGGTAAAAAATTTAAAATTTTCTCAGGAAGAGATTCTTCACCAAGTCAAATTATCCTGTCAAATACCTACTTTATTAGAAGCGATCGCTGCTCGTCAAATTATAGCCGATACTGCCGTTAAAGAAGGTTTGACAATTGAAACAGAAGAACTTCAACAAGCAGCAGATAACCTACGCTTAGCTAACAACCTCCTTAAAGCTGAAGATACTTGGGCTTGGCTACAAAAATATCATCTTTCTCTAGATGATTTTGAAGAATTAGCCCAAACTAATTTACTATCTAACAAGTTGGCAATGCATTTATTTGCAGATAAAGTAGAAGCATTTTTTTATGAACACCAAATAGATTATTCTGGAGCAGCCATATATGAAGTAATTGTGGATGATGAAGATGTCGCTTGGAAACTGTTTTATGCTTTGCAAGAAGGAGAAATCAGTTTTCAAGAAATTGCGCGTCAATATGTCCAAAATCCAGATATTAGACGCGCCGGAGGATATCAGGGAATTCGACGCCGTACTGACTTTATACCAGAAATTGCCGCCGCAGTATTTGCCACCACTAGACCACAAATGCTCAAGCCTATAATTACACCTAAAGGAGCGCATCTCATTTGGGTAGAAGAAATCATTAAACCAGAATTGGACGAGCAATTACGCGCTCAAATTTTGAGAGAAATGTTTGCGGCTTGGTTAAAGCAACAAGTTGCTGAAATGAAAATGATAGTTCACTCTGAAAATGGTAATTTCCCAACTAACGTTATTGAGGCAAAATCAACAAATGTTGCTTAAAAGGCTGTAGTTGTTCATGGTTAATGGTTAATGGCTATTAATCAATATCAAGGTTTTTGTCTTTTATCTTCTCTGGTAGTGCAATTAAAAATAGGGGCAATTCTGAAATTACCCCTAATACCATTTCACGTTAATCACGATACATATAAATCTTGTAGAGACGCGACGGCAGTCGCTACAACGGGGGGAACCCCCCTTCGGGTTCGCCAGTCGCCTACGGCGGGAAACCCGCCGGAGAGCGCTGGTCTCACCGCAACGCGCTGCCTCAAATTTCGCGTCTGGTCCACCATCTGTATTTGTATCAGAGTTTTTGTGAAATGGTATAAGAGGATGTTTGAAAAGTATTGTTTTAAACTGATAGACGTTTTGAACCCCCTAAATCCCCCTTAAAAAGGGGGACTTTGAGAAAATTTACTCCCTTAAAAAAGGGGACTTTGAGAAGATTTCCCCCCTTTTTAAGGGGGGCTAGGGGGGATCAAGTTGATGTGTGATGTGAGACTTTCCAAACATCCTCTAAGAGTTCGTCACTATCCTGCTATCTATCCCCACCCTGTAGAAGGATGGGGAATTTCACAGAATTAGTTAATTCTTCGCCTGTGGTGTAACACCAGGGATTGTCACATCTATCGGCGTTACTTCTGTTGCTAGCTGCGTTAATGGTGGATTAATTGCGGTTTGATTTCCCACTACCAAAGTAACTAGATTTTCTGGCTTGAGATATTTCTGTGCCACTCGTTGCACATCTGCTGCTGTGGTTGCGGCTACCGCTTTTTGATAGCGGAATAGAAAATCAGAAGGATAACCATAATATTCATAGCGTATCAGGCGTGACAGAGTTTGCTTGGGGTCTTCAAAATTAAAAACAAAGGAGTTAAGAGTAGACTCCTTCGCAAAAGCTAATTCTGTTGGTGTCACCCGTTCAGTTTGTATGCGCTTGATTTCTGCTTGCAGGGATTTCACTAACTGTACGGTAGCATCCGATCGCGTTTGTCCACCAGCCATGAACATACCAGGATAGTCATAGCGTGGACTCCAGTAACCGTATACTGAGTAAGCTAAACCTTGACGCGATCGCACTTCATTAAACAAGCGTCCGCCAAAGCCATTCAATACGTTATTCAACACATCCAACGCTGGATAGTCGGGACTTTTATACTCTCCTCCCAAATGTCCGATGAGAATATTACTCTGAGTCAGTTGGGGCTGATTGACAAAAAACACACCATCTGCATTAGCTTGCGTCACTTTTGGCAATTGGGGTTTAGTTAAATTTGGGTTAGGCTTCCAGTCACCCAATTTAGCTTGGATCAGCGATTTCATTTTCTTAGGGTCAAAATCACCCACAATCCCCAAAATCATATTATTAGGGTAGAAATACTGCTGATAAAACTTAACCAAATCCTCACGAGAAACATTATTCAGCGTTGCAAACTCAGTTGTACGGGCGTAAGGACTATCCTTACCGTAAATTAACTTTTGAAATTCCCGCTGAGCAATCTCATCAGGATTATCATTACGACGAGAAATACTACCTTTTTCCTGAGTTTTCGCCAATTCTAGTTTATCCTGAGCAAATACCGGTTCTCGCAGTACTTCAGCAAAC
Organism: Nostocaceae cyanobacterium; assembly: GCA_051861145.1. Classification (GTDB taxonomy): domain Bacteria; phylum Cyanobacteriota; class Cyanobacteriia; order Cyanobacteriales; family Nostocaceae; genus JBHYDF01. Next base: position 2,636 of record JBHYDF010000216.1, read on the forward strand.
AACCCAAACACTGTATCTATATCTTCTGTCAGGGCGTCAAAATTAGTAGAACCAAATGTTGTATTAATACTAGTTTCTACCGAAGCAGCCCGTTGTTCCAACATCTCATTTAACTGATCCGGTGTATGCTTGGCTGTTCCTCCAGTCCGCATCACCTCACCAGTCAACATCCCCAAACCAACTTCATTTCCTGGTTCAAAGCGATCGCCAGTACGAATCAAAGCCGTACCACTTACCAACGGCAATTCATGGTTTTCCATTAAATACACCAACATGCCGTTATTTAACCTATACCGCTCATATTTCGGTATTTTCACTTCGGGCAATGGCGGAAACTGTAACTCAGTGTAATGCTTTGCCGTTGTCGCCGCCCAAGAATAATTAAAACTTAAAAGTACCAAAGCAAAAGCAGTAACCACCGCATAGATAATATTTTGGATTTTGAATTTTGGATTTTGGATTTTCATCTGCTTTTTGCCCTTTCCCTCATACCTCTTCATATCTATTCCTTCGCGTCCTTAGCGTTTTCGCAGTTCATTTTTCACCCCTATTGCGACAACAGTTTACCGACAGTGCGATTGTTAGGCGTAAACGTCGCCTTCGCCACCCGTTGCACATCAGCCGCCGTCACCGCTTCCAATTCGTCCAACTGCTTAAACAAATTACGCCAAGAGCCAGTTTTAACCTCATACTCCAACAATTGCTGCGCCATGCCCATGTTAGAATCAAGAGTCCGCAACAATTCTGCCCTAGCTTGCGTTTTTACCCGATCCAAATCCTTCGCTGATACAGGTTCAGTCTGGAGTCTGTCAATTTCTTTTCTAAGAGCGATCGCCACTTCGTCAACCGTATGACCAGGAGCTGTGAGAGCATAAAACAACATCAAATTCGGATATTTATCCCCCGGAAATCCACTGAAACCTTGTGCCGAAAGTGCTAAGCGTTGCCGTTCCACTAAAGACTTGTACAATCGTGATGTCCGTCCATCACTCAACAATCTGCCGATGATGTCATAAACTGCATTATCAGGATGAGTAATCGCCGGACGATGGTAGCCTTCCAAATACCAAGGTTGAGACGGTAACTTTAACGTCACTTCCTGCGTTTCTGTCTGCTTCGGTTCTACTGGAATATTCTCATCAGCTTTATCTTTAGCCTTGTAGCGTCCAAAGTAAACTTGCGCCAATTTTTTCACCTCACTAGGATTGACATCTCCGACAATCCCAATGGTTAAATTGCTTGGGAAATAGTGTGTATCAAAGAAATCCTGCACATCTTCCCGTGTCAAACCGCGAATATCTTGGTCATATCCAATTACTGGACGCCGGAAAGGATGGACTTTGAAAGCAGTATCGACAAACTTTTCAATCATCAATCCGATAGGTGAATTTTCCACCCGTAGGCGTCGTTCCTCCAAAATCACATCTTTCTCTTTATAAAACTCACGAAACACCGGTTCAAGAAAGCGTTCCGACTCCAGCGACATCCACAACTCTAACTTATTGGCAGGAAAGCTGTAAAAATAACGGGTGGCTTCCGTAGAGGTATTGGCATTTAAACCTACTCCTCCCGCCTGTTCCACAATTCGTCCCAAGTCATTTTGCTTGACAAACTTAGCAGCTTGTGATTCTACTTTCTGGAATTCGGCTTCTAACTTAGCAACCTCATCTTTTTTGCCAGCAGCACTAGCCGTCTTAATTTGAGCAGCCAATTGATCCAACTGGTCAAGTAATGGTTTTTCAGCTTGGTAATTTGTTGTACCAATGCGCGTTGTACCTTTAAATGCCAAATGTTCTAGAAAGTGCGCTACGCCGGTTTTTCCATTTGGTTCATCCACACCTCCGACATCAGCATAGGTAAGAAAAGAAACTACAGGTGCTTGATGGTTTTCCAAGACAATAAACTTCATGCCATTATCGAGGCGAAACTCCGTCAACTGCTTCACAACCCGATCCAGATAAGGCTTAATCGAAGTTTGAGTTGCTGGTGGAGTTTGGGTTCTGGCTAAAGCAACACCTGGTAGCAACCCCCACCAAAAGATGATTAGCGCTAAAAACGTTACAAAAATTTGCTTTGGCTGGAGTGATAAGGAGAGGGGGATATTTATGTTATCGCTTTTCCCAGTTGTCACCGTGTATTTTTCTCCTTGTTTTGTGTTGACTTTAATTTCAGATTGGCAATTGGGCTGATTCATGAGCGAAAATGAAAGTAAAGTTTTATTATCTAAAAAACAGGATACTTGCGAGTAGAGAGTTAATCTTGTATTAAGCTTTTTGTGCTTTTTGTATTTGTCGTTAGACAATAATGCTACGAGTCCTGTTCCGGATATTTCACTATAACTTTTATGCGTGTTTTTAATTCTCCCCCGCCATCAGAGGCACAAACACGCAGCCGCATTTTGCAGGCTGCTATGCGCTTGTTTGCCTCCCAAGGATTTGATGGCACCACCACCCGTGATTTAGCACAAGCAGCAAGCGTCGCGGAAGGAACCCTATTTCGTCATTTTCCCAATAAAAAAGCAATTTTGGTGGAAGTAGCGACTCAAGGCTGGGTAGAGATTCTCACCGATTTGCTGACAGAATTGAGTGAAATGGGCAGCTATAAAGCTGTAGCGCAAGTAATGCGCCGTAGGATGTGGAATATGCAAAAAAACGCCGATATGATGCGAGTGTGTTTCATGGAGGCGCAATTTCATCCAGACTTGCGCGATCGCATTCAGTCAGAAGTAATTAATAAAATGAGCGATGTCGCAGAAGCATTTTTTCAAACGGCAATGGATAAAGGAATCTATCGCCAGATGGATGCAAAACTAGTAGCAAAAGTGTTTTTAGGAATGTTTGCGATCGCGGGTTTTTCCCATAACACCCTCATCGAACCCGACGCTTCTCCCCAAGAAATGCAACAAATGGCAGAAGGACTCGCTGATATTTTTCTCAATGGTGTATTAGTTAAAGATTAATGTTAAAAATAATTAAGAAAGATTGACGTGCTATTGTGTTCATGGTTGATAGTTCATGGTTCATAGTTCATGGCTATCAACCATTAACCATTAACCATTAACCATCAACCATTAACCATTAACCATTAACCTTTCTATTGAAAATGCTTCCCAGGAAACAATATCTCCCTACCGAGGTTGGTTAAAATTAACGGTCATCACGTAGTTTTTCTCTAGACAAACCTTAGTTGCTCAGCGATTTTGGCATTATCTAGTGATAAATTGCTTGTGTCCATGCATACCGATGCTTGTATTACCTGATTTGCTGGGATTATTAACTTGTTGTTAACTCAAATTAATAAACTTGAGTAATTCCCTCGGTATACCTTAACGTAGGTATGCAACACTGCACCGCAGGAATGCACATGGATTGGATTAGCTTACTCAAAACCCAACAAGCTGATTTTCTTCAACGGGTAAAAAAACCAAAGACTCACGACGTATCTTTGCTTGAAACTCAAGTCAAAGGTTGCCATACCGAAATTATGACATTTTGGGGTAAAGCACTGGAAAAGCTCTTAGAAATTGCTCGTCAACAAGCAGAGATTATAGCCAGGAACCCACCACCAATTCCACCTGAATACGCCGAACCACCTGAATGGGCGATACCTTTTTCAATTTACTTCCAACAGCAAGCAGAAGATTATATTTTGCGAGAGCAAATTGTTGAACAAGTAATGACTCAACGTCTGGGTAAATTGGTAAAAAAAATGCCACAAGACGTAGTAAATAATATGGTTTTAGACGATGAGGGTAATTTGCGTGGTGAAAGCAAATTTTCTTATCTATTAGCAAGTAATCCTAAAGTTAGTATTTTGGTTTGTGTGGCGGATGGAGAAAGTTTTAATGGTATTAAAAAAGACAAAATTAAATGGTCTATTACTCAAGAAGATTTGAAGAATTACCGCTTATTAATTTTTCTGTGTTTGTTTTATCCGTTTAGTGGTAAAAGAGGTTACGAAAAACAAGCAATAATTACCGGATTTTTGCCTACAAACCAGATTGAATTGAGTGAACCAACAATTTATCTTAGTCCCAGTAACTTGTTGTATACGGGGGGATTAAACTGGTATTTAGAATCAGCGATCGCCAAACAAGAAGCACCGCCATTCATTGATGAAATTTCGATACCGGAAAAAACTCAGACTTTACCACCAGATCACCCGCTCAAAAGTATAATTGGGGACTGGGAATGCTGGCAAACCTTGAAAGGACATACGAGAGGGATAAATTGCCTAGCTTTCTCTTCAGGAGGTCAGAATAGCAATACTTCAGCCTTAGTAGCCAGTGGTAGTCGCGGAGAGACAAAGCTATGGGATTTGACTAAGGGAGCATTAATAGGTACTTTATCAGAACATCCTTGGATGTTATCTGGGCTAGTCGATGAAGTGAATGCCTTAGCCTTCAGTCCAGATGGACAGACTTTGGTGAGTGGGGGCGCAGACTCGACAATTAAAATGTGGCATGTCGGCGCACAAGACTTGATTGATATCATGCACAAACATAACGGAATGGTGCGCTGTGTCGCTTTCACTCCCGATGGACGAATGTTAGCAACAGGTGGGGATGACAGAAAAATTCTCTTTTGGGACTTAAGGCAGCGTCAGGTAAATGTTGCCCTCTCTTTAGATGATACTGCCGCTCATTCCTTGGCTTTGAGTCAAGATGGGGAAATTTTGGTTACAGGTAGTTACCGCAAAATTAAAGTGTGGCAAGTGTTACAGCAATCAAACGGTTCACATCCAGAAGCAGAGTTGCTACATATTCTCACAGGTCATACTCATATTGTGCGTTCTTTGGCGATGAGTGCAGATGGCAAAATACTTGTCAGTGGTAGTAGAGATAAGACGATAAAAATTTGGCATTTGCAGACAGGGGAATTACTGCATACTCTGAAGGGACATAGAGATGGAGTATATGCGATCGCCCTTAGTCCGGATGGGCAAACTATCGCCAGTGGTAGTGCAGATAAAACTATTAAATTATGGCATATAAAAACCGGGGAATTGTTAGCTACTTTTACAGGTCATAGTCATACGGTTACAGCAGTCGCATTTACCGCTTCTGGGGATATTTTGGTAAGTGGGAGTTTGGATAAAACGATAAAAATTTGGCAGCGAAGCTAATACGATTTTGGATTTGAGATTTTGGATTTTGGATTATAAATTGTAGAGACGCGAAATTTCGCGTCTCTACTTCTTGCACGCATTCATGATTGAGGATAATTAACCACAGATGGACACAGATAAACACAGATTATCTGTGTCCACCCCCCTCACTCCCCCCTCTTGAGGGGGGAAGATAAGGAAATAATTTTATTTGTTGTCCATCTGTGGTTCCATATAAAAAACATCGATTTATGCAAGAAGTCTACTGAATGGAAGATGCTTTTTTATTGAGAGGTTTGAACAGTTACTATGCAAGGTCTGAGAGAATTTATCAACTTGACAATGCAAGAATGGAAAATACCTGGACTGGCGATCGCAATCATTAAAGATAGCCAAATAATTTTTTGTGAAGGCTTTGGAAAGCGAGATATAGAACAAAATTTAATAGTTACACCACAAACTCTCTTTGCAATTGGTTCCTGTACAAAACCCTTTACCACAATGGCGATGAGTATCCTGGTAGAAAGAGGTCTCTTAGACTGGGATAAACCTGTCAGAAATTATCTACCCACTTTTAAACTTTATGACTCCTATGCAACTGAACATATTACACCCCGTGACCTCGTAACTCATCGGTCTGGCTTACCCCGTCATGATGCTATGTGGTCTCAAAGTCCCTTCACCCGTCAAGAACTAATCAAACGCTTACAATATCTCGAACCCACTCACGAATTGCGTACTGTTTTTCAGTATCAAAATTTAATGTACATGACTGCTGGCTACTTGGTTGGTGAAATTGTACAGAGTAGCTGGGAAGAATTTGTACAAGAGAAAATTTTTAATCCTTTAGAAATGAGAAACAGTAATTTCTCTGTAGAAATATCCCAAAAAGCTAATGATTTTGCACTTCCTTATGTAGAAAAAAACGACTTAGTTGAGAAATTATCCTTTTGTAATGTCGATGCTAGTGGTCCAGCAGGTTCGATAAATTCCAACGTTGTTGATATGGCTAAGTGGCTTTTACTCCATCTTGATCAGGGTAAGTATGGCGATAAACAGATTATCTCGCCAAGTAATCTAAGTCAAATACACTCTCCGCAAATCGCGATGACTCAAACACTGGAATATAATGAACTTTTTTATTATTTTTATGGTTTGGGATGGGCAATTACCTCTTACCGAGGTCATAATTTAATTCAGCATGGCGGCAATATTGATGGATTTGCTGCACGAACAACTTTGCTGCCTCAAGACAATATTGGTATAGTAGTTTTGACTAATCTGGATAAAAACCCAGTAATAAATATTGTGACTTATTATGTATGCGATCGCTTACTCGGTTTAGACGAAACTCCTTGGAATGAACGAATGAAGGAAAAATATGCTCAAGCCAAAGAAGCTACTACAAAAGCCAAAGAGCAAATAGCATATTCCCGTAAAACTGATACTCAGCCTTCTCATCCTCTAGAAGATTACACAGGTTATTTTGAGCATCCAGCATACGGATTGTTATCAGTTGAAATTAATGATAATCGTTTAACAGCAACTCATAATTCAAATATTTATAAATTAGAACACTACCACTATGATATTTTTGTTGAATATGAGTTGTTTGAACAACCAAAACTTATATCTTTCTTAACTGATATCAAAGGCAATATTAGCAGCCTGACCATTCCCTTAGAACCGACTGTGAAAGATATTTTATTTACCCGGATGCCTGAAAGCAGTTACACTCCGAACAAAGTGCTTCGGTTGAAATAACAGAAATACCAACCTCTATAACAAAATAGGAAAAAATATTAAAAAAACAAGTATTCTTTATTTTAGAAAAGGACTAATTATTTATGAATGTATCTAGTAAATCTAAGCTGACCTTAGAGGAATTTATAAAACTTCCAGAGACTAAGCCAGCATCAGAATTTATTAATGGAGAAGTTATTCAAAAGCCAATGCCTCAAGGTGAGCATAGCCTACTTCAGAGTAAATTATGTGAAGCCATTAATCAATTAGCTGAAAGCAAAAAAATTGCTTATGCTTTTCCAGAACTTCGTTGTACCTTTGGTGGAGAATCTATTGTCCCTGATATTGCTGTATTCGGATGGGAAAGAATACCTTTGAAAGCATCAGGCAGAATTGCTAACCGGTTTGAAATTCATCCTGACTGGGTGATAGAAATTCTTTCCCCAGACCAAAAACAAACAAAAGTGTTTGCTAAATTGTTGCATTGTTCGCGAAATGGCACTGAGTTAGGGTGGTTGATAGACCCTGAAGAAGAAAGTATTATAGCGGTATTTCCTGGTCAAAAAGTAGAACTGTATGAAGGTGCTTCGCAATTACCAATACTCAAAGATATAGAGTTGGAACTAACAGTTGAACAGATTTTTAGCTGGTTGAGTTTGGCATGAAAAAAGCGATCGCCACAGTAAAAGTGCGATCGCTTTTCAATTTTAGACTCAATCCAAAATCTAAAATCCAAAATCCAAAATCCTTACACCAGAAGTGTTTGCATCAACGGCTTATCTTCCGATAACTTACCCGTCCGCAACCATTCTTCCAACTCAGCAGGTATTTTGGCTTGGTTAAGTTTCTCCCGCAGTTGTGAACCTTCGAGAATTTCCTTCTGCAACAGTTCCTGTGCGGTTTCCTCTAACAAGTCGCGATTCTGATGCAGAATAGTCAAAGCAATATGGTGAGCATTATCAACAATTTGCTTCACTTCGCGGTCAATTTCCTCAGTCACTTCGGGACTGATGGCACGACGCGGGTTAGGATAACCTTCAAGAAACTGCTGTTGAATCTTCTCAAATGCTACTGGACCAAGTTTATCGCTCATACCATAAATAGTGACAACACGTTCTGCTAAATCAGTTGCTTTTTGAATGTCATCACTAGCACCAGTAGAGACTTTGCCAAAAACGATTTCTTCTGCCGAACGTCCACCCAATAAGGTAGCAATGCGACCGCGAATTTCGTCTTCTACCATCAAAAAGCGGTCTTCTTCGGGCATTTGGATAGTGTAACCCAAAGCACCAACACCCCGTGGTACTACAGAAATTTTCTCGACTTTACCAGCACCAGGCATTAAAGCACCGATAATGGCGTGACCAACTTCGTGATAGGCTACGGTTTTCTTCTCGGTTTCATTGAGGACGCGAGAACGTTTTTCTAAACCAGCAACAAGGCGTTCAATAGCTTCATTAAAATCTGCCATTGTCACTGCTTGCCGATTTTGCCGTGCTGCCAACAGTGCAGCTTCATTTACCAAGTTAGCTAAATCTGCACCAGCAAAACCAGGTGTACGACCGGCGATGGTTCCTAGGTTAACATCTTCAGCTAATTTTACGTTCCGAGAATGGACTCTAAGAATTGCTTCTCGGCCACCTTTATCAGGACGATCTACAACAACTTGACGGTCGAAGCGTCCAGGACGACGCAAGGCTGGATCGAGAACTTCCGGACGGTTAGTAGCAGCAATGATGATAACGCCAGTGTTGGCATCAAAGCCGTCCATTTCGCTAAGTAATTGGTTAAGGGTTTGTTCCCTTTCATCGTTACCACCCATGATTGGGCCACCACTAGCACGAGATTTACCCAGGGCGTCTAATTCATCAATAAAGACGATACAAGGTGCTTGTTGCTTAGCTTGTTCAAACAAGTCGCGCACCCGTGCAGCACCTACACCCACGAACAGTTCGATAAATTCCGAACCAGAGATGCTGAAGAAAGGAACAGCAGCTTCACCAGCAATGGCTTTTGCTAGTAATGTTTTACCCGTTCCTGGAGGGCCCACCAACAGTACGCCTTTGGGGATTTTTGCGCCTAAGCGGGTGTATTTTGCAGCATTTCTCAGGAAGTCTACAATTTCTTCCAGTTCGGCTTTAGCTTCATCTACACCAGCAACATCAGTAAATTTGACACCAGTGCTACCTTCAGAGTAAATACGAGCTTTGCTTTTACCCACTGTCAGTGCAGCCGGTCCGCCTCCCTGACGATTGATTAAAAAGCCCCAAATACCAAAGAAGATTAACGGTGGTATGACCCAACTTAGCAGAGTGGTGATCCAGCCATTTTGGTTTGGAGGTGGTGCAGCAAATTCAACATTATTGTCACGGAGAATTTTCGGTAAATCCAGGTCAATTGCTACTGGTGTGGTAGTGAAGACCTGTTCTACAGTTTTGCCTTCAGGAGTTTGAGTTTTGATGGAATATTGAATGCGATCGCTCCCTACAACCGCTCGATCTACTTTACCTGCTTCTACCTGGGCGATAAAGTCACTATAAGGAACTTGCGGCAATCTCGGACCAAAGAAGCTAGGAACAATAAAATTGAGGAGTAACAGCAGAGTGAAAAGAATCAGCAAGCTCCCGCCAAACTGGCGTGCCCTCGGCGGTTTCATTTGATTTTTGTTATTAGTTTCTACAGGCATTTTTTTGATATATCCTCCACTAAAATTGAGTTAGGAGTTAGGAGTTATGAGTTAGGAATTAGGGATTAGTTGTTAGGAGTTTTCAGTTTTTTGCTGTGTTTATTGAATTCTTAACTCCTCACTCCTAACTCCTAACTCCTAACTAAGTAACAGCGCAAATAAACCACACAAAGCAATACCATCAAATACGCCAGCACCCCCGATACTCAGTACCCCCGAACTCATGGCTTGAATGTCCTTTAGGTGGAGCAAGTCAGCACCAATTAAGGTTCCCAGGATACCGCCTGCAAAGGCGACGGGAGCAGCATGGGCTGGAGCAAATAACATTGCAGATAAAGCAGCCGTAAGGGGAGCTAGCAAAGGATTCATTTGGATGCCTATTCCTGGTACCACTCGCGCTGCATAGTAGCTAACAACTGTGACAATGGCAGTAACTAGCAAAATTGCCAGGATATTTCCTTGCGTAAATTGATATAGTGCTAAGAGTACCGGAATTAAACCACCGCCGACATTCAGAGCTATCACGGTAGTACGTTGCACTTTCTGGAGAGGAATACCCCAAAATTCCCTTAACCACAAATTCACAAAGTCATCCGCTACGATAACTGAAGATTCCTTGCGGTATAAAGGAATGTTGATAGTACTGCCTAAAATCACCAATATCAGCAAAAGAAAGGCTATATTGGGAGAAAATCCCAACTTGGCTACTGCTATTTGCACTACGTCTACTGCCACAATCAACCAAAGAAAAGGTACTAGCAGCAACAGCAGTAGAAATAGCAGCAGTGAAACCGGCAAGTAAATCATGGCGGTGTATCAAGAAGCAGGGAGTTCGCTTTGCTTCTGCTTGTGTTTATTGTAAAAATTGGGTGTTGCAACTTGCTTTCGTAACCACCCCCAAAAACAATGTGAATTGCCGTACTTTATGGAAAATCAGCTTGGATTTATTTTCAAAGTGTTTTTGCTCTGTGCTGCTATTTCAATCTTGATAAAGTATGCAGGTCCTTTTCTATCCATTCCTGCAACAGCGGCTAACGCCTTGATTTTAGTTTTGTCACCGTCAATAATAATGGCGATCGCTCTCCTGTGGCGCTTTCAAGCACAGAACAAAACTAAATTTCACTCAAAGAGTGAAAGTTGCTAGAATCAGCTAACCTAGCTGAGCAACAAATAAATAGCAATTTGTCAACTGCCAGGAGTCAGGGAGTGAATCTAGGTCAATGGATTGGCTTAATTGCCATACTTCTATCTTTGTATATTTTGTGGCAAATAAGGGAAGTACTTTTACTGATTTTTGCCGCAGTTGTACTAGCAACTACCTTAAATCGGCTAGCTCGACGCTTCCAACGTTCAGGCATGAAGCGTGGGTTTGCTGTATTCCTGTCAGTTGTTATATTTATAGCTGGAATAGTTGGGTTTTTTTGGCTGATTGTGCCACCGTTTGTAGATCAGTTTCAAGTATTGACTGACCGGGTTCCGGTAGGCTTAGCACGCTTTAATACCTGGCTCAATTACCTCAGAACTAACATTCCTCCTCAGTTGTCTCAATATATACCTGATATCAATAACCTGAGCCAACAAGCACAGCCGTTTATTAATCGTGCTTTAGGAACTTCCTTTGCCTTTGTTTCGGGTTCATTGGAAGTAGTTTTGAAAATATTGCTAGTGCTTGTTTTAACAGGGATGTTATTAGCAGATCCCTTAGCTTATCGTAAGCTATTCATACGGTTATTTCCCTCCTTTTACCGGCGACGGGTGGACGGTATTTTGGATAAATGTGAAGTGTCATTGGAGGGATGGATAACAGGCGCTTTCATTGCAATGAGCGTAGTGGGACTGCTTAGTGTAACAGGCTTATGGGTTTTGCGTGTTCCCGCAGCGCTAGCTTTAGGGGTTTTGGCGGGATTTTTAAACTTAATTCCCAATCTTGGCCCGACAATGAGTGTAATTCCAGCAATGGCGATCGCCTTTACACCAGATGCGCCTTGGAAATCTCTCGCAGTTTTGGGTTTATACTTTATTATTCAGCAGCTAGAAAGTAATTTCATCACACCTGTCGTTATGGCGCATCAAGTATCCCTACTACCAGCTGTAACGTTAATTGCCCAATTATTTTTCGTTACTTTCTTTGGCTTTTTAGGGTTGTTTTTAGCGCTACCACTAACCGTGGTGGGTAGAATTTGGCTAGAAGAAGTGTTAGTTAAAGATGTTTTGGATGAATGGGGTAGCAAGTCTAGAAGACAGACTGAGTTTGTCATTGTTAAAGACAAATCTACCTCAAACATAGAAACATTAGTAGCGGAAAATAGGATAAATGAAGAGGAAAAGCCCATCATTGATGATGAGATGATGGAAGATAATGATAGTTAGGGGTTAATGGTTAATAGTTAATGGTTAATAGTTAATGGTTAATAGTTAATGGTTAA
>JBHYDF010000217.1:0-14488 GCA_051861145.1 Nostocaceae cyanobacterium
GTTAATGGTTAATGGTTAATGGTTAATGGTTAATGGTTAATGGTTAATGGTTGATAGCTATGAACTATGAACCATGAACTATGAACCATGAACTATGAACCATGAACCATGAACTATTCATGTGGATTCTTTCTTAGTTTTTCCTTCTTTGAGAAAATCTATTAATGCCTTGTATTTAGGTGAACTACTTTGTTTTACATATTCCAAAGCGCCCCAACTTCCCCATTTACTAGGTGCGCCAATATCAACAAAATGCATGAATAGTCCACCTCCAGCTTGTTTCCAATCATTTAGTAATTCGGTATAGATATCATACATAGCTGGATGCCGATTTAATTTGATAAAAAAATCTGTTAGTTTTTCGTTATTCTCCACACCAGAACGACCAACGATATGTTGACCCCCTTCATAAGCAACTAGCCTTAGACCTTTTTTTCGAGCTACATTGGCATGATAAATAAAGTTTTTGTGACTATCTACTAAGCTATCTTTAGGCTTCTCAAGTAACTTCCCTGTTTTTAACTGCTGAATGGCTTTACTAAAACCACCATCTGGCTCATTCAACCAAGACTCTACTGCTTGAGTATTTTCCGGCGCACCTAAATTTCCACCAAAATACCCAGTTATAGCATAAGCATCAATACCGTGCTGATAACAAGGCTTATTACCTTCAGCTACCCAATACTTGCAGTCTAATGCATTATTCTCCAACCCTTGCCATGCAGTTTGAGTACCTATCACGCAAACTACACGATCCTTTTGTTTCCCAAAAGTACGTTTCCAGATATCGCACATAGAAGCAGTACGCATACCATACCACTGCATGTAAACATCTTTTTTATCTTTTCCCCATCTCGCTTGACCTTGTTTCAAAGCATAATTTGCCTGTGGAAATTGCCAGTTCCAAACTTCATTAGAAAACTCTACATATGCTTTGAGTTTTGGATTCAGTTTCTGTTTTACTATTTGGGCAAATTTTGTCATGTATTCATCTGTAGCCATATGAGGCATATTAAACCATGCTTGGGTATTCACCTTATTGGCTAAAGAAACCATTACCTCTACAGGCACTCCTTTAATAGCATACGAAGCAGTTGTTAATGTCGGTCGAGAAGACCATTCTTTCTGCTCTGAGCCATTCGTTTGCATCCAATCCATAAAACGAAGGGCTTTAAAGTTTTTAATTCTATTTATAAAAGCGGGATTAAATATTTCACCTTTAGTGTAAAGAGCTAAGTCTTCAGCTCTGATAACTCGAATATTACGGATATAGTTACCCGTCTTCTTTGGGTCAGTAGAGGTGATAGTAATACATATACCTCCTCCACCTTTTGCATCGACATTGATTACATCTTTACCAGGTCTGGAAGCAGCTTCATCTTTTTTGGCATCAAACTTATACAAAATTGTGCCTTCACCCTCATAAAACACAATATATTTACCAGAAGGATAAAAACCTGGAATTTCTCTTAATAACAAAGTGCTAACACGAGTATATTTAGGAGCATCGTTGGGAGTTGGTAAGGACTTGACCCAACCATCTTTATCCAGATTCAAAAGACTGGATTCATTGGTATCCCATTCTCCATTATCATCACAATCCGGATCTCCTTTCTCACATTGAGTAATCCATTGCCGAGATGACTTAAAAGCATCTAGAAACGGTAGCTGAGTTGATGAATCAGAAATACCATTAAGACCAATGCCCAAGCTTGGAGTGGAAATAGGAATACTTTTTTCTTTTTCTGTATTTACAGTTGTTTGTTTATTTGATTGCAAACAACTACTGATGAGTATCGAAACAGTTATTAAAGCTAGACAGAGATAAATTATAACTTTATTTCTTCTGTATAATTTGCTGAATACAAGTTTCCAATTATACATTTTGCTTGTGAAAGTATTACGCTGATACATATATAAAATCTCAGGTAATTATTATTACTTGTTACCTTTCTAGGGTTTTGCAACACAGTTCGTAACCAGTAGCCAGCCAGGTCAGCCAGGGATTATAAATCCCTGGCTGAAAGCTAAAGTCGTCTAAAGACGACTAGGGAAATAAATAAGATGGTCAATTGTAATTTATTCCTCTTTGAGAGGAATTTCCCTATTAGCTAGAGATTTACAATCTCTGGCTCAAAGCTGACTCGTAGCCAGTAGCCAGCCAGGTCAGCCAGGGATTATAAATCCCTGGCTGAAAGCTAAAGTCGTCTAAAGACGACTAGGGAAATAAATAAGATGGTCAATTGTAATTTATTCCTCTTTGAGAGGAATTTCCCTATTAGCTAGAGATTTACAATCTCTGGCTCAAAGCTGACTCGTAGCCAGTAGCCAGCCAGGTCAGCCAGGGATTATAAATCCCTGGCTGAAAGCTAAAGTCGTCTAAAGACGACTAGGGAAATAAATAAGATGGTCAATTGTAATTTATTCCTCTTTGAGAGGAATTTCCCTATTAGCTAGAGATTTACAATCTCTGGCTCAAAGCTACAAACGTATTTAATTTGATTTCAGCCAACCTACTTATCCCGAAAGATTGATTTGAAGGACAGTTGAAGAGGTATATTTTGAATGGTAAACCGCAGTGTTTTCCAGTAAATATTCTGAAAAACTAAAAATGCTTTGTTCATAAGTGCTTGAGCAAAAACTCAACTATGCACCAGTATAGGTTCTTGGCGATCGCGATTTCCCAAGTCATGCAAACACGTAGCAGCAAGTTCTGCACGACGCCTATGGGTTTCGTCCAACGTTATGCTACGAGCGAGTGCCAGACCATTGGCAAGTAATTCAGCTAAGTAGGTGCGATTATGATAGGCTTCCACTAGTGCTGCACTCAAAGCATTAATATCACCAGAGGGCACAAGAATGCTGGTGTTATCTTTTTCTAACAGTGCGTCACTTCCTGGATTACGATAGAGCATTACTGGTAGACCCCGAGCCATCCCTAAAAGGATGTTACGGCTGATTTCGGCGGTTAGGTTAGTTATTACCATTATGTGCGCTTGATCCAACCAGTTAAACAACTCTCGACCGTAAGGCACACTGCCAACAAACCGAACCTTCTCCTCTAAACCAAGTTCGACCGCTAATTGCTTGTAATTTTCCAGAGAGTCTCCATCTCCAACCACATCCAAACGTAGGTCAGCTCCACTAGACAAGGCAATTGCCATTGCTCGTAGTACATGGTCAGTTGCTTTAATTGGCGTTTGTCGTCCAGCCGTAATTAAGCGTAGTGGTTGGGAAATATCCATTAATTGTTTCTGGCGTAACGCAGCCTGTGTGTCACTAATGAGAATCTTGTCTGTCACAAAGCTGCGCTGAAAATTATGACAGTTTTTACCCCACTCTTGCTGAAATCGCTCAACTACTGAAAAGTTATGCGCGAACACTAGGTCAGCTTTACGTATTGCTTGGCGACAGAAACGGTCAAAGTTCTTGACCATTTTTTGCTGCTTAAGCATTCGTACAATCAAATTTGGCTCTTGTGCAACAAACTGCTCTAGGCGAGGAAAAGGATCGGCTCCATCAAACACATAGATGCGCTTGTTGTTATGCTTTTTCGCCAGTGGCCAAACAATCTCTGCCAAAGATACTGGATGACCATTGTAATCAGCTTGTACAATAGAAGCCCATTGACAAGCTTGATTTAGCTGAAACTTGAGCTTGGGAAGCGTTTTGATGAAGGTTTTCAAAGAGTAGTAATTTGGCAAGGGGAAAACATCAAAGCCTTCCTCCTGTGGATTAATTTCCACTAAGTTGAAACTACCGCTATCGGCCACAGTCAGATCATCAACATATCGAACAGCGACACCTAGTCTGCCATATGGACTCCATGCTTTAGCTTGCGATCGCAAGTCTTCAAGCCACATGTCGCCCAGAACAAATGTGTTTGGTGATGAACCCTTGCCAAAGGGTACATAGCTAACTAGTAAATAATTCATCTAAAAACCTCCGGGAGTGTGGAAACCTTGTACCTTTAGGTCAAGGAGGAAACACGACGCGCTGGATTTATCCAGCGTCCAATTCTCCAAACTATGCGTAGGAATATCCATCCTTTTTATGAATATGTTTGCAAGCTTTGTGACTAATTCCTTGAACTAATCCGTTTTTAGTTGAAATATTGAAACTCCCTGTTGCACGAGTTGCAATTCTTCCAACGTATTCGCCTACTTTTTTACCAGAAGTGACAACAGCTTTGACAATATCGCCAGTCTGAAAACCAAAATGAAATTTACTTCTTGAACAGTGACGAATTGGAAACCCATACTTATCAGTACGGCATGATTGCCGTGTACCATGACCATTGGCTGTAATCAACAACGGTTTAACGTTTTTAACATTAAGAATCGGAGTTGATTTGCCAACACAAGCCGCGTCTAACCAATGTGATTTTTCTAGATTCTGTTGATTACGATTAAACTTTGTTAATCCGCCGGAACCTGTTTCTACTGGTAATCCCGTTGCTTTTAAAACTTCTAGCAATGCAAACCTAGTTGTGTTTACTGCTGCTGCATATGCTAAAGGTCTTTTAGCTTGTTCAAGGATTTTTTCTAACCTAGGCTGGTCTTTTTTAATAAACTCTTTGATATCCTTTATTCCTTTTTTAACGTTACATTTTTCACAACTTAACGTTAAATTGACAATTGAATTTGAACCTCCTTTAGCTCTTGGATGTATATGTTCTATTTGAAGTGGAACATCTTTAACTCCGCAATACGCGCATTGTCTATTCCACTTTTCTAATAAGTATTCTCTAGTTTCGTATCCTGCTAATGTACCTTGTTGGTACTCTTTTCCTTGAATATTTGGGTTACGCATTAATTGCATATCGAATCGTACCAATTCTTGACTAATCGCTTCTATTAGCGCTATCTTGCGCAATTTATCAACCCAAGTTTTGATATTTTCAATTCTACTTTGTAAGCTTGGCGCTAACCATCCGTTACGACGTATTCTATTTAAAAATCTAGCTTTTCGATACCTAGTTTTACGATTTCTTCTGCTACGTCTTAATTGTCTTCTAGAAGTTAAAGCGTCGCGAATTGCAAAACCCCTATGCTTTAATTGGGCAGCAAATACAACTTCTCCTGTTGTATCGTTAACCAGTACAATTCCTGTATATTTTGCACCAGGGTCGATTTTTAATCGCAGTGGTTGAACTGGCGCTTCAGAACGAGATTCTTTCAAGATTAACGTGAACGGAAAACGCCTAAAAACTGCTGCTTTTTTGTTCCGTAATAATTGCCTTGCTTGCGCTGGATGAATTGGAGTAGCTGGTCGTTTTTCTGAATCAATAACGAAAATTTTGGACATAAGTCCCTCCTTTCGGGTAAAGTTAGCTTCGACAATGTTCAGAATCGGTACTTTCCAAGTAACACTGGCTTAACCCATACACCTGTTTAATTACTTGGTTCTAGAGCTACAAACTAGCTACGCATTCGTAGGTAGGAACTTAAACACTTGTTCTGAACGTAGTACGTAAAGTACTGAGTCTGGTCAGCTAGGGCTATAAGGCTATAAGGCTTACGCCTGAAGCCCCGTCTATGCGCGAGTGGGGTTGCTGACAAGCTATGTGCTTGTTGTAGGGTGTACGTGATTTAATGCTTTTTCACCGAAATTCAAGGGCAAAAGCTCTTGCCCTCCAGAATATTGAGCATCCAACGTAGGATGGGCAAAGCTCATGCCCTAAAACCACAATGTGTTTTGATGAACTTAAGTCTCGATTTTAAAGGACGTCTGATAAGTTACGGATCATCCAAAAGACAGGAATATTTCCAATTTTTTAACTACTGTCCTAAGAAGTATTATTTCTTGATAACTATCTATCTATCGGAAGAATTCTTCAACAGGAACATGTACACCTTCGCGGATTATAGTTTCGCGGTCTTTAATTGGAGACCAGCCAAGCTGACGCTCTGCTTTTGAAGAGTCAAATGTAGCAGCAAAGCTGCGACCCTCACAATCAGCATAGCTCGGAAACGCGGCGTTGGGGTCACGTCCGATACTCTTGATTGCCCACTTAAACACAGCTTCTGTGTAGGAACTCACAGCGGATGTGGGTACACGTCTTAATTTGATGTTTGCCTGACGCTCAAACTCATCGAGATATTCGTTCGCAGTGATACAAGCATTACTAGCCAGATTATAGGACTCGCCCTCGATACCTGGTACTGCGATCGCTCGCACCATCGCATCCGCAACATCATCTACAAGTACAATCGGTAGCGGGTTATTTCCGTCACCATAAAGGCTGCATACTGAACTATAGGGCCAAGCTGCAATTCCCCAATGGTAAGGATTCCCACCCCGACCAAGAACAACGCCAGGACGAAAAATTACTACCGGTAAACCTTTTTGCTGATGGAGTTCAAGTAGCGATCGCTCATTCTCCACTTTCGATCTCGCATAGGGAGCGACGCGCATTATACCTTTATGAGGTTCGGTTTTCTCTGTAATCGTTGGATTACTCTTGCCAGCGTAGTAAATCGCAATTGAAGACGCATAGAACAGCCGCTCAATCCCGTGTTTAATACATAAATCAGCAACTTGGCGCGTAGGCTTAACGTCAGTTTCCAAATAATCATTCCACGTTTTGCCGTTGCCGCGTGCAAGGTGATACACATAGCGGATTCCATCAAGCGCAGCTTCTACCGCGTTGGCATCAGCAAAATCGCCCTTGGCAAGTTCAACTCCCAGAAGACGTAATTCTGACGGACAACTATTGGGATCGCGTGCCAAAATTCGCACACCATAACCATCTTTACGTAGGCGGCGAACCAGCGCTTGACCAATGAAACCGGTACCACCAATCACAAGTACCGTAGATTTAGGAACAGCCGGTTCAATCAATTCATGGGTAGGATATACTACCTGATTAGCTATCGGCAAAACCGTATTAGCCATTGGTAAATCGGTTTCCCGTGCCACCCACTCAGCTACAGCTACTGCGGCTTCGCTAATCTCAGGACTCACCCTCTCATCAAGAATCCCTCCCCGACCGTTGTAAAAACTCTCGACTGTCCGCGCAATACTGTAGGGGAAAGGCGCTGAGACTTTGGATAGACCCATTTTGGATAGCACAAAGTTGCTCAAAGTGCCAGTAGCTTGCTGTACAGATTTGCGGGCACTACCAACTACATTAGCGTAGCGGTCAACATCCAGCATGTAGGGAGTATGTTCCTGACAGACATAAGTATTTTGCTCAAAATCAACCCGTGCAACTGCATTCGTACCGCGAATATGAATATAATGCTCCGGATACCCATCAATAAACGAAAACCGCAGCCGGATACTGGTGTTACCCTTCCAGCCTCGGATTTCCCAACGGCGGTAAAACTCCAGTCCGCGCGGTAATTCAACTTTGTCATGAACATCCACAGAAATCGAGTCGGGTTGACCGAGGAGATGGACAAGGTGAACGAATGAATGGGGAGCAACCTCAAATAGGATATTCTTTGGTGACTGTAACACCCATGCACCAAATGGTCCGCCCTTAAGTTGTCCTAATTCTTTATTCCAAACAATATCCACCTGATCGATTTGCCCTAACCGACCGCTGCGCAGGTCAGCTACTAGCTTCTCATACACCGGGAAATACAGGAAATTGTTGCTGACAGCGATCGCTCTACCTTTAGCATCTGCAAGCTGGCGTAACTCTTGGCATTGGCTAACTTTGTGGCACAAAGGCTTCTCAATCAGTGCATCAACCCCAGCCTCAATTACTTGAGAACCAGTTGTAAAATGAACATGGGGTGGCGTCAGGATGTGAACGACATCTAACTGCTCTTGGGACAGCATTTCGCCGAGATCATGATAGACGTTTGGTATGCCCTTCGCCTGAGCAAACTGTTGTGCTAGTCTGCGGTTCAAATCACAGACTGCTCGTACCTGGATATGAGGTAGCAAGCGAAGCGCACGAAAGTGGAAATCAGAAATGTACCCAGCACCAAGGATACCGACAGCGACGGGGTTGCCATGTCCGTTACTAGCAGCCATTAAAATTATCTCCCAGTTGGTTGAATGACTTTGATTACAGATGATTGAGAACCTTTGTACTCAATGATTTTATGTTGTTTTTTGTAATAGCGATCGCGATAAAATTTCAACATACCCATCGCTTCCGGAAACACTGATACCCCACAAGACAAACCCCAAGCGATACTGTCACTCCATGAAAACCCTTGTCGCCGAGTTCCATAAATAGTCCGCAGTGCTGCGAGAGGATACCGCCCAAAAACAATCAACGAAAGCCCATGAGTAAAACTTAACAACAGCAGTGCTACCAATGGCATGATGACTCCCCAAATCCAGGTGCGCCGCACTTCTTTAACAAACTTGCATTCCGGAGCAGCACCATGCATATGCGAAACCTGAGCAAACGCATAACCGCAGCGTTTAGCACGTTGCCACCATTGCAATACGCTATGTATATCAGCGTCGTGTAGAGTGCTATCTTTATCGATGCGTAAAATTTTACCCTGAGCTTGGCGTAAACGCACACTCAACTCATCATCCTCAGCAGCAATCACACTGCTGTTATATCCTCCAACAGCTGCAAAAGCTTCAGCGCGAATCATCACATCTCCACCAAAGCTCAGCGTAGTTCCAACCGAACCCATACGCCACTCCACATCGCAGATTCGATTGTAAATACTCCTCTGTGGATAACGTTCACGCCGCCAACCACACACAGCCACCACATCAGGGTTAGCATCCAAAGTCTCAGCCGCCGCTTCAATCCACCCCTCAACCACCTCACAATCACCATCAATAAACTGGACGTACTCTACCTCAGAATACTTTTCACACAACCGCTCAAAGCCAGCATTACGCGCTCTTGCAGCAGTAAACGGGACTGACATATCAAGATTAACCACCTCAACCCCGCGCCGTTCAGCAACTTCACAACTTCCATCCGTAGAACCAGAATCAACGTACACCACTGTACGCAACCCATCGACAACCGAATCCAGACTGCGGATTAAGCGATCGCCCTCATTACGCCCAATCACAACAACCCCAATTTTTTTAGGCACTTCAACCCCCCACGAATAAGAATTAATCTCACGCAAAGCCGCAAAGGCGAGGCAGCGCGTTGCGGAGCCAGTCCTGTTCGCGTAGCGTGTCCTCTTAGGACATAGGAGGGTTTCCCGACCTAGGGAACTGGCGTTGGGGTTTCCCCCGTTGTAGCGACTGCCGTCGCAAAGAGTTATACAAATCTATGGCGTTGCTAAATTTGGTATGAAATTTATAATTACTCTTTGCGGCTTTGCGTCTCTGCGTGAGGCTTCTAAGAATTAATTATCTTAGCAGGTATACCAACAGCAGTTTTTCCAGCAGGAATATCCGATAAAACTACAGCATTAGCACCAATATTCACATCATCTCCAATAGTCACAGCACCAAGAATTTTTGCTCCAGCGCCAACATTAACGCGATCGCCTAATTTTGGCGCTTCCAGAGGACGATCCAAATAACGATTTCCCATCGTCACTCCTTGGCGGATGATACAGTCATCTCCAATATGACAATAACCATGAATAACAATCCCTCCCTGATGTTCAAAAATCACCCGTCTACCCAACTTAACTGTATAAGGCAACTCAATTCCATAGCCATTTCGTATTTTCCGATACAACATTCGGTAGAGAATACTGAATGGTGCCCGAAGCAATTTAGGTTGTAGTGTCATTCTCCAAACACCAAAACGCAGAACAGCTACCGCCCGAAATCCCGGTAGAGTCCAATCGCGTCCATGAGCTTCCCAGTCTTCTACAATTTGTTGCCAAAGTTCCCGTAAGGTAAGAGTTTCTGGTGCAGTTTGTGATGTAGTTTGTAGTGCTGTTTGTGGTACGCTCACACCTGACCTCCTTTCAGGAACACGCTATTTAAAAGAAAATCACTCATTAACTGGGGTGGATCTGTGTCTGGTTTACGCTGAATCACCCGCCGCCACCGCCACACAAGGAAACTAGAAAACCAAACCACATCTGTTAGGGCTGCATATAGCCAACCGTGGTGTTTAATAAAGTATCGTCGCCTGGAATCAAACCAATATGTGGGTAGACGTTTTGGCGGGCGTTTTGTGTCCGTAACACCTGAACTTTGCCCGACTAAATGCACAACTCGGCTATCAGGTACGTACCAACATGGCCAACCTGATTTTTTCGCCTGTAGGCAAAAGTCTACTTCTTCAAAATACAGAAAATATTTCTCATCTAGCAACCCCACAGACTCGAATACTTCGCGGCGGACAATCATGCTTGCTCCCGCTACCCAATCAGTTTGACAGGTTTCTTCGGGGGGTGAAGGTGCAACCACCCACTTTGACAATAATTTTGATACTATTCCCAAACGCAAACCGGAATCAAGTTCACTTAGTATAGTAGGGAAGCGAAAAGCTGAGCGCTGCGGCGTCCCGTCTGGATCTTCCAAGCGACTACCTGCAATTCCCACGTGGGGATGTTCATCCATAAAATCTACTAGGGCTTTTAAGGCTCCAGGACGAACAACTGTATCTGGATTAAGTAAGATAAAATACGGAGGTTGATTGGTTGAATTTAGACCTAAACTAATCCCTGCGTTATTGCCAAAGGCGTATCCACCGTTGTACTCTAGTGGCAAAAGTGTTGCCCATTCACTCCAGCCTTGAGTATCAATTGCAGCTTGAATTTGTTCAACTGAGCCATCACCAGAAGCGTTATCAGTAACTATAACGTGAGTACCTGAGAGCGATCGCACTTCATCCACCAAGGAACGCAAACAGTCAATTGTCAAACCAGGAGTACGATAGTTAAGGATAACTACAAGTAGATGCGTCAGATTCTTAAGCACAATTGCATCAGACATAGATTAATATTTATTTGAATTAGTAATTAATAAGCTTTGCTTGGCGCGAAGTTCTTGCAGTAGTTCTGGTTTGATTTATCACCACCCCTGCGATACCTCCACACGCAAGGATGTAAATTGGATTAATCATTGCGTTCAAAAGACAGTCCATCATATATAAAACTAAAAGTATCGCCAGAGTTGCAGCAGGCGCTACTTTGGGGTGATTCCAAAGATTAGCGGGGTAACGTTGCACGAAGGCGATCGCTGGAAGTAATAGCGATGCGGTTAAACTGATCAGGCCAACTAAACCTCTAGTACCAAACGCGAGAATCCACAAACTATCGGTGACTGAAACATCATTTCCCCAATTGTCATACACACGGCTGCGTCCCCATCCTCCCCAGCCGAAAACTATTTTCTCCCGCGCCTTTTGTGCAAGCAGCTTTTCATTATCAAATCGAAACTGTACTGATTGTGCCCGTTCTGGATTGATTGTTGTAGATATAACATTGCTAATCTGTTCTCCAGGGAAATTTCCACTGACTCCCAGATATAGATGTAACGAGATAGCTGCAACTAAAACCAACATCAAAACAGAGTTACCAAACCTGCTGGAGAAGAACAAGACAAACAGTCCAACTAGCAGTAGAATTAACGCTCCTGTGGATCTTACTAGTAATGCTGTGATAAACAATGCACCTACAAGCCAGTGACCGGGAATACCCCAGACTTGGTTAATATTGCCAGTTCTCCACAACCAAACACCTAGCATTGTAGCTGCCATCATCCACGCGCCAACCATCAGACCATGTTCCATAAAAACCGTTGGTCTAAATCCCCCATATCGCATTGTTTGGCTAAAATCAGCACGTGCGTGGAAGCCATAAAATATCCGGTGCAACTGCGGACTCATACGGAGTTCAAATAGGCACAGAGGCATATAGATTAAACCGCCGATGAACATGTCAATTGCTAACTTACGCAATCCATCTAGATTATTCAGATACAATCTACCTAGGTAATATGGTAATCCCCAAGTTACTGTTTGATTGAGAGCTTCTGAGAAGCCATCGTATAAACCCAAACCATTTGTTAGGGATGACGCCAAAGGGCATAAGCACCAAATTAACATTGGCAGGTCAAGCCAGCCGAATTTAAATGTACTGAAGCGTTTAACGTCGAATACAATCGTTGCTAAGAGAATACCATAACAAGTCGCCGACATTTTAGTGTAGTCCGGCAAGCCTGGGAGGGAAAACTTGACTACAGGCAGGAATAGCCACGCGATGATAAAACTAACAATAACTGCCCTCTGAGCTGGCACCCATTTAAATAGATACAAGACAAATGGAATCCAGCCAAACATGACAATGTATACCATCAGGTTCATATTTCCCTACTACTCCAAGGCGGAAACACATCTACCATCACAAATGACAAAGGACTATTGACTAATGACTAATGACTAATGACTAATGACTATTGACTATTGACTAATGACTATTTCTTTTTTTCCAATAATTTTCCTGCATCCATCAAAATCGGAGGAATTAATTTTTTTAATACACTTTTGAATGTAATAACGGAATTTTTTTGCAGTAATTTATCTTCTCCTGGTCTAGCCTGAAACAAGGTTGAATGAGAACCAGAAATCTCTGTAGCTGGTCGTCCATTGCTGTAGTAGTATAGTGCCAGTGATTTGCGTGTCTGTCCCTCTGGGCAATTTAATGGTTCAGGGTGTCCATGATAAGAAAAATCTGTTGTATTAAAAATGACACATCGATTAAATATGGGTAGAATTTTCTTCACACAACCACTCATATTTTCATCCCATAATTCTAAATAACCTCCATATTCTTCTTGCCAATTTTTATTGAGATATATTAAAAGATTTAGTCGGCGATCTAGCCGAAGTTTAGTATGTCGATTAAAGTCTGCATGTATCTTTAAATAACCTCCTCTTTCTATCTGATGAAGACCACCACCCTGAAAATGAGGATCAGGTATTAATCCATCAATACCTGTAAGATTCTCTAAAAAATTAATCATGACAGAGGAATTTAATTGGTACAGGAGAAGCCTTGTCATATCTCCCATTTGTAATTCATCCTTTGAAGCCAGTTTCTTTTCAGCAGGAGCATCAAACTTCTGCCAATCAATTGAACCTGGTTTTGGAAACTCATTGAGGATACTATCTAATATAAATTCCGGCAAAAAGTTATCGATGACGATATGTGGAAATGGCTGGGCTTGAGAGTAAGCCTCATGATATTTAACAGCCAAATCATTTAAGTAATCTGAATTAATCTGAAAAGGAGAAATAACACTCATATTCTTTCCAATTTTTCCTTTCAAGACAATTTACTGGATATTCTAAAAGTGCATCACTGAGCTAAATTTTTTAACTTAACTTATTATGCGGCGTTAAGATTTTTTCGGGCAAAAATCTCCGCGTTTTCTACGTTCTATGGCGGTGTCCAATGCAGCCTCGAACATATTGGTTGCATCATCCCAGGTATAGCTTGTGGCCTTAGCATAGGCAGTATCGGACATTTTCCGCCATTCTGCATCAGAAAACTTACAAACTCTCTCTATTGCTCTTGCCATATCCTCTGGATCTTCGGGCTTTACAAGTATCCCCGCACAGTCTGCCAACAGTTCCACAGCTGCACCAGCAGGGGTTCCAATTACTGGTGTCCGGCAAGCCATTGCCTCCAAAATTGGCATCCCAAATCCCTCCGAACGGCTACCGAAAAGCCATGCATCACATTTAGCATATAAGTCTTTAATGGTATTTTGGGCAGGGCAAAGAGCATACTCAGTACCAGGGGGTAGTTGTAACTCCGGTGATGGGCTTTGAGTTCCAAAGGCAATCAAGCGCAAATTGGGTATTTTCTCGGCAGCTAAGGAGAAAGCTTTCAAGCTAATGTCGCACCCTTTCCAGTAAACTTGAGAATACATCATTCCCACGGTCGGAATCGATTGTTTACCACGAGGCGTTGCATAAAACTGCTTCGTGTCTACAGGATATGGAATGAGGGCGACGTTGCTATCATCGTATTGAGTCCGAGCCAGATCGGCTAACCATTGTGAGACAACTATTTTATGCATAGGTAGTGACCAGGTTGCCTTGACTCTTTCTTTAGGCAGGTAATCAAAAACCTCATAATGCTGGAGAAAATAGGCTTTTGCCCCTTTTGACTCAGACAGATTCGCTACCCACTCAGCAGTTTCCCACCAGGTGGCAATAACTACATCGGCATCAGGTACATCAGCATCTGTGACTGGACGCCAACTATCAAGCAACCGGCGCTTAACATCTAAGTTGTCAAAGTGCGATGGCTGGTTTTTAGGTACACGAATCAAACCCTTTCCCTTTAGCACAGACCGCACTTGCTGACGTAAACTGGGTTTGGCTTTAGGTCTAGAGATCACAAGCACCTCATGGCCAGACTTTTGAAGACGATCTGCATATGTGGCGATCGCGCGATCGCCACCATTCAGACTGAAACCACTAGCCATGACAAAAGTGATTTTCATACAAACATACTCGCAAATGCAGCTACTCAAGACTAAACAAGTTAAAAGTTAAAAGAAAGAAGAATTCAATTTTGACTTTTGACTTTTGACTTTTGACTTTTGACTTTTGACTTTTGACTTTTGA
>JBHYDF010000218.1:0-14270 GCA_051861145.1 Nostocaceae cyanobacterium
TTAAGAGTGAGGAGTTAGGAGTTAAGAGTGAGGAGTTAGGAGTTAAGAGTGAGGAATTATCAATTATTGTATGACAGAGTTTATTAATTCCTAACTCCTAACTCCTAACTCCTAACTTTGAAAAAACGGGCGAGGAGGGATTCGAACCCCCGACACCGTGGTCCGTAGCCACGTGCTCTAGTCCACTGAGCTACACGCCCTTGCTGTTCACAGAAATAAATATTAGCACATCATTACCAAATGACGCAAGAAAGTTTTCAAAATAATTCTGCCAGCCTTACTCATCTGGATAATCAGGGGCAAGCCCAGATGGTAGACGTATCTGCTAAAGCACCCACAGTCCGCCAAGCAACAGCTACTGCCAAAGTGCGGATGCAAAAAGAAACCTTTGCCGCCATCCAAGCGGGAAATGCTCCTAAAGGGGATGTGTTGGGAACAGCAAGACTTGCAGGAATTATGGCAGCCAAACAGACAGCGAATTTGATTCCCCTGTGTCATCCTTTACCCTTGCAAAAAATAGAAGTGCAAATTATACCTGATCCCCAGCTACCTGGTTATCAAATTCAGGCGACAGTTAAAACCAAAGCCGAAACTGGTGTGGAGATGGAAGCTTTAACAGCCGTTTCTGTTGCTGCTCTCACTCTTTATGATATGGCAAAAGCTTTAGAAAAGTCGATTCAAATTGAATCTATTCAATTAGTAAGTAAAACTGGCGGTAAATCAGGAGATTATTCTCAAGCAGAATAAATTTTCAGTAGAAAGACATAATTAAAGTCAAAACGCATTATCTTAGAAACCCGGTTTCTTGAAGAAAACGGGTTTCTGGGTGTTTGACTTATAAGTTGACATTCTTAATAAAAAAAGGTGCGTTAGGCAAAAGCCGTAACGCATCCAACATTTGATTTATTTTTGATAACCAATTACCGATGTTGGTTATTGCACACTACCTACAGCTTCGCTGACATCAGTAGGAGTTTTATACTGTTGCTCCGGCAATTGCTGCAATACAGAGATAGCATTATCATCAGCACCCTGCTTTTGAGCGTGTTGAATTAAATCTTCTTTACTAGCAGGATAGTCCATGCCTTTCAAATGTTTTTGAAGTTGAATTGGGTTTATCTTAGCCATTTTCATTCACCTCTAAAATTCATTTCCATATTTACAACCAGATGCATTTGCTACCTCTATCAAAAAGATTAAGCAAAAAGATTAAATAGTATATATTTCTAATCAGCAAAAGGTCATCCATTAGGCTGATGAAGGGACTTTTTGCCTTTGATAGTTTGAGGTGGAAGCAAGAGGATAGTAATTCTTGCATTCACATAGATATCAATATAGATATCGGAGGGTATAGACATGGCACTAATACGTTGGGATCCTTTCCGGGAAATTGAGCGTTACGATCCTTTCCGGGAAATGTCAAGCTTGCAACGCGAAATGAATCGCCTGTTTGATCGCATGATGTCTACTACCGGCGATGGTGGTGAGATGGCAAGTATTGCTTTTATACCAGCAGCCGAAATGCACGAAAATCCTGATAATATCAAACTCAGGATTGAACTTCCCGGTATGGAAGCTAAAGACTTGGATGTAAAAGTTACTGCTGAAGCCGTTTCTATCAGTGGTGAACGCAAGGCAGAAACTCAAGCCGAAGAAAAAGGAATGAAACGTTCGGAATTCCGCTACGGCAGATTCCAACGGATGATTCCTTTACCTGCCAGAATTCAAAACGATAAAGTACAAGCAGAATTTCAGAATGGCGTACTTTGTCTGACAATGCCAAAAGCAGAGGAAGAAAAGAACAAAGTCGTCACTGTTAATTTATCCGGACAAAGCAATCAGGCTATATCTGGACAAGAAAACGGGCAAACTCAACAGCAACTACAAAGTCAACAAAGTTAGATAAATCTTTGTAGTTTCTGCTATCTATCAAAAGCAGATCCCCCCAACCCACGCCACTTGCTACAACGGGGGGAACCCCCGCAACGCAGTGGCTCCCCTTAAAAAGGGGGGCTTTGCGTAAGTCCTATTATAATTATTTTGCTAGCGCGTAAATAAGCTATTAGCCCGGAAATAAATTTCGGGCTAATAGCGCGCATTCATCTAAAGATGACTGGGTAAATTTTTCAACCCGTTTTAACGGGTTTGTTCCAGACGCGAAATTTGAGCCAGCGCGTTGCGGGGGTTTCCCCCGTTGTAGCGACTGGCGTCGCGTCTCTACATAGCCTAAAATTTATTTCAAGGCAATGACTGCAAGATATCTATAAATTCACTAAGTGGAAAACCGATGCGATGGTGCAGATTAGCCAAAAACTCTCCCTCCCAGCAATGGGTTGCGGAACTTGGGCATGGGGTAATCGATTGCTCTGGGGATACAATGAAAGCATGGATGACCAGTTGCAAGCCGTTTTTAACCTTTGTGTGAGTAACGCTGTTACTTTATTTGATACCGGTGATTCTTACGGAACTGGGAGATTAAATGGACGAAGCGAACTACTCCTAGGACGATTTGACCGAGAATATCAGGGTTTAAACAAAGAAAATATCTGTATTGCTACCAAGCTTGCTGCTTATCCGTGGAGATTGACACGCCAATCAATGGTGCAAGCTTGCAAGTCTTCTGCTAAGCGTCTGGGAAGAAACGTAGATTTAGTACAGATGCATTGGTCTACCGCAAACTATGCACCTTGGCAAGAGCGATCGCTTTTGGATGGTTTGGCTGACCTTTACGAGCAAGGGTTAGTTAAGGGAGTAGGTCTATCGAATTATGGACCAAAACGGCTCAAATGGGTACAGAAAAAGTTTGCTGAGCGAGGAGTACCAATTAGTACTTTGCAAGTTCAGTATTCACTTTTGTCCACCTATCCTGTTACCCAATTGGGGCTGAAAGATGTTTGTGATGAGTTGGGAATAAGATTAATTGCCTACAGCCCTCTAGGATTGGGGCTATTAACAGGAAAATATTCTGAGAAAGGCCCTTTTCCAAAAGGTATCCGAGGTTTACTTTTTAGACAGCTATTACCAGGAATGCGATCGCTTTTAACATCTTTGCGAGAGATAGCCCAAACAAGAAATAAAACTATGTCGCAGGTAGCTATCAACTGGTGCATTTCTAAAGGAACTATTCCTATCCCTGGAGCAAAAACATTAGAACAGGCAAGAGAAAATATTGGTGCTTTAGGTTGGCAATTAGACTCAAATGAGGTTGTAGAGTTGGATAAAGCGGCTGCGAGTGCAGATAAAAAGATGGTACAGAATATATTTCAAACAAAGTGAAAGGGATTATCTTTTTACTTTTTACTTTTTAAGGTTTAATCAACCTCTGCTCATTCTTACGGTATTTCGCAGTTAACCTCAACTGCTCAACATATACATTAAGTAACACAAAACACATAGGCAATGTGGATAATATCACCCCCAACTGCACGAATGGATTGAGAAACCCGACTATAAAGCCAATCCCCACACTAACCCCAGCCCCTAGCGTCAGCAGCAACAATCGTCCTGTCAATTCTTGACTAAATCCTCTATCGACACAATTTTGACCAACTTTGCTAAACACAGTTGTCACCAAAACCACAACCCAAGCCACAGGTAACACTACCGCCGCAACCATTAACCAATTTTTACCCCCCGCTACAACAAAACTCAAAAGCCCTACCAAAAAACAAGCTCGACCAATCGCACCTTTCACCCGCCCATACACTGTTCCTGTCACCGCGATCGCAGCTAACAATATAGCTTTATTTCCTAACCCCTTCATCGCCCAATTTGTTACCCAAGTTGTTGCTAACACTGCCCAATTACAAGTTAAAAATAGCCAAAAAATACTTGCATAGCAAAGTTTTTGAGTTTCCATCAAGGTAGGTGCTGTCTGTACTCTCACGGTCAAACGGTGAGTTTCTGGGCATGAATTTGTACGCAATAGCAAATGACGCTCGTACAGCTGATCTGCCATTAACTTACTTGTATTCACCCAAACTCGCCAGCCCGCGTAATTACGGTTAACGCGAGCAAGTTTGACTGAAATCCAAGCATGGTTATTTGCTGCGTAGGGTGGATCGTGCGGATGGGGAGCAACTTCCCATTTACAGTCAAGCAGCGTTTCCGAATCTGGGTCATCAACGGTAACAATTTGCATCAATTGTTCGTCAGGGTTGGTTGCTTGAAAGTTTAATAGAGTCGGATGAATTTCAACTCGCGATCGCCTACAATCATCCAGATTTTCCAGAGGCGCTAAAGTTGTGATTGGCAATAACTTGGCAGTGGTTAAAGTTATCTCTAGCTGCTGCAAAGCTTTGAGAGCCATTTCTGCACTGGGAAAACGGTCTTTCAGCCTGGGTTGTACCATCTTTTCCAGCCAATAGAGAAAACGTTGGTTCAACCGGGGTAGTAAATGCCGAAAACGGATCAGATAAGGATTATCCTCATCAGTCAAGTTAACAATCGCACTTGAAGGAGTAGCAGTAAGCAGACAAATCAGCGTTGCTCCTAAGCCATACAAATCAGATGCTTCTGTGGGTTTTCGCAATTGCTCTGGTGGGATAAAACCTGGAGTGCCTTTAAATACACTGCTACCAGCAACTTCCTGACTGCCAATGCGACTCATACCAAAGTCAATCAGATAGACATTAAGTTGCTCATCCACTAAAATATTTTCGGGTTTGATGTCCCGATGGATGATAGGAGGAATCCGATTTTGCAGATAAACTAGAATTTCTAGAGCAGAAACGGCAATTTGTTTTATTTCCTCTGGTTCATAGCTCCTCGGTACAGCCAAAGATGGGGCGTGAATGTACTCTTGAATCAAACAAAAACCATCGGCTGTAGAAAAAGCTCCCAAGTAACGGGGAATATTTGGATGATTGAGTCCCTGTAATACTTGAATTTCGCGCTCATAGGCGTTGTAGGCTGACCAACTGGAACCAATTTGGGCAAAGCAGAACTGTTTTAGTACCACCAATTGACCTGTATTTAAGTCTGATGCTTGCCAGGTAATTCGTCCACCTTCCCGATTTCGTCCCAATTCCCTGATGATCTCATACCCCTGTAGGGAAAAATCTGGATAGCTGCTCATAGTGTGAGTTAAGGAGCAAACTTTTGCTATTTTTGTGCTTTGTTCATCCTACAAATGGGTTAGACAATACTTAAATCCCAAAAATTGGGACAAATAGTTATTTTTGAGCATATTTCTATTCCTAGCTTCACCTTACCCCACACTGCCTAATCTTTGAAGGGAAATCTCGCCAGCAGCGACCAGGAAACTACACTCTCTCCCACAGCAAATTTAGATTAAACTTTTTACAAAAGCTTATTTTCAGAAAATTTAACCACAGATGGACAATAAATAAAAGTTTTTCCTCTGTCTTCCCGAGCCAGTGCGGTGCGGGGGTTCCCCCCGCCCTTGCAACTGGCGTCCCTTTTTAGGGGGGAATGAGGGGGGTAGACACAGATGTACACCGATTCTTTATCTGTGTTCATCTGTGTCTATCTGTGGTAGGAATATCTTAAAAGCCGATTTTTGCAAGAAATCTTGGATGCATGGGAATTATCGTCGCAAAATGTTGAAATAACGTGCCCGCAAGTATTTTTATTATGAGCTTTGCGACCAATTGCCTATAGAAGATAGTCTTCAGAATTAACCAGTAACACGTTAAGCTTTATTAAAGTAGCATTTTATTGCGCTTTTTACATTAATTCCTCAGTTCCTGGTAATTTTTTATTTTTGCTGCTTGAGAAAACCGGAATGCTAGACCAAATTTTTAACTACCTCCACTTTCACTTCAGCATTGAAGCATCTATAGTTTTGCTGATCCTAATCTTTTTAGAGGCGGTGCTATCTGCCGATAACGCGATCGCCCTCGCTGCGATCGCTCAAGGACTGCAAAACAAAAAACTTGAACGTCAAGCACTTAATCTAGGTCTAGTCGTTGCCTACGTCCTGCGAATTACTTTACTGCTAACCGCTACCTGGGTGCAAAAGTTTTGGCAATTTGAGTTATTAGGTGCAGCTTACCTTCTGTGGCTAGTGTTCCAACACTTTACCTCCGAAGAAGACGAAGAACATCACCATCACGGCCCCCGTTTTACTTCGTTGTGGCAAGTAATACCGGTAATTGCCCTCACAGATTTAGCTTTTTCTTTAGATAGTGTTACTACTGCGATCGCCGTTTCCCGCGAAACCTGGCTAGTAATCACAGGTACAACCATCGGTATATTTACTCTGCGCTTTATGGCAGGTTTATTCATCCGTTGGTTAGATGAATTTGAGAACCTGGAAGATGCAGGCTATATAACTGTAGCGTTCGTAGGTTTACGCCTGCTGCTTCGGGTAGTTAATGAAGATTTAGTACCGCCTCAATGGTTAATGATTAGTGCGATCGCCATAATTTTAACTTGGGGATTTTCTAAACGGACTTTCCCAAAGTCAGCACCAGAACCGGAAAAGAGTGA
The DNA here is from genome assembly GCA_051861145.1 of Nostocaceae cyanobacterium. Lineage (GTDB taxonomy): Bacteria > Cyanobacteriota > Cyanobacteriia > Cyanobacteriales > Nostocaceae > JBHYDF01. The sequence continues at coordinate 6,454 of JBHYDF010000218.1, forward strand.
AGTGTCTCAATAGGGAGTAGGGAGTGGGGAGGAGCCAGCGCGCCCTTGGAGGTTCCCTCCGTTGTAGCGACTGGCGTTGGGGAGTAGGGGAAGAGGGACAAGGGGACACGGGGACACGGGGACAAAGAGAAGTCCCCCCTCCCCTTGGGAAAAACCTGTCCAAAATTGCCCAGCCTTGGTCACGAGGCGGTGTTTTACCGCTGAAAAAACTGTTTTGAGCGCGGTAAAACCGCCTCGTGACCCCCCTCGCAAAAGCCTATCCTACTTAATTATTTGATGAAGGCTGGGCAATTTTGGATAACTTTATGAAAGCCCCCTCCTCCTTCCCTACTCCCTACTCCCCAACGCCACTTGCTACAACGGGGGAAACCCCCAAGGGCGCAGTGGCTCCTCCCCACTCCCTAAATTACTCGTGCAACCAAGGCATCATTTGCGGTTGCCAGCTAACTAATTCTTCTTCTTTAAACCATAGGGCAATTTCCCGTTGTGCTGTTTCAATAGCATCGGAACCGTGGATAATATTGCGACCGATATTCACGCCGAAATCACCCCGGATTGTCCCCGGTTCTGCTGTTAAGGGGTTCGTTGCACCAATCATTTTTCTAGCAGCAGCAACGACGCCTTCACCTTCCCAAACCATCGCTACGACTGGGCCAGAAATAATAAATTCAACCAACCCAGCAAAAAATGGTCTTTCTCTGTGAACTTCGTAGTGTGCTTCTGCTAATTCTCGACTCACTTTGAGTAATTTTAAGCCAACAAGGGTAAATCCTTTTGTTTCAAAGCGACGGATAATTTCACCAGCCAGTCCGCGCTGTACACCATCTGGCTTAACTGCAATGAATGTACGTTCCAAAGCTATCTCCTCAAATTTAATGAATTTGTCAAGAGTCATTAGTCATTAGTCATTAGTCATTAGTCAATAGCTAATGACTAATGACTAATGACTAAGGACTAATGACCAATCACAGAATATCTCAGAAATTATCTCTAAGTGCATTTGCCTTGAAAGATGAATGCGCTAAATTGTAAATTCGTGGGTGAAACATAGAAGGTCAGGAAGAAATGCGTCTTGAGTCAACTGCTGCATCAGAAGAGGTGGTGAAGCCTCCCGGCAATAGCAAAAAAGCCGAAGAGAAGAATCACAAGCACAAAAAACTGCTACCACCTGCCAATAGTTCAGAAGGGTCGCGCACTTGGAAAATAGAAGATAGTGAAGCGCTGTACCGCATTGAAGGTTGGGGACAACCTTATTTTTCCATTAATGCGGCTGGTCATATTACTGTTTCTCCCAAGGGCGATCGCGGCGGTTCTTTAGATTTGTTTGAATTAGTCAAAGCTTTGAAACTGCGTAATCTGGGATTGCCTTTGTTGATTCGTTTTTCTGATATTTTAGAAGACCGGATTGAGCGGTTGAACGCTTGTTTTGCTAAAGCGATCGCTCGCTACAATTATCCTGGTGTTTACCGTGGTGTATTTCCTGTTAAGTGCAACCAACAACGGCATTTAATCGAAGATTTGGTACGTTTTGGCAAACCTCATCAATTTGGTTTAGAAGCAGGTTCTAAGCCAGAGTTAATGATTGCTTTGGCAACACTAGATACACCGGGCGCTTTGTTGGTCTGCAACGGTTACAAAGACCGAGAGTACATCGAAACGGCGATGTTGGCGCAAAGACTCGGACAGATGCCAATTATCGTCTTAGAACAGATTGAAGAAGTTGATCTGGTGATTGAAGTGAGTCAACAGTTGGGGATTAAACCAATTGTTGGGGTAAGGGCGAAACTCAGTACCCAAGGTATGGGACGCTGGGGAACTTCTAGTGGCGATCGCGCTAAGTTTGGTTTGACGATCCCGGAAATTATCCACGCTGTAGATAAGCTACGCGCTGCTAACCTGTTAGAATCTTTACAACTTTTGCATTTTCACATCGGTTCGCAAATTTCTGCGATTAATGTGATAAAAGATGCCATCCAGGAAGCTAGCCGTATCTACGTGGAATTAGCGTCGCTGGGAGCTAACATGAAATATCTCGATGTTGGTGGTGGCTTGGGCGTAGATTATGACGGTTCGCAAACGAACTTCTACGCCTCGAAAAACTACAACATGCAGAACTATGCTAACGACATCGTGGCAGAGTTAAAAGATACCTGCGCAGAAAGAAATATTGCCGTACCAACACTGATTAGCGAAAGCGGAAGGGCGATCGCTTCGCATCAGTCGGTATTAATTTTTGACGTTCTCAGTACCAGCGAAGTTCTCACCGAACTCCCTGAATCTCCCCAAGAAGGAGAATCCCACATTATTACTTATCTGTGGGAAACTTACCAATCTATCAACAAAGAGAATTTCCAAGAGTTCTACCACGACGCTACCCAATTCAAAGAAGAAGCTATCAGCCGCTTCAATTTGGGAATTTTGAGTTTGAGGGAACGCGCTAAGGCAGAACGGTTGTACTGGGCTTGTTGTGAAAAAATACTGACAATCACCAGAAGAGAAGAATACGTACCCGACGAACTGGAAGACCTAGAAAAAATCATGGCTTCCATCTACTACGTAAACTTATCTGTGTTTCAATCAGCACCAGATTGCTGGGCGATCGACCAATTATTCCCGATAATGCCGATCCACCGTTTGGGAGAAGAACCGACACGGCGGGGAATTTTGGCAGACTTGACTTGCGACAGTGACGGTAAAATCGACCGTTTTATTGACCTGCGGGATGTGAAATCAGTCTTAGAACTGCATCCCTTCAAAACGGGAGAACCATATTATCTAGGAATGTTCCTGAATGGAGCGTACCAGGAAATTATGGGAAATTTACACAACCTGTTTGGCGACACAAACGCCGTTCATATCCAATTGACACCCAAAGGCTACCAGATAGAACACGTAGTAAAGGGCGATACCATGACCGAAGTAGTAGGTTACGTACAGTACGACTCGGAAGACATGGTAGAAAATATCCGCCAGCGCTGCGAATATGCTTTAGAAGAAAATCGCATTACACTGGCGGAATCTCAACGACTGCTGCAAACCTACGAACAGAGTCTCAGAAGATACACGTATTTGAATAGTTAGTGGTTAATAGTTAATGGTTCATGGTGAGCCAGCGCGGTCTTGGGGGTTTCCCCCATGAGCGACTGGCGAACCCGAAGGGTTCATGGCTATTAACTATTAACCATTAACCATTAACTATGAACTACTAACTTGCATTCGTTCCCAACAACTCCGCGATCGCTTGTCGTTCGAGTGGGGTTTGTTCTGGGGGAATTTGTCGCGCATCGGTAATCAACCAGTCTAAAGCCGCAGCTTGGACATCTATTGTTGCGCCAGTCTTATCGACGCAGTAACGTCCAAATACTAGCTTATCGACTAGCCGTACTCCTGGTCCCAAGCGCGACCATTCAAAGATGACGCTGTTTTCTACGGTTGCGCCGCTGCATATCCAGCAATTGGGACCAATCATCGCCGGACCGACGATTTTCGCACCGTCTTCTATTCTGGTCATACCACCAATGTAGACCGGACCAGTAATATCAACTTTGTCCCAATTCACTGCTACGTTTAAGCCAGTGTAAATGCCAGGGGCAACTTGCTGACCGGGAATTTGCACGTTTTTGATTTCCCCTAACAGCACACCATTAATTGCCCGCCAGTAGTCTGGGACTTTACCAATATCTACCCATTCAAACTCCATGGGGATCGCGTAAAAGGGTGCGCCCATTTCTACCAGTTTGGGGAATAATTGGCTACCAATGTCAAATTCTACGCCCGAAGGGATGTATTTTAACACCTCTGGTTCAAAGATATAAATACCCGTGTTGATGTTGGTGCTAAGGGCTTCATCTACCTTGGGTTTTTCTTGGAAAGCTTTGACGCGATTATCTTCATCAGTGACAACCACACCGTAGCTAGAAACTTCTTCCTGTGGGACGGATTTCATGATGATGGTAGCAATCGACCCCTTGGATTTATGCCATTTAACTGCTGCTGTCAAATCCAGGTCAATTAAAGCATCCCCACACAACACGACAAAGGTATCGTCAAAAAACGGGTAAAAGTCCTGGATTTTTTTCATCCCACCAGCAGAACCGATGGCTTCCCCTACCAGTGTACCGTCAACAATTCGCCCTTCAAAGGAATAGGCAATTTGCACCCCAAACCGTTGACCATCACGGAAATAGCTTTCAATTTCCTCAGCCAAATGACTGACATTGACCATAATTTGGTCAAAACCGTGTTGGCGCAACAACTCTAGTAAAAATTCCATCACTGGCTTTTGCAGGATGGGAATCATCGGTTTGGGAATGGTGTAGGTAATTGGACGAACGCGAGTTCCCTTACCTGCTGCCAGAATCATCGCCTTCATATATTTTTATTCCTCAACCACAAGCCAGTTAACGTTTATTGAGTGATACTTCATGATCGGTTTATTTCTGCTCTTAGTCATCCAGAAAAGCACGGATCGTGGGAATTGTCGGATATGGTACAAGCATAAGCATAGTTACAATGATATGCGATCGCCTTGCTTAGGCTCCTTGAAGGGGAGCATCGCGTAGCGCGTCCTGTTTCCCAATCGCACTCCGTGCGGTTGCCTCGTTGCGGAATAACGGGGAAGGCATTTCACCAAAGAAATGCCTTGGCAACATACGGACGAACGCTTATCCTTTCAATTTACTCGGATTTGGGGTTTAACTAAGCATTTATTCCGGAAAAAATCCTTTATACTTCTGGATAAAATCTAACTCAATTCATCGACTGTTCTAAATGCTTACTGGTATTTTCTGCATTTGTGAGCAAACGAATTTTCACCTCTTGGTAAAATTCGTCTTGAAATAGCTCTACTTTCGATTGAGCCGAGAGCAATAGCAGCGCCCAGAATACGCTTACTATTTGGCTATTTGGTGAATGGTGGTCAGATTTGCTTTGTTGTGGTTGCTTTGCCTGCGTCCACAACTGTACTAATTGTTCCAAATTCAACCAATTTTGTTCCAAACAAAGTTCCGCCGAGTAACGGCGCAAAAGTTGCTCTAGTTCCCCAGCTACCTCTGTCAGATTTTCCTGGTGAGCCAATTCTAGCGCCGCCCGCATAGATTGCATACTAGGCTGACGTCTAGTACGGGGCGGTTTGCTGGCTTTTTCCACCAGTTTTAGCTGTTCCGCCATGATCTGCAATTGGTCAATCAACTCTTGCAGAGTCACACGACGTTTTGGCGGAGGCATTGCTGATGGACGGCGGCGCAAATGCCGCTCTAATGGCAGCCGCTGAGCTTGATAATGTACTCCGTTTTCACCTTCCGCCAGTACATCATCTATTTCAACCTCTTGTTCCTCACTTGCTGATTGCAATTGCATCAAGGTGTTTGCCTTGAATAACACCAGCATCGACGCCGATAAAAAAGCCTGTCCAGATTGCGACAAATCGCTTTCATAGCGTCTTGTGGTTGCCTCCGGTGCCATCAGTTCAATATAACGGTCAATTACCTCAACCACCTGGACATCCCAAGGGTCAATTTCTCCCCTTTCGGCCTGGTATATGAGATTCTCAATTGTTGCCAATAGCTCGGAAGCATCCATCAATTTAACAAGTTAGGAGTGAGGAGTTAGGAGTGAGGAGTGAGGAGTTAAGAGTTAGGAGTTAGGAGTGAGGAATTTTCAGTATTTTAACCTTTGTAGATTCCATCTACCCTTAAAAAATAAGGGACTTAGCGTAAATCTAGAACTCACAACTCCGCGCCTCCTAACTCCTCACTCCTAACTCCCTACTGCCTACTCCCTAAATTAGGCGTTATTCAAGGAAGTGTCGCCTGCTGGTGGTAGCGCCAATTTTAACGCTTGAATTTCTGCTTGGTAGTATTCAACTTTGCTTTCTAGTTCCTTAATCTGGACATTACTTTGGCGAACTTTCTGCCCAGATACTAAGGTTCGTTGTAGCTGTGTCCAAACACTAAATAGCCATGCCAAAACCGCACCTAAGCCGAGTGCTAACAAAAGTTCTACCGCGATCGGTGCTTGCACCTGAACACCAGGAACAAGATTAATCGTGCTGGGTTCGGTGTTCTGTATTGTGAATACAGCCAAAGCTAAACAAAAGATAAAAATAATCACAAAGTTTAATTGTCTCATTGGAAACCAAATGGTACGTAATTGATTTAGTTTAATGCTTCCCTGAAACTCACAAATACTACCATTTTGAATGGTAACTTCCGATTGTGCAACTGTTGATTTCAGGCTTTTTAAGCCGTAGAGGTTTTACAAGTTTACAGATAAATGGTATAAGAATAATCTTAGATTCACAAGCTTTACATGATAACTTTATACTTTTTGTCCCGTAAAAAACATTTATCTTTAAGTAGTCTTTATACTGGTTTTTTATTATTAATTTTTGTTTAAAAATAGCGGCGAAATTTCATCAACTAATCGCATTTGAAAAAATGTTTGCGACCTATGAATTGTGAAAACATCAAATTAGCAAGGTTTTTACAATCAAAAATCCTGTGTTCAGGCATCCCGATTCAATCCGCAGGTGAATTATATTCATTAGTTAAATTTAATACAGATTTTTTTGCTTTGGCATTTTTCATAGCATCAAAAGTGCCTTTAATTGTGCCAGCAATTGGCACAGCAACGAGTGACCCCAATAACCCAGCAATCTCGAATCCCATTAAAATTGCAACAAAAATCCAGATCGGATTAAGTCCGATAAAATCTCCAAGTAATTTTGGTCCTAAGAGGTTATCTTTAATTTGCTGCATAACAATCGCCGCTATTGCTACTTGAGTTGCTAACCACCAATTTTGTAGCAGTAGCAAAATTGTCACAGTACCAATACCTAGAGTTGCCCCGACAAAAGGAATAAGTTCGGATATGCCGATCAGGATAGCAAATACAAGCGCAAAGGGTACTTTCAGAATTAAGAAAATCGGGGTGAGACTCACTACCATGAACAACCCCAATAACAGTTGACTGATAAAGAAATTTCGGAAATTAATTCTTAAGGATGTTGTTAAAGGTATGCGAATATGATGTGGGAGGAGATTAACTAAACCGTACCAAACGCGATCGCCATACAAAAGCATATAAAATGCCAGTACGATCACTAACACCACATTCAGTAATCCCGATAATAGTGTTCCGGCGAATCCCACTGCACTAGAAGCCAGTAGTTGCACCAAACTTTGAATATTAGCATTGATTTGAGTACTAATCGCACTGAAATCTAAAGGTAAACGCCGCTTTTTCGCCAAGGCTTCAAAATAGTCCCAGTTAGCTTGACTGGCAGTCAACCAATCAGGAATCTTATTTAATAGTTGAAAGGTTTGGTCAATGACTATTGGTACAAGCGTCACACCCAAAACTACCAATAGGGTTAAAGTCACCAGCAATACAATAATTACTGCTTGCGTGCGAGAGATACCAGCGCGTTCAAAGAATTTAACCGGGTAATTGAGCAAGAAAGCCAGAATTGCCCCAACGCTGAGGATAGTGATTGGATGATGGAAATAATTAAACAACACGGATAGCAGCCAAACATTAAGTGCGATGATTGGACCGCTCAGACCGTAGATTAACAGATTTTGAAGAGAGACCCAACGGCGCATTTGATGCAATGTCTTTTAAAATCTCCTTTATTTAGCGGATAAAAGTTACTTGGCACTGATTATCATCTTAAAACCTACTTGAAAATAGGGAGTGGGGAACTCGGGGCCCCTGAAGGGGATTAGGGGCAATGGGGAGTGGGGAGTAGGGAATAGGGCATTGGGCATTGGGCATCGGGCATTGGGCATTGGGCATTGGGCATTGGGCATTGGGCA
>JBHYDF010000219.1:0-5393 GCA_051861145.1 Nostocaceae cyanobacterium
GCATTGGGCAAGGGGCATCGGGCATGGGTAAAAAAACCAATGCCCAATCCCCAATCCCCAATGCTCAATCCCCAATGCCCGATGCCCAATCCCCAATGCCCAATGCCGCCCGCATCCTCCTCGCCGATGATAATGCAGATATGCGGGAATATGTCAAGAGTCTGCTGAGTCAGATGTATGAAGTGGAGGCGGTTGCTGATGGAGTAGCTGCCTTAGCAGCCGTTCGCCGACAATCTCCGGATTTAGTGTTGACGGATGTAATGATGCCGGAACTAGACGGCTTTGAGTTGCTACGAGAGTTACGGAATAACCCCAGTACAAGAGAAATACCAATCATCCTGCTTTCGGCACGGGCTGGGGAAGAATCCCGTGTGGAAGGGTTACAAGCAGGAGCGGATGATTACCTAATCAAACCCTTTTCTGCCCGTGAACTGCTAGCACGAATTGAAGCGAACCTGAAGCTAGCTAAATTGCGTCAGGAAACGGCAGTTTTCGAGCAACAGTTGCGTGTTGAGGCAGAAACAGCACGCACCCAGATTACTAACATTCTTGAAAGTATTACTGATGCTTTCGTTGCTTTTGATAACCAGTGGCGTTATACCTATGTGAATCGGGAAGCAGCACGTTTATTACAAAAAACGCCGGAAGAATTACTGGGTAAGGAGCTATGGCAAGTGTTTCCAGATTTGGTGGGGACGCTGTGCGAACGAGAATTTCGGCGGGCTGTTACCGAGCAAGTGACTGTAGAGTTTGAAGACTGTTACCCACCGTTAAATATTTGGGCTGAAGTTCGCGCTTATCCTTCGAGTGAAGGTTTAGCTGTTTATGTTCGGGATATCAGCGAACAGCAAGCCGCGCTTCGCGATCGCAAAATTGCCGAAGAAACTTTGCGCCAAAGTGAAGAAAGGCTGCGCGTTGCCTTGAAAAATTCGCCTATTTCTGTATTTAATCAAGATAAGGAGTTACGCTACACCTGGCTGTATAATCCAACTTCTGAGCATGAGATTGAGGATGTACTGGGTAAACGAGATGAAGATTTACTACCTAGTACAGATGCAGAGGTTCTGACGCAAATTAAACAACGGGTTCTGGATACTGGAATTGGGGCACGTGAAGAAGTCAAGCTTACCATACATGGACGAGATTATTATTATGACCTGACAGTAGAGCCTTTACGGGATGGCAACAACGAAATTATCGGTGTTACTTGTGCCTCTGTTGATATTAGCGAACGGCAAGCCGCGCTTCGCGAACGCAAAATTGCAGAAGAAATTTTGCGTCAGACTGACGAACGCCTGCGGGTTGCTTTGAAAAACTCGCCTATCACTGTCTTGAACCAAGACAGAGAGTTACGTTACACCTGGGTATATAACCCAACTTTTGATTATAAAGTTGATGAGGTACTGGGAAAACGCGATGTAGACTTAGTTTCTCGCGAAGATGCTGAAATTCTCACGCAAATTAAACGCCGTGTGATTGAAACTGGGGTAGGCGCACGAGAAGAAGTCAAGCTTACTATGCTTGGGCAAGAGTGGTATTATGACCTAACGGTAGAGCCTTTGCGGGATGCTAATAACGAGATTTTTGGCATAACTTGTGCCGCTGTAGATATAAGCGATCGCAAGCAAGCAAACCAAGCACTACGACAGAGTGAACATCGCTTCCGGGTAGCTCAAGAATTATCTTTAGATGCTTTTACTGTGTTGCAAAGCGTACGAAATAACCTAGGTGAAATTATTGATTTTGAGTGGACTTACGTTAATCCCAAAGCCGCAGAAATTTTATGCCGTCCTGCTGAGGAGCTAGTTGGGCAACGGCTTTTACAGGTACTGCCAGGTAATAAAGCAAACAGTGAACTATTTCAGCGCTACGTACGGGTAGTGGAAACTGGACAGCCCCATGATATTGAAATTTACTATAACGCTGATGGTATTTGTGGTTGGTTCCGCAACATGGCAGTCAAATTAGGAGATGGGGTGGCTATTTCTTTCTCCGATATTACCCAACGCAAGCGAGATGAAGCAGAACGCTTGCAGCTACTAGAACGGGAACGAGCCGCACGCCAAGAAGCCGAAGCCGCCAATCGAATTAAAGATGAATTTTTGGCAGTACTTTCCCATGAATTGCGATCGCCTCTCAACCCGATACTCGGCTGGGCAAAACTGCTGAGAACGCGATCGTTTGATGCCAAAGCAGCAGCCCAAGCCTTAGAAACCATTGAGCGCAATGCCAAATTACAAGCCCAACTCATCGAAGACTTGTTAGATGTTTCTCGCATCCTGCGCGGAAAATTGGTATTAAATGTTTCAGAAGTAAACCTGGAAAATACGATAGAAGCTGCACTAGAAACAGTACGCTTAGCCGCAGAAGCAAAGAATATTCAAATTCACAAGGTATTTGATCCAGAAAACACGATAGTATCGGGTGATACTAGCCGTTTGCAGCAAATAGTTTGGAACCTGCTCTCAAATGCGATCAAGTTTACACCCAATGGCGGACAAGTGGAAATCCGGTTAGAGAAAGTTGGGACAATGGCGCAAATTCAAGTTAAGGACACAGGCAAAGGTATAAAACAAGATTTTCTGCCCTATGTATTTGAGTACTTCCGGCAAGAGAGTAGCAGTACAACGCGCAAGTTTGGCGGATTGGGGCTAGGATTAGCAATTGTGCGATATTTGACAGAGCTGCACGGTGGTTGTGTGCAAGCAGAAAGTCTTGGAGAGGGGCAAGGTGCAACATTTATCGTCAAACTACCATTGTTGCAGGCAAAAGCCAAAGCAGGGGAATTAGGGGAACTAGGAGAACTTGATGGCAAATGTCCCAATTTGGAAGGGATAAAGGTACTGATAGTTGATGATGAAGCTGATATGCGGGAATTAGTAGGCTTTATTTTAGAACAGTTTGGAGCCGAGGTAACTGTAGCAGCATCAGCAGCCGAGGCACTTTTAGCCTTACAGCAACAACCGCCAAATATCTTGATATCTGATATTGGTATGCCAGATGTAGATGGTTATATGCTGATGCAGCAAATACGGAAATTAACAGCAGATCAAGGAGGGCAAATACCAGCGATCGCCTTAACTGCCTATGCGGGAGAGTATAACCAAAAAAGAGCGATCGCGGCAGGATTTCAAATGCATATTTCTAAACCAGTAGAACCAGAAGAGTTATTAAAAATTGTGACAAAAATCATTTCTAATTCAACTAGCCTTATCCCATGAATTGGCGGATAAAAGCCAGACGCATTATGATAACTTAAAATTACTATACATATTGCAATAAATAATTTTGACCGTCATGATTGGAGCAAAACCTTGGGAATAGAACTACGCAGTTTCGTATTTCTCGACAGCCTGCAACCTCAACATGCAGCATATATGGGAACGGTAGCCCAAGGTTTCTTGCCATTACCAGGGGATACATCATTGTGGATTGAAATTTCTCCTGGAATCGAAATTAATCGCATTACAGATGTAGCACTCAAAGCCGCCTCTGTTCGTCCTGGCGCACTAGTGGTTGAAAGACTATACGGATTATTAGAAATACATTCTAGCTCCCAAGGTGAAACGCGAGCCGCTGGTCAAGCCATTTTAGCAACATTAGGAGTCAAAAAAGACGAATGTCTCAAACCGCGTGTCATTTCTAGCCAGATTATCCGCAACATTGATTCTCACCAAGCACAACTAATCAATCGCACGCGACGGGGACAGCTACTACTAGGAGGACAAACCCTGTATGTATTAGAAGTTGAGCCTGCTGCTTACGCTGCACTGGCTGCGAACGAAGCAGAGAAAGCAGCAGCAATTAACATTCTTGCAGTTCAACCAGTAGGTAGCTTTGGACGACTTTACTTAGGTGGACAAGAACGGGATATTCTCGCAGGCGCTCAAGGAGCGTTAACAGCGATTGAAAATGTAGCTGGTAGAATTTCCCAGACTGAACGTCAGGAATAAAGGAGACAATAATGAGAAATTGTGAGCATCTAGCTTTACTGGAAGCAGGTGCAGACAAATGGATTGAGTGGAGACAGAAAAACCCCCAGATAGAACCAAACCTCAGCGCTGTGAACCTCCAGGGCGTAAACTTAAGCAAGGTGGATCTAGCTAATGCTTTACTCCAACGAGCAAACCTCAGCGGTGCTGATTTGAGTGGTGCTAACCTGAAAAGAGCCAACCTGATCGAAGCTAACCTCAGCGCCGCTAACTTCAGTCTTGCTAATTTGAGTGGTGCTAAACTCACACAAGCAGATTTGAGTTATGCTAATTTGATTGGAGCTGACTTGAGTGAAGCGAATCTCAAAGATGCTCTCATCACTGATGCTAACCTAATTGGAACAGACTTGAGAGGCGCGAACTTGAGAGGTGCGGATTTGGGTACAGCAAAGCTGAGCCGGACAAACCTCTGTTTTGCCAACCTCATTACAGCTAACTTGATTGCAGCCGATCTCAGCAAGGCAAATCTTTATGAAGCGGAAATAATAGGCGCTTATCTCTACAAAACTGATTTGTACAAAGCTAATCTCAGCCAAGCTCATCTGAGTGGTGCATACCTATTGCGAGCTAACCTAAGTGAAGCCGACTTGAGCAAAGCTGACTTGAGATGGACAAACCTGACAGGAGCGAACTTAGCAGGCGCTAATCTCACAGGAGCAAATCTCAGTGGCGCTAAGCTTAAAGGAGCGAATCTCACGGGCGCGAATCTACAAGAAACAATTATACCTGACTTGTAAGCGAATTGAGGTTTAAATATGGGATTAGCATAAATGATTGTTTTTTGACAAGCTTTGTTCGTTTAATTGTGGACGGGATTGGACATAAGAATATAGATAAAATCCCGCTCCAAAAGCAAGCCCAGAAACCAAGAATATCACAATGATTTTTAATAAAAAGATAGGAATCTTATTATTAGTTTCCTTTTCATCGGGCATTGGTTGGTAGATAGTATCATCTAATAACCGTTCTTCGCCTTGGTGGGGCGATCGCTGTTGAAATTGCGTTTGCTCTGGTTTCTTTTCGGCTTGGTTTACTGGTGGCGATTGAAACTGCGTCTGTTCTGGTCGTCTGGGTTGGTTTACTGGTCGTGATTGAATTTGGGTGTCGTCTGCCCGTTGTCCGGCTTGGTTTATTTGTCGCGGTTGATACAATGTATCATCAAATGGCTGTTGTCCAAGAGGCGTTGCTGGTCTTGGTTGATACAACGTGTTTTCATCTTGATGTTGATTTGCTGTTGTGGGTTTATTTTCCTGAACCGGCTTTAAAGGTCTAATAATAGTATCGTCATTAGAACCGAGTAAATCAGGCTGTTGATTTATTGCGGGTTCATTTTCTTCCATTGGCTTTAGAAGTCTAATAATAGTGTCGTCATCAGAACCGAGTAAATCAGGCTGTTGATTT
>JBHYDF010000219.1:5493-14187 GCA_051861145.1 Nostocaceae cyanobacterium
TAGAAGTCTAATAATAGTGTCGTCATCAGAACCGAGTAAATCAGGCTGTTGATTTGTTGCGGGTTCATCTTCCTCAATCGGCTTTAGAGGTCTAATAAAAGTGTCGTCATTAGAACCTGGTGATTGTAATGATTTAAACTGGATAATAGTCTGATCAAATTTTAAATCAGTAGTTCCGATTAGAGATTGAGTAGCAATTAGCAAAGCCTGAGAAAGTTCTTCTACTGTTGCAAAGCGCTCATCTGGTCTTTTTTGTAGGCATTTCATCACCACTGCTTCTAATTCCGGAGATAATTGCTCGCATTTTGGTTGCGATCGCAGTAGTTTTGGTGCTTCGTAGGAATGAGCAAATAACCAGGAGGCTTCACTGACATTTTTCGTCTTGGTGCTTAAACCAAAGGGGTCTGCTGCACTTAGCATTTCATAGAGAATCACCCCTAAACTGTAAATATCTGCTCTTGCGTCCAAGTTTCTATCATTTTGGATTTGTTCAGGGGGTGAATAGCGAAATGTGCCGATAAATCTACTAGTTATACTTGTATGTTCTGAAGATTCACTATGGATTTTGACAATACCAAAATCCAAAATTTTTACCCACTCTCCCAAATCTGTTGGTATTAGATAGATATTATCTGGTTTCAGGTCGCGATGAACAACCTGAATATGTTCGCTACCTTGTCCTCCATACCATTGTAGAGTTACTCCTCGATGGGCAAGCTGTAAACCTTTGCAAACTTGGGTGATAATATTTACTGAGCGCTCAACAGATAGCGGCTTCTCATACTGCATCAAATGTTGCAGCGATCGCCCACGCAGGTACTCCATGACGTAAAATGGATAGCCTTCCGGGGTGACTCCACAATCCATAACCTTAACAATGTGGTCACTTTGTAAAGCGGCACAAACTGCTACTTCTCGCTCAAAGCGCTTTCTCATTTCGCCTGATCCTAGCAGTGTATCTTTGAGCAACTTTAACGCCACTTGCTGTCCGACGCGGGTATCTGTTGCTAGGAAGACTTCCCCCATACCACCCCCGCCTAATCGTTTGTCTAAACGATACCGCTGATTATCACCAACAAAGCGACCGATCCAAGGATTTGAAGAAGGTGAGGAGTTCATCTGCTAGAACCCGTCCTATTACTAAAGAAGTGTTAGTTTAGTTTGAATCAGAGATATTGCTAATTTGACACTCTCCGCCATAAATTGATGGAGATTCTTAAGAACTGACCGTGTGGGAAGATAGCCGCACTCCATCAGGTTTCTTAAAGGCTGAGTCAAACAACCTCTAGACACTCAAACCAACTACCAAATTAGGGGCTGGAATTGTGCTTACTTTTTTCTACAAAAGCTCATCGCTATTTTTCTGATGGGCTTCTTAATTGATTTATTTTAACTCCTGATAGCAATTCTTTGTAATAATGCGCTTAATATTTTGACACCCGCGTATGGTTAGAACGAAAGCAGCATTTTGTGGTTGATGCGTAAAGGTGCAAGATATGTGATAACCCATTTTAACTGATATCTTGCATAATTCTCAATTAATAGAGAGGCGAAGCCTCCAAAACCTCGTAACCTCGTTACCAGGTTGAACCTGGTAACGAGAACGAGAATTAGAGCCTCTGGCTCTTGCTGAGAATAATGTCAGATGTCAGTAGAGATGTTCCGGCGGAACGTCTGTAGAAATTACCGAAGCAGAATTTTGATACTCATCGAGTAAATTTTCTGTCTGTGTCTGTGTAGGCTGGTTGGCTATTTGTACCCAAACTGTCATCAGTCCCAATTCACCATCAAATTTGAACTCAGGTGTGTTGAGGATATGGGCTAGTTCTCCTATTTTGTTAGAATGTTCATTGAGGTCTTTAGCCATTACTAAAGGCTTATTTCGGTCAACATGAAAATGTAGAGTTGCTTGCCATTTATCGTAATCATTGTGAGCGCGGTCTAGAGTTATTCCTAACTGCTCAAAATAACCAATAATGATATTTGCCACCCATTGGTCGTCACGAGTTGGTGTAGTCCAGTACTGAGGACGTTTGAGAGCTTTGATTTCTTCATCTTTTTGGGCTAATCGCTCCATCGCCTTTTCCAATTCGGCTATGATGTGCTTTACGTATTCGTCATTATTGGCGGCTATATGCTCCGATTCTTCTATTTTGTCTATGACATCTTCATAACTAACTCTGTGAATTTCTGCTAATCTAGCTAACGCATTTCTGGCTTTTTCTCTATTGATAGCATTCTTCAGTTTCAAGCGATCGCAAATACTCAAAGTTCTGATGAATTTAACTTTCAAAGATGCTAATTCATGATGAATCTGATTGGATATTTCTATAGCATCAGTCACAAAATCTAGATTTTCACCGCGTTCTATCGAACTTATCCAAACTTTATAACTGAAATATTTATTTTCAATCTCTTCTTGAAAATTCTGCAATTTTGCCAGAACACGTTCATCTTTAATTCGCCTCATTTTCGCATCTACTGAGGTTTTTAAATTTTCAATAGTCTCTTCTATATGCGCATTCAAAATTTCTTTTGTGTTAACTAAAAAATTGTCCAAAACAGCATCAGCAAACAGTTTTTCTTTTTCGTTCCCTTGATAACTCGCTAATTCAGCTCTGAGTTTAGCGACTATTTCTGACAATTTTTTGTTAGCTGATTGTTCTTGCTTTAATTGGTTTTCAATTCCACGTTTTATCCTAACTTCTTCATTTAATTCAGCAATTTTTTTATCCCTTGGTCTAATGGCAGCTTGTATCTGATTATTGGCATCTTCTTCATACAGATGAAAAGTAGCTTCATTAACTACTCCAATAGCAGCACTGCTGACAGCCACAATCCAAGAGAGTGTTTTCGCGCTAGGATTTTCGCTTCTGACAGCCGCTATAACAGCTAAGAAGGTTAAACTACCTGCGATCGCGTTAACGATTGTTTTGGGCTGACTCAGAGAGATTTTATGTGTCATAATATAATGTTCTCAATCTCCTGTCTCGCTTCTTCTGCTTATTCTTAAGTTATGGAATCAATCAGCCATCAATCAATACAATTTTGTATATTCTCGAATCAAATTCATAATAATCACCAAAAGTATTTATATTTACACTACTTTACCAAGTATTGGATTTCAATGCTGAGTTTTTGCTCATAGCATTGAGAATTTTCTCATGGCATTGACATAGATAATTTATACTTAGCTTACTATGAATACTTTACTCCCAGCCATTTTTGTCCTGATCCTGAATTTTTCTTAAATTATTATTTTCTACTATAAAAGTAAAATTAGTTCTATATTAATCCTAATCAACTTTTGGAGTATTGATTCGCTTTTTTGGGCAACTCAAACACCAAACACAAGTGCGATACCCTTCGGCGCGTGGGTGCTTTTCGCCCGAAGCTAAGACAGTAACTGAAACCAGAAGATATGGCGATCGCGACTGCTTTAATTTTTGAGAAAGTACAATATTACATTAAATAAACCGTAAAAATTACTAAATTTTCCTGACCTAATTGCAACAAATCGCCATTAATTAGGCGATATGGCATACCAGGGGTGAGAAGATTGCCATTTAAATAAATACCATTTGTACTCATATCAATAATCATATAAGCATTTTGCGACCAGTCCCAATAAACTCGCGCATGGCGACGAGAAACTATCCCTTCGTTGGGAATGCTGGTTAGGTCAATTTCTGGTGCAATGGGCATACTCTGACTACGACGACCAATATAACCTGCTTCTTGTGACAAACGAAATTCTTTTCCGGAGGTGTGAACTAACTTCAGGATTGGTAATCTTGGTGATAGTGGGGTATGTGCAGGTGGTGATGGTACGTGAGCAGGTCGTTGTTGATAGGAGGTTGAATAATTAGGCTGAGGTGGGTAGTGATGGGGTGGTTGGTAGTTAGATTGGTCTGGTGCTGGTGGCGCTTCCTGGACAGGTTTGCTTGGTTGATCAGGTTGTGGGCTGGGTTGGGGTGGTTTAGAAGCAATAACATTACTCAAAGGAGTAGAACACCAAGGGCAAACCTTGGCATTATTGGGAAGGGCATGGTTAAAAAATTCGCAATTTGGGTTAAGGCAGCGATTTACATGCATAAGATTTCATATTATATTATTAACCATAAGTTTTCACACTCCCCCCGCAGACACACTTTAGAATTCTTGGCTCAAAGAAAGCTCTTGTCTTGTCTTGTTGCCCTTATAACTTGCCGACTGTATCACCTGAAGGGTAACAACCTAGCACACATCCACACTTGCAAATATGCATTCTCACCGAGAGCGGTTTCTTCACAGTTTCACCGCAATTTGAGCAATTGTGGGGCTTTGTATTAGGGTGGTACTGCTACCACAACACGTCCATACACTTAGATTATTATAGACGTGCTGACTATGACTATGTTCCATTATGTGAACTACTTACTCAAATCTATCCAATGAGACATGACAGACTTTTAATAGTGAAGTAGAGAAAGAAGTAATTAACCACAGATGGACAATAAATAAAAGTTTTTCCTCTGTCTTCCCCCCTCAAGAGGGGGGACAGAGGGGGGTAAACACAGATAAATTTGTACTTCAGTAGACTAGGAAAGCTCACATAATATTGCACCTTTAAGTATAAACCGCTAAACAATAGATAAAAAAAATAAATAATACAAGCTTAAAACTAGTTAAATCAGTCCTCTATAAGAGGACTTTTGCTATAAGCCAGGGACTTACAGTCCCTGGTGGATATAAACGAAGGCGAAAAATCTGTAAGTATGTAGTAATTTTTGTAACGCCATATTTTTCAAGTGCAAGATGTAAAAAAGGCTATTAAAGCTACAAAATATCAGATTTCTCATTTTTCACGAATAATCTAGGATTGCTAAATGTATTCTCATTTGTTGGATTAACTAACCAAAAATAATACCAAATTCCGCCTCCAACTAATAGCAAAGCAAGCATTCCTAGTAAAATTAAAGGTGTGTAAAAATGCCTTTCTGGTGGGAGAGTAGCAACATCATGTTGAAAATTTTCGTCATCCGTTTCTATGGGAAGTTGTAGTAGTGCTTGGTGAGCAACTTTAGCACTCTCGAAAGGAATACCTAAGCCAATTAAGCGATAAAGAAACTGTTTTAAATTATTATCGGTATTGGGCCATTCTTGAGGATCTCTGGGATCGAGAGGTTCACCAGAGGAATTTGTTGTCCGTCCTACCCACAAATAAAAGGCTATCTGACCGAGTGATTCTAAATCTTGCTCAGGCTTGCTTCGCTTAGGACTAGGAATTGCAGGTGGAATAAATATATTTTCCCAAATAGCTAAATCACAAAGAAATATATCAAATTGTTGATTATTTTCTTCTTTAATCAATACACTCTCTAAATTGATGTTGCCGTGCGTTAATCCTTGCTTAACTTGATTTGCAGGGAAAACAAGTTTTTGAGTGTGGAGAAGTTGTAGAGTTTGTAGGGCTTGATTGAGTACTTCACGTACACCAGAT
Source organism: Nostocaceae cyanobacterium (assembly GCA_051861145.1). Lineage (GTDB taxonomy): Bacteria > Cyanobacteriota > Cyanobacteriia > Cyanobacteriales > Nostocaceae > JBHYDF01. Next base: position 10,976 of record JBHYDF010000219.1, read on the forward strand.
GCTGTCATCGCCCCCTTGGACATTAAATATTGACCTAAAGTTTGATATTCTTCTGTTTCTTTAGTAATTAAATAGCAACGTTCTCCTTTTTCATCAGTAATAGCTTCCCATGTGTTAACAACACGAAAATTTTCTATTCTACCATCGGCTAATTTTACCCCTCCCACTCGTTTAAAAGTCTCTTTTTGTTCGCTAGTTTCCTCTGGATTAAAACAACGATTAGGTAGTAAGTATTCTTTAATGACTACAGGTTGTTTATCCTGGAGTTGAATCCCAGAGTATAAACGACCATTACCTCGCACACCGATAAAATTTTTTACCTGATAACTACCCCGACTTCCTTTTATCTCTACTTCCAGTGGTAAAATTGCCGGAAAACCGCATTCCAAACAAAATTTCGCTCCCCTTATTTCTTGTGCTGTTTGCCAAGGGCGATCGCAATTTAAGGGTGCATTACACGAGCAAGGATATTCTTGATAAAGAGATACAGATGAATGCATATAAGGATATTAGATTTTGTAAGCGTGTAGTTTGCCTTTTAGTCCTGATTTACTCAAAGGGTTAGTGTTATGTAATATAGCCTTTCATGCATAGAATTTTATAATCGAATTGACTAGCAAGGAAATGCTCATGTTCCAACTCAGTATCCCACTGCAACACTCAGTTTTCAGGGAGGCTAGAACTAGCAAAGGAGTGAAACTCTACCTCTGGTGATAGTTTATATATACAAGGAGGTAGTTTTTATTGGTAATCATTTCCACTGTTGAATTTAGGATACACTACCCGTTAGCACTGGATAACATAAATTAATAAAATTACCGAAAAAGTATTATGAAAGTAAAAGTTAATTATTCTCCAACGCTAAGTGAATTCCAAGAGCTTGATTTGAGCTTGACAACCAAAAGAGCGGGAGAATGGATAATAGGCCGTTCTCCTAATTCTGATTTAGTTCTAGATAGTCCTGATGTCAGTAGATTACACGGAAAATTAATTTATCAAGGAGGCAATTATTACTTCTGTGACCTTGGTAGTAGAAATGGCTCAATGATTAATGGTAAATTGGCTGAAAAAAATCAACCATACCTTTTAAGACATGGAGATTTAATCCGCATTGGAGATTTTGTTCTGACGATGAAAGATATTATTCCTTTGTCAGAGCAAGTAGAAACAATGGCAAGGAATATAAATCCTTCTCTGTTTTCTAATTGGCGCTTAACTGAAAATATCAACAATGCCAATATTGCCAATCAACCACCAGAGGAAGTTAGTAATGGTGAAAATCTCAACAATGCTAATGTTGTTAATGAAGCATCAGAGGTAGTTAGGGAAATTCCTTCCGAGGAAATTTATCAAGAATCTATTGAGGAAGTCAACGAAGTTTCGACCGAGGAAATTTATCAAGAATCTATTGAGTATAGAATTGACCTTGCCGAAGAATCTAATCAAATCAAAGATGAAGTAGGAATACCTGAGATTTTAAGTCTTGCATATCAAGAAGAAGAAGAAGACTTTTGGCAAGATACTTTTATTCCTCCTGAAAACACAGTCCTTCAACTTTCTGATGCGATCGCATCACTTGAAACACCACCAGACACCACACCTGAAAAAACTGACCAACCAACAAAAACTGTCAATCAGGAAGAAAATGTAAATCTTGATATCTCTGTCCCCGAAGCAGCCATAAGTGATATCAGTGAAATAGAAACTCCGGAAGTTGTCAGCGGTGAATTTCCAGAATTTAGCGAAGTCGAATTGACCGTTATTCAACCGCGTGATATACTTAGCGAGTTGTTGCAAATGGTAAGCCAAGCTCCAAAAGCAACAGAACCTAAAGTTGGTGAAGTAAAGACTCCAGAAGCTGGACAAATCACAGATGACACTGTAATTCAGCTACGCGATTTAGCTGAACTTTTCAACGGGCTTCCACAAATAGACAGCATTGAAAATGTGGAATTAATAACAGAAGAAGAAGATTTAGAATTTTTTGAAATAGTTGTAGATGGATACAGTCCAGTCTTTGATGATGATGTTGAAGCTCTTGAACAAATAACTCAGGAACAGCAACAGTTATTAAGCGAACTTCCGGAAGTTGCTAGTTATGAAGAAGATGTGGAGTTAGGAATACAAGATTCAGAACTAGTTTCACCAATATCTGATAATGTAGAAACTTCTGAAATTGCAAATCAAGAACCTGATGAAGTCAGCGAAGTACCAACACAAATTCAACAGGATATCATATTTACTCAAATCACAGAGGAAGCTGTAGATGCAACTTTAAAAGAAGAAGTAAATAGTGTTTTAGCCTCGGATCCAATGACTGAAATTGTGAAAGAATTTTCTGAAATAGAGGAAGTTCTGGCTAATTTGATTTTTCAAGAAGCAACTGTAAGTACGCTTCCCAAAATTATCACTCAAAAACACATAGTACTCATAGCTCATGAAAGCAAAAAATCGGAACTAGTCGAATTTGTTAGTAGACACCAAGAGTTTTTCTGGCGGTCTTTGACAATGACATGGCCATCTGTTACTGAGGTTTTACATCAACAATCGGGTATAATTATTACTAAATTAATCCCTGCCGCAACATCTGGAGGATATCAAAGAATAGGTTCATTCGTTAACTCAGGAGACATTTTGGCAGTTATTTTCCTGAGAGATTTCCTGCAACCTCAGCCTGATCAAGCAGAAGAAGAAGAAATGTTAAGGATATGCAATATTAATCAGGTTTTAGTTGCAACTAATGTGTCAACAGCAGAGGCAATCGTGCAATATCTGAAACATCTGCCAGAGTAGTTGCGCGATCGCCCCAAAAGATGAGATTTTTTGCGAAAATCACGCGACACAGATTCACACCAATTCTTTATCTGTGTGAATCCGTGTTCATCTGTGGTCGAATTATCTAACAGCAAATTTCCTTTATTTTTGTAGGGTGGGTTTAGCAGAGATACTTTTGGCTTTAATTTGAGATTGAAACAAAACCCGTCCCTACTAACAATAGTGTAAGACCAAAAAGCCCCACAAGACGCCTATCTCACAAGAGACACCATGAACATAGTACTCTACCAACCTAAAAATGCTGGGTAGGTATTGTTTGTAGTCGGCGCTTCAGCGCTGAAGCGCCGACTACAAACCCCGCAAAGTTTCTGTGGTGGACTAATAGTACTCTGTCACACAAACTTTGCCGGGTAGCCCCTGTTATTGATAAGCTACTT
>JBHYDF010000220.1:0-14168 GCA_051861145.1 Nostocaceae cyanobacterium
CTAATGACTAATGACTAATGACTAATGACTAATGACTAATGACTAATGACTAAAACAATGAATAAATATAACGGTATTGCGCTTAATGATAAATCTGTATCTGCGCCAAAAGCGCTGGAACCAGAAGTTAAAGTATCGGTAAAATCTTCAAAATCTTCTTCTGTTGAAAACAGTAAAATTGCTCCTGCTGTTGTGCTGCGACAGTCGCCTTTTTGGTCACGAGCTATTCTTTGGGGACTGGTTGGAGTAACAAGCGTGGTTTTAGTTTGGGCAAATTTCGCCAAAATTGAAGAAGCTATTCCCACTCAAGGTAAGTTGGAACCGCAAGGAACTGTTAAAGAAGTACAAGCTCCTGTAACTGGGGTAGTTAAAGCTATTTATGTTAAGGATGGACAATTAGTACGCCGGGGAGATTTGCTTTTGCGGCTAGATCCTACAGCCGGACAAGCTCAACTACTTGCTTTAACTAAAATTCGCACTTCATTAGTTCAAGAAAGTCAATTTTACCGCGCCCAACTTGTCGGAAAAAATACTGTATCAGAGACAGAACAATTAATTACGCAACTTAAATTACCACCTGGCTTATTATCTCTTACTAAAAGTCGCGCTCTACTCACATCAGAAAATCAACTTTACCGCGCTCAATTGAGTGGAACATCTCAAGTTAATCTGTCCCCAGAGCAAGAAGCTCGCTTAGAATTTAGCAAAGCAGAATTAAATACTCGCATTGCTACCGATAAGTTAGAAACTGAACAATTAGAAAAACAACTGCGGGAAAACCAAGCTCAGCTATCCTCTGCTGTTGATGTTCGGGGTATGAATCAGAATATTCTTAACAGTATTGAGCCGTTGGTTGAAGAAGGGGCAATTTCTCGCTTGCAATTTATTAAGCAACAACAGGAAGTACGTACGCGCCAAGCTGAAGTGGAACGTTTTACAGAAGAAAAAGCGCGTTTAAAAGATGCGATCGCGCAATCAAAAGTAAAGCTGAGTAATACAATCGCTGCTGCTAAAAAAGATTTGCTGATTAAAATAGCTGATAATGATAAACAAATCGCTCAGATTGATAGTGAATTGAATAAAGCTGTTCTCGAAAATGAAAAGAAACTGGCAGAAATAGACGGTCAAATTAGTCAAGCTAAGTTAAATTTAAATTATCAAGAACTGCATGCCCCTGCTGATGGTATTGTTTTTGATTTACAAGCACGCTTTCCGGGTTATGTTGCTAATGCTAATACTAGTCAACCAATCCTGAAAATTGTCCCGAATGAAGCTCTCACTGCTAAAGTGTATATTACCAATAAAGATATTGGTTTTGTGAAAAAGGGAATGAAAGTAGACGTGAGGATTGATTCTTTCCCCTTTAGCGAATTTGGTGATATCAAAGGTGAGATAACCTGGATTGGTTCCGATGCTCTCCCACCTGAGCAAATTCGTCCTTACTACAGTTTCCCTGCTAAAATTCGCCTAGACCATCAATCTTTAATGGTTAAAAATCAAGAAGTAAAACTGCAATCAGGTATGTCAATAACTGCAAATATTAAAGTGCGCGATCGCTCTGTCCTAAGTATCTTCACTGATTTGTTTGCAAAACAAATTGATACTCTTAAATCGGTGAGATAGAAGGGGTTAGGGGCTAGGGGCGCTTGGGCTAGGGGCGCTTGGGTTAGGGATTAGGGGCGCTTGGGTTAGGGATTAGGGGTTATACCATTTCACAAAAACTCTGATACAAATGCAGACGGTGGACCAGACGCGAAATTTGAGGCAGCGCGTTGCGGTGAGACCAGCGCTCTCCGGCGGGTTTCCCGCCGTAGGCGACTGGCGAACCCGAAGGGGGGTTCCCCCCGTTGTAGCGACTGCCGTCGCGTCTCTACAAGATTTATGTGTATCGTGATAAACGTGAAATGGTATTAGGGGCTAGGGCGTGTTTTCAAACTAATCTTTACGCTATGAGTTGAGATTGGGATCCCCCTAAATCCCCCTTAAAAAGGGGGACTTTGAGAAGACTTTTCCCCCCTTTTTACGGGGGGACTCGGGGCCCCCTCTGGGGATAGGGGGGAGAGGGGGGATCTCACAGTTTGAAAACACGCCCTAGGGGTTAGGGAAGAGGTATTTGTTACCAACGCTCAAACAAAAGCAACAAATGGGCTAATGTTTACGATAAATGCTTATGTATTTGTGATAAACGGTTAAACAAAAATTATGAATGGGCTAATGTTTGCGATAAATGCTTATGCATTTGTGATAAACAGTTAAACAAAAATTATGAATGGGCTAATGTTTGCGATAAATGCTTATGTATTTGTGATAAACGGTTAAACAAAACTTATGAATGGGCTAATGTTTGTAACAAACGTTCAAACAAAAACAACAAATGGGCTGATGTTTGTGACAAACGCTTATAAGGATGGCGCTAGCGTAAAACCCTGAAGTGAAAACCACAAATCCCAAAAAGCGAGTAAATCCCTCTCCCAAGCTTGAGAGAGGGACTTGAATTTATTGGTGATTATTTTTTTATCTCTTCAAAAGAAAATTTTTACGTCAATCTATCATCACCTTGCTCTGTTTCTTCTTTTAAGAATTGCTGATTTTTTTCCTCCCAAGAATAATTGCATATTTTAGTTTTAAGCAATGTACCAAACATCTTATTAATGGTAAAGGCGAAGAAATCTATAAAAATAAAATCCAAAGCACGGTTCATCATTGGTATCTCTGGAACTTTTTTTGTAAGCATCAAGTCATGTTTAAAATTTCTTTCACATGACGTTGCGTTTTCTACTTCTATATATCTTTCCAAGTTGCTGATGAAATTTTCCTGATCAAAAATTGTGATTTAGGACAGATCACTATGTGATTAGAGCCTAAAACACCGATTCAGTATGCAAAATTGTGACAAAAAATCCGGTTTGTTCTAGAACATCAATTCATTAATCCCAAAGAACCCCACCCCAAACCCCTTCCCGCACGCGGGGAGGGGTTTGGGTTTTACGCTTACCGCGAAGCACTATAAAATCGAGCATAACGACGCGAAAGCGCTAACAATTCTGCGTGAGTTCCCGACTCGACAATTTGCCCTTTTTCCAGTACCAAAATGCGATCGCACCTTCTGACTGTACTCAAACGGTGAGCAATAATAAACACCGTCCGTCCCTCCATCAACCTTTCCAACGCTTCCTGTACCAAAGCTTCCGACTCAGAATCTAAGGCTGATGTGGCTTCATCGAGAATTAAAATTCTGGGGTTGAGGAGAACCGCACGCGCGATCGCAATTCTTTGTCGTTGTCCACCGGATAAGTTTACCCCGCGTTCGCCTACCCAAGTATGATAACCATCTTTTAGCTGAGTAATAAATTGATGGGCGTTAGCAATTTTTGCCGCTTCCTCAACAGCAGCCATTTCAAAATCAGCTTGTCCAAAAGCGATATTTTGAGCAATTGTCCCAGAGAACATTATAGTTTCTTGGGGAACAATGCCAATTTGTCGCCGCAGACTGTGAAGCGTCACATCGCGAATATCAACACCGTCAACTAAAATTTGTCCATCTTGCGGATCGTAGAAGCGGGGAAGGAGATTTACAAACGTAGTTTTACCAGCACCGGAAGCACCCACTAGCGCGATCGCTTCTCCTGGTTTTGCCAACAAACTGATATCTTTTAAAACTACTTCACCAGCTTTGTAGCCAAAAGACACATGGCTATATTCCACCTTACCCGTAACTGGGGGAAGAACTATAGCATCAGGTTTTTCTACTACAGCAGGTTGAATCGCCAGTAATTCAAAAACACGGTCAACAGAAGCCTCACCTTGTTTAAACTCGTTGTAGTTATTAGTAACGTGACCGATAGGATCGATTAACAAACCTCCTGCCGTCAAGTAGCTGACAAACTCTGGTACTGTTAAATTGCCATGAGCAATTTGCCAAGCGCCAACGAACAAGACGAACAGGACACTCAACGCTTCCAGAAATCCGACAATGGGAATTTGAATAGCTTTCAACCTTTCCGCCGAGTACTTGGCCCTCATTGTCCGTTCCGCCTCGCGGCTAAACCTGGCAATTTCGTAATTTTCTGCGGCAAAAGCTTGGACAATACGGATACCACTAAAAACTTCCGTCAGTATTGCTGACAAATCCGACACACGATTTTGACTTTTGAGGGAGTATTTACGCAAGCGATCGCCAAACCAAGCAATTAAAATACCCATTAGCGGCGCAACTATCACAGTAGCAAGTGTCAGTTGCCAATTGAGAATAATCATGTAGATAGGAATTGCTACCAACTGCAAAATACAGGGGATAAAATCATGAAAGAGTTTATGCACCACTTCCCCAACTCGGTCAGTATCTTCCGTGAGCCGGTAAGATAAATCACCAGCTTTTGCAGTTTCAAAATAGCTGAGATTCAGCTTTTGCAGGTGGGTGTAAACTTGTTTGCGAAGTTGAAAAGCAATACGTAGAGAAGCTTTCGCCATGTAGATATCTTGCAGGGACTGAAAAAAGCCCCTTGTCAGAAACACTCCTGCTAAAATGCCAAGAAGTTGGGCAGTCTGTATAATATTTCCGTTACCAAAAGCAGTAGAAAAGTTCTTGGCAAGATTGATTAGCGTTAATGTTGCCAGTACATATCCCAAAATGCCAATAAACCCCTTGATGATATTGTGCCACTGGGGTCGGATATACGGTAGAAGTTGCCAATAGTTAGACCGAGTTTTCAAGCTGCTGTCACGTCCACAACGATGTATTACTTTGTTTGACGGTATCAGCTTCTGTGTAGTTTCTGTCCAGCTACTGCGGTTACATTTAAAACTGTTGTTAGTTTTTATTCGCAACCACCACCAAACATCATTATGATTAACCTCTGGACTTCCGCAGACCATGCTTTACGATATTTAGCAGAAGCGGATAAAATCCCCCATCGCACAGAAGGCGAAGCAGTATTATTAGAACATGTTCCCAAAAACGTACAGCGCATTCTTGACTTGGGAACAGGAGATGGCCGCTTACTAGCACTCCTCAAAATTGACCGTCCCCATGCTCAAAGTATTGCGGTAGACTTTTCCCAGACGATGCTAGAAGCAGCAAGAAACAGGTTTGCTGGAGATTCTACAGTAGAAGTAATAGCGCATAACTTAGATAAACCACTACCCGAATTGGGTAAATTTGATGCTATTGTTTCCAGTTTTGCGATCCACCACCTCAATGACGATCGCAAACTTTCCCTCTACAGAGAAATTTTCCAGCTTCTACAACCAGGAGGCATTTTTTGCAACTTGGAACACGTAGCCTCACCAACACCAAGACTGCATGAACGTTTTCGACAAGCAATTGGTATTAGCGATCGCCCAGACGATCCATCAAATAAACTGTTAGACGTAGAAACTCAACTTTGCTGGCTAAGAGACATTGGCTTTATTGATGTAGACTGCTACTGGAAATGGTTAGAACTGGCGCTGCTGATTGGGTTTAAACCAAATGAGTTACCAAGTTGTTGAAAAGCTAAGTGAAAATCAAATTTCAGATTTACTAGATTTATATAGAAAAGAATTTTGGAGTAAACAACGTAACCGTGAAGACGTTGTGAAGATGCTAGCAGCATCAGATATTGTAATTGGGTTGGTTGATGAGAGCGATCGCTTAATTGCTTTTACTCGCGTCCTCACTGATTTTGTTTACAGAGCAAATATTTACGATGTCATCGTCAAGCCTACTCACAGAAACATGGGACTTGGCGCTAAATTAATGGACACAGTTATCAATCATCCCAAATTACGCTCAATAGAGCAATTTTCTCTTCATTGTTTGCCAGAAATGATTGCATTTTACGAACGTTGGGGTTTCAGTGCTGATCTGAGTGAAATACGCTTGATGTGCCGTAATAAATAATCTCACGCAAAGCCAAGCCAGCGCGTTGCTCTGGTTTCCAGAGTTGTAGCGACTGGCGCGCAAAGACGCGAAGAAAACTTTGCGCCTTTGCGGCTTTGCGTGAGATTTATAAAGACTATTACCTAAAACTCAAATTGAGGAAGAATTTCTTTCTCCGCCGCACCAGCTTTTATCCATTCTTGCAATGCTGGCAGTGCTAAAATAGCCTCAACATAATCTCTAGCTACAGCATCTAACTGCACATCATAGGTAACAAATCTCAAAACAACAGGTGCATAAATAGCATCGGCAATTGTAAATTTACCAAACAAAAAATCGCCACCAGCACCAAAATTTTGCCGACACTCTCGCCAAATAGAAGTAATGCGGTCAATATCTTTTGGTACCCCAAGTGCCATACCTTTACCAGGAAATTTAGTACGGCAATTCATGGGCATATTATTACGCAAAATTTGAAAACTTGAGTGCATTTCTGCACTAATAGAACGAGCAATTGCCCTTGCAGCTTTATCTTCTGGCCAGAAGTGTAAATTTGGGAATTCTTCAGCTAAGTATTCACAAATAGCAAGAGAGTCCCACACTGTAATAGTATCGTGTAACAAGACAGGTACTTTTCCTGATGGAGAATATTGACGAATTTTTGATGTAGATTCTGGGGTATATAAAGGAATGCGAATTTCCTCAAATTCTAACCCGAATTGTTTCATCGCCAACCAGGGACGAAGTGACCAAGATGAATAATTTTTATTGCCGATGACAAGAGTTAGATTTGACATATGAAAATGGGGAGTAGGGAGTAGGGAGTAGGGAGTAGGGAGTAGGAAATGTATTTATCAGCTTAATTATTTACCTATAAAGTTGTTCAATCCAGGCAATAATATCAGCTTCAGAGCCTGATGTAAAAGATTTACCTGTGATAGGTTCGTATGCTTGCCAATAAATATTTCCTTGGCGGTCAACTTTTTGCTTTACTTGCAATTGCTGATGATTTGTTAGTAGAGCATTCACAATATTTTGCCAAATATCACGCAGAAATTTGCGCAAATAGTAATAAGAACTATAGCTGAATTTTAGCTTTAGTTCTGTGTCTTTTGATGGCAGACACACTCTGTTATTTTTCATAACATTATGCTAGAGCATTGATTAACAACAAATACTCTAACAACTCCTCTGTTAGTATTCAAATCATCGCTTGTATAGTTTCTATAAACTTGGTTTATAAACAGAAAATCATTGATACAATCATTTACGGTTGATAAATGAAGTGTGTCGTGTTTGCTCCTTGGGCTAAAGCCACAAGGTTTCCACGCTTCCGGAGGTTTTTATATGAAACTTTCCCAGATTCGAGCCTTAGTAGCAGTGGCAGAGTGTGGTAATTTTAGTGAGGCGGCGAGTGACTTGCAGCTTTCCCAACCAGCGATTAGCCATGCTATTGCCACTTTGGAAGAAGAATTAGGCGTACCTTTATTTGCTAGGGGTCGTTATGGTGCGATATTGACACCAGCAGGAGAACGCATTCTGTATCATGCTCGTCAAGCCTTACAGCATCTAGAAATGATGCAACAACAAGCAAATCTGCATAAAGGTTTACACGGTGGTCATGTGCGGATTGCTTCTTTTCGTAGTGTCGCTACTCATTTACTACCGACTGCGATCGCTAAATTTAACCATCAATTTCCAGAAATTTCTGTAACTATCATAGAGCGCCTTGACTACCTAGATATAGAAAATTGTTTACGGGAAGGACGCGCTGATATTGGTATTACTTATCTACCTACCAGTGATGAATTTGAAACCTGGGAAATTCTCCGAGATGAGTATGTAGCTTTACTACCGCCACAAGCCAAAATAAATAGTCCACAAATAACTTGGGAAGATTTGGCTGCTTATCCACCTGTTTCGCTTCCTTGCCTACCTTGCGGACGCATTTTACACAATCATATTAAAAAGGTAGCACCTTCTTTAAATACCACAAGTGACATTCAAGAAGACTCTACTATTGTCGGCATGGTAAATCAAGGACTTAGAGCTGCTATTCTGCCACGTTTAGCAGCCATACCAATTCCCCCCGGAGTGCAGGTATATAATTTGCCAGATCCGCTAGAACGAGTCATTGCTGTTGCAGTTTTATCTAATGCTCTCCATATTCCTGCTGTTTTCAAATTTTTAGAAATGTTAAAAAAATTTGATTGTCAGAGTTTTGCTCAGTTTTCTTAAAGTCATTGGTCATTAGTCATTAGTCATTAGTCATTAGTCATTGGTCATTGGTCATTGGTCATTGGTTTTGAGCAAATGACAAATGACAAATGACAAAGAACAAAGGACAAATGACGTTTGTAACTAGTAATTGTACAACTAAAAAAAGATGACCCACAACAGTATTGAAAATATCTACTGGGTCGTACAAATAACTATTACGGTGTGGAACTCGAACTTTTCAAACAGGACAGTTTCTGACGAAAATCAAAAATTTAGATAGATTTGCGAACATCGCTATTATACTTACTTAATTGTGCTTGCCTTGTCTTGCCGCTAATTTACTTTGCGTACCTCGCGATCGCAGTCGCTACAACTTTGGAAACCAAAGCAACGCGCTGCCTCACCTTTGCGGTTTAAAATTTCAACCATGTCTTCACTTCCTACAATCGAAAGTATATATACTGATGGTGCTTGCACCGGCAACCCAGGCCCCGGCGGTTGGGGTGTTGTCGTCTACTTTAGTGATGGTTCAATTCACGAAATGGGCGATGCATCTAGGCATACCACTAATAACAAAATGGAGATGCAAGCCGCGATCGCTGCTTTGGAATTCCTGAAAGTATCCGGACAAACCGAATCCATCACCCTCTACACCGACAGTGAGTATTTAATCAACTGCATTACCAAATGGGTGAAAACTTGGAAAAGAAAAGGCTGGAAAAAAGCAGATGGAAACCCCGTCCTTAACCAAGACTTGTTAGAACAACTCGACCAACTCAACAGCCGCCAGGTAAAATGGCAACATGTCCGTGGTCATGCGGGTAACGTAGGTAACGAACGCTGTGATGCGATCGCTCGTGCTTTCGCTAACGGTAAAACTCCATTACTGAAGAAAATTCCCGGCATAAATTTTTCATCTGAAGAAAATTCACGGATGCCAGTTGAAATTGCGGTAGCAAGCGTATCTGATTCTAACAGTGAATCGACGATAATTAACCAAAATACACACCAAGTCAGTACTCTTGCATCCGATATAACCATGATGGATACATCTCATCCCTCAGCTACACTCAACAGCGAGGAATTACCACGCGAAATGAGAGTAGTACAACTCCGCAACTTGGTCGAAACCCTGCGGATCGCTGACGAAATAGCCGAAAAAGGTTACTTAATCACCAGTTCCGAACTGGCAGATTTAATGGATGTCCACGCTAGCGCCGTCACCAGTCGCGGCGACCAATGGCGCTGGCGCAACTGGATAGTTTCGCGGGTACGTAGAGAAGGAAATCAAATTCTCTGGGAACTCGAACGCGGCGATCGCTTGAATGATGAAGAAGAATTAGGAGTTAGGAGTTAGGAGTGAGGAGTGAGGAGTGAGGAGTTAGGAGTGAGGAGTGAGGAGTTATGAAACTTTTTTATCATTTATCATTCATCATTCTTAATTCCTAACTCATCACTCTTAACTCCTAACTCGACTTCTTAATTCCTAACTCATCACTCCTAACTCCTAACTCCTAACTCCTAACTCCTAACTCCTAACTTTAGTATTTCCGTCCTCTCCACTGTCGGGGAGTGCGGAATGCTGATAAAAAGATTCGCACTACAGCTGCTGGATCTGCCAAAGGGGAAAGCCAAAATAACCAACCGCCTCTCGCTTGAGTGCGGTCATAACTGGGTGCGATCGCAAAAAGCAACAAAAAGCGCATCACCACTAGAAATAAATTTAGTCCCAGTAAAAAGAGGGGAATAGGGAGGAGCCACTGCGTTGCTCTGGTTTCCAGAGTTGTAGCAAGTGGCGTTAGGGAGTGGGGAGTAGTGAGTCCGAAGGTGAGGAGGATGGGGAGAGGTAAAGCTTGAACTGAAGTTAGTAGCCATAAATCTCCCCATAGTTGGGCGCGGGAGGAAGCATCTTTTAAATCGAGGCTTCGTCCCCATTCTTTCCACGTTTCCATCGCCCCTTCATACATCCGCACTTTTAACACTTTTGCCCCATCTAAAAAGCCTACCTTAAACCCAGAAGCGGCGATGTGCCGTGCCAGGGTGACATCATCGCAAAAAGAACTCTTCGCACTGGTATAACCACCAACAGCCGCTAAAGCCGAACGACGGCAGAGAAAGCATTGTCCGTTAGCCATTACCCGTTCTGCTTCTTCAGTGTATATACCAGTTGGATTAAATCTATAAAGTAGTGTTATTAACAACGCTGGTTGTAGCCAGCACTCAACCGGATATTTGAGGATGAACTGAGGTGAAAGGGAAACTAAATCATATCCTTGAGCTACGGCAGTTTTCACTAAACCAGCAACCAAACCGGGAGATGGTTGGGTATCGGCGTCCATACCCAGAAACCATTCACTCGCCTCTGTTGTATGCAAAAAGCCGTTATGCAATGCCCAAGGACGCCCTACCCAAGTAGAGGGTAAGGGATCATCTGTGATTAAACGGAAGCGGGGGTCTTTTTGTTGTGCGGCTTTTACTAAGTCACGGGTGCCATCGGTGGAATTACTATCTACAACAATAATTTCCCGAACTTCGTAGCTTTGCCGACTTAAGCCAGCCAATAGGGGACTAATACGAAGAACCTCATTCAGGGTAGGAACAACTACACTAACACTACCCAAAAGTTCTGGTGTCGGCTGTTGTGGTTGAATAGGAGGATGGCGTCGAGGCCCTTTGAGGAGGCGTGACAGCAGAATTGCTACTGCCGGTATTTGTATGAGAAGTAAAAACAGCGCCAAAGCGCTTGCTATTGTTAACCAGTCTGTCACTGTAATAATACTGAGCGATCCCAATTAAGTTAATGGAAAATGGTTAATGGTTAATGGTTAATGGTTAATGGTTAATGGTTAATGGTCATGAACTACGAACTATGAACCATTAACTATGAACTATGAACCATTAACTATGAACCATTTTCCAAAATCCAAAATCTAAAATCCTGTTAGGGTATGAGTATTGTGGGTTACTTAAAAGCAATTTTAACCGGAGCCACTTGCACTTCCTTAGTTGCAGATTCTACAGCAGTGGATGGGGATACGGTTTGAGTTTTCCACCACAGCAGTACAGCAGGAGTGACACCCAGTAACAAGCCAAGTAACACGGGGATAGGGAAACCAGCAGCCAAACTCATTACTGTAGCAAAACCAAAATTGCTTAAATAAACAATTAGGGGTAAATTGAGCTGCGATCGCTCTAAATTAATTGGTGTATTTCGCCACAAAAGTGCAGCCACAGTCATAAATACCGAACCAGTACCCAACCAGCCAGCAAAGTTTTGATAAGGCATACCAAAAAAAGCTCCCGGTTGGTGCCAATACCAGAAAGGTAGAGAAGTTTGGCTCATCGCTGGATCTAGTACAAAGTCCCAAGAGGTAAGCAACAAAGCTGCCAAAGCGATCGCACCTGCATGACGCAATAAACTAGGTTTTTTATCTACTTGTAAACCAGCACGCGCCAGTAGGTAAGAACAGCATCCCACATAAAACCAAGACAAGGGAATAGTAAACGGCACCAAACCCGAAATTTTGTAACCTAAACCACTTAAGTAGCTGTAGTGACCAAAAGGAAAGCCAATGCTAGTTCCTAGCAATTCGCTGCTTAAAGAAATAAACACCGAAGGTAGCATAAATGCCAACCACAAACGCAACCCCAATGTCCGGTAAGCATACAAAGCAACAGCAGCTGCACCCAAAATCATGTAAACCACGCCGCCTCCAGCCAAACTCCATTGCATGGCGGTTTGTCCAACCTCGGCTAAGTTCAAAATTATTTCGGCGTTAGGTACAACCAGTAATATTCCTACCAGTCCAAACACCATCGATACTATATGTCCAATGAGGCACACGCGCTCAGCGATAACAAGTTGTCTCATAATATTTCCTAAACAAGATGTGACACGCGGCTACATAACTGCTAACAGTTTACAAATGTTTAAATGATATTTAACTAAATTTTTGCCGAAATTATCTATCAATTTGTGGATTTGGCTTAAAGAGAGCAAAATCACCTATTGATCCCAGGCGAAACAAATATGATGATTATGTTGATAATCTCAACTATTCAAAATCTATTTGGATCGTATTGCTTGTTTATCCTGGTTAGGAGCCAGGCAAAACGCATAAGCAAAAATAACCCTATCATCCAGCAAAAAGCGGGTCGATAAAAGTCAATTATTAGAAACTGCGTTAATTAATTAACACTTGCATAGCGCGTAGATGTGAAACAATAGCGCTTAGCGGGCGTGCTTTTAAACACCGACCCATGTCAAATGTGAAAAAACTTCCCAAAATTTCCCTTTCGCTATTACTACTTACCTATACTTCCCTAGGGTGGGTGCTATCGAGAACGAATGTTCAGCCTTTTGTGTGGGTGCTAGTTGCGATCGCTAACTTTGTTTTAGTAGCAACCTTAACCTCTTCTTGGTCAAAATTTGCTAATTATTCTATCAACTTTTTTACATCAAATCTCAAGTCTTTCAGCTTCACCGTCTTCGCGGCATTCTTGTTTTTTCTTATTCTTGCCCATTTTCGGATGTTTCTTGATATTTTGGTGATTATTACAGCAACGATGCTAGTAAGGATAGATTTTCAAACAGCCGGATATAGGGATGGACTAGCCTTTTGGATTATGTATATTTTTTCTTTAATTGGTTTAGCGATAGGCGTATTAGTGGAAAATTTAATGTCATATTATTTACCATAAATCAAAAGTAGGGTGGGCATTGCCCACCATTTTAGTTTGACTATCGGAATTAAGAAGCAGTAGCTTCAGCAGCAACAGGGTAGATGCTGATTTTTTTGCGGGTTTTGCCCTTGCGTTCAAAAGTCACAACGCCGTCAACTAAAGCAAACAGAGTATCATCGCTACCAATACCGACATTGTGACCGGGGTGAAATTTGGTACCGCGTTGACGCACGAGAATATTTCCTGCGCGTACAACTTGACCACCGTAGCGTTTGACGCCTAGTCGTTGAGCATTAGAGTCACGTCCGTTACGTGTACTACCAGTTCCTTTCTTATGAGCCATAATTTCCTCTTGTAGATTAAGTTTAGGGGTTAATAGTTAATGGTTAATAGTTAATGGTTAATAGTTAATAGCCATGAACGAATGGCACGCTTGTTAAGCCCAAAGTCTTGTGTTGCCTCGTTAAGCGCCTCCAGGCTGGGAATGTATTTCGAGAGGCTTTGCCTCTCGTCAAGCCTCGGTCGGCGGAGCCTCCCAGGATTGGTTCCCAGCCTCCAGGCGCTTAACCAGTCAGGGCAAGGGCTGTGTCTTAACTTAGTGCCATTCAGCCATGAACCATTAACCATGAACCATGAACCATTAACTATTATTCAACAGTTGCTTCAGCAGACTCGTTATCAGCAGTTGTAGTGGTAGCTGCTGCTTCTTGGGATGCAAGCACAGAACCATTTAGGCTAATGGAGTTAATCATCAATCTGGTGACTTCCTGGCGATGTCCGCGCTTTTTGCGGGTTTTCTTTTTCGGTTTCATTTTGTACACCAGGATTTTGCGATCCCGAAAATGCCGCATCACCGTTCCTTCTACCTTTGCGTCTGCGATTACAGGCTGTCCAATGGTGACTTCGCCATCGTGCTGTACTAACAACACTGATTCTATAGTAACTGTTTCGTCAGGTTGAGCAGAAAGCAGTTCAATATCATAAAAGCGGCCTGGTTCAACTCGTAATTGTTTGCCGCCAGTTTGAATAATTGCGTAGGTCATGTAATTGTCCTTAGAAGTTGCCGTACAGGTAGCTGACTTGTTGTTTCATATAAACGCGATCGCACGACTGCGATCGCATCCTCTTTGAATTGTTTTTGCCAGCTTTTGCAGTATGTCTACCTGATCCGAGCAGGAATTAGACAGACAATCCGTAATTCTAATAGATTGTCTCAGTTTCGGTCAAGCAATTCATCTACAGTATTCTACTTTAGCAAAAAGACAGCCTATACTGTTGGTTGTTAATGGTTCATGGTTAATAGTTCATGGTTCATAACCATTAACCATTAACCATTAACCATTAACCATTGACCATTAACCATTAACCATTAACCATTAACCATTAACCATTAACCATTAACCAT
>JBHYDF010000221.1:0-14107 GCA_051861145.1 Nostocaceae cyanobacterium
GGGCATTGGGCATGGGGCATGGGGCATTGGGCATGGGGCATTGGGCATGGGGCATGGGGCATGGGGCAAGGGGCATGGGGCATTGGGCAAGGGGCATGGGGCATCGTCGGACATGGGTAAAAAAACCAATTCCCAATTCCCAATTCCCAATTCCCAATTCCCAATTCCCAATTCCCAATTCCCAATGCCCCTCCTCTTTGCCCGGCCGTGGGAAAATCAGTATATAGAATTGAGAGAGGAAAACACTATAGTATGCATCTGAGTGAAATTACTCATCCTAACCAGTTGCACGGTTTATCGATCCGACAGTTACAACAAATTGCCCGTCAAATTCGAGATAAACATCTACAAACCGTAGCTACTAGTGGAGGGCACCTGGGACCGGGATTGGGTGTTGTAGAGTTGACGCTAGGGCTGTACCAAACACTCGATTTGGATCGCGATAAAGTGATTTGGGATGTAGGACATCAAGCATATCCTCACAAACTGATTACAGGGCGCTACAGTCGCTTTGATACTCTACGGCAAAAAGACGGAATTGCTGGATACCTCAAGCGCTGTGAAAGCAAGTTTGATCACTTTGGTGCAGGACACGCTTCTACTAGTATCTCCGCTGCATTGGGCATGGCTTTGGCGCGAGATTTGAAAGGGGAGAAATATAAAGTTGCTGCAATTATCGGCGATGGGGCGTTAACTGGTGGTATGGCACTGGAAGCGATTAACCACGCCGGACATCTGCCCAAAACAAATTTGTTGGTTGTCCTCAACGATAATGAAATGTCAATATCTCCTAACGTTGGGGCAATTCCTCGCTACCTGAACAAAATGCGCCTCAGCGGACCGGTACAATTTCTCAAGGACAATTTTGAAGAACAAGTTAAACAAATTCCCTTTGTAGGTGAGTCCCTTTCTCCGGAATTAGGACGTATCAAAGAAGGGATGAAGCGCTTAGCTGTTCCGAAGGTGGGTGCAGTTTTTGAAGAACTTGGTTTTACCTATATTGGTCCTGTAGATGGACATAATTTAGAAGAATTAATTGCTACTTTTCAACAGGCGCATCAAATTGCAGGGCCAGTTTTAGTGCATGTGGCTACGGTGAAAGGTAAAGGTTATGAAATTGCCGAACAAGATCAAGTTGGCTATCATGCCCAAACCCCCTTTAACCTCAGTACAGGTAAAGCCATCCCCTCCAGCAAACCCAAACCCCCTGGCTATAATAAAGTTTTTGCCCATACCCTAGTCAAACTTGCCGAACAAAACCCGAAAATCGTCGGTATTACCGCCGCGATGGCTACGGGGACAGGCTTAGACAAACTCCAGGCTAAGTTACCCAATCAATATATTGATGTGGGTATTGCTGAACAACACGCCGTCACTCTCGCCGCCGGACTTGCAACTCAAGGTATGCGTCCTGTTGTCGCTATTTACTCCACCTTCTTGCAACGTGCCTACGACCAAGTAATTCATGATGTCTGCATCCAAAACTTGCCTGTGTTCTTCTGCATGGATCGGGCGGGAATTGTTGGTGCTGACGGTCCCACTCACCAAGGTATGTACGATATCGCCTATTTAAGGTGCATTCCGAATATGGTGTTGATGGCACCCAAAGACGAAGCTGAACTTCAGCGGATGGTGGTGACAGGTGTTAACTACACTAACGGTCCGATCGCTATGCGCTTCCCCCGTGGTAGCGGTTACGGTGTCCCGCTGATGGAAGAAGGTTGGGAACCTTTAGAAATTGGTAAAGGCGAAATTCTCCGTCACGGCGATGATGTGTTGCTGCTGGGCTATGGTACAATGGTAAACCCAGCCATGCAAGTAGCAGAAATTCTCAGCGAACACGGTATTGAAGCCACTGTAATTAATGCCCGTTTCGTCAAGCCTTTAGATACGGAATTAATTTTCCCATTAGCAGAGAAAATTGGGCGTGTCGTCACCTTGGAAGAAGGCTGTGTCATGGGTGGTTTTGGTTCCGCAGTGGCAGAAGCACTGTTAGATGCTGATATTGTGGTTCCACTGAAGCGGATCGGCGTGCCAGATGTTCTGGTAGACCATGCTGAACCGAACGAATCTAAGGCAGAATTAGGTTTAACAAGTCCGCAGATTGCTGAAAAAGTTTTGCAAGCTTTCTTTAAGCAGCAACTTTCTCCGGTTAGCTAGTGAAATTTTGATTTATCTTACTTAGTAAGGTGGGCATTGCCCATCTTACTAATTGCCTACCTTGAAAATAGGGAGTAGGGAGTAGGGAGTAGGGAATAGGGTAAGTTCTATTTTCATCCTTGCTTGTGAGCTAGGCTCAGGTTGTTTCTTGCAAAAGTATGTTTCAGAAAATTAAACCACAGATGAACACAGATAAACACAGATGAACTATAGATACAAGAAATATCTTAAAAACTGTTTTTTGCAAGAAGTCGATTAAGCAAGGGGTATTACAGCGTTTTTGATAAAATTAACCACAAAGACACTAAGGTAAATTCGGCATTGCTGAATTTGGATATGAAACTCAAAAAACAACTATTCTAAACTCTTACTCTTTGCGGCTTTGCGCGCCAGTCGCCTGGGTCGGGAAACCCTCCTCCAGCGCTGGCTTGGCTTTGCGTGAGACTTACACATATTCTGATTCAGCAACGCCGTAAATTCTAAGTCATCTTTGTGCTTTTGTGTTTTGGTGGTTCACATAAATTATCAAGCAATCATAATGTCCCAGAATAATCAAGTATATCCCATTATTTGGCACAATGATTCGGTTTCGCTCATTGACCAAACCCGCTTACCGAATGAGTACACATTTGTAGAAATTAGCCGCAGTGATGATATGGCAGTGGCAATTAAAACTATGATTGTCCGAGGTGCGCCCGCTATTGGTGTTGCTGCTGCTTATGGAATGTGTCTTGGGGCACGGGAAGTTAATACTGATAACCGCGATGAATTTTTGAACCATTTGGAGAATGTGGCAACTTTGTTGCGTTCTACTCGTCCCACGGCGGTAAATCTATTTTGGGCAATTTCCCGGATGATGAAAGTTGCCTATGAAACTATCGGTACTGTCGATGAAATCAAACAAGCCCTCTTCCAAACTGCCCAAGCCATTAACGCGGAAGATTTACAAACTTGTCAAGCTATAGGTGACAATGGCTTGAAAGTTTTGCCCTCTAACCCAGAACAACTAACGCTGCTTACCCACTGTAACGCTGGGGCGCTAGCAACCGCTGGTTACGGTACTGCTTTGGGTGTGGTGCGTTCTGCTTGGCGAGAAGGACGGTTGGCGCGGGTGTTTGCTGACGAAACCCGTCCAAGGTTACAAGGCGCGAAACTGACTGCGTGGGAATGTGTTCAAGAAGGTATTCCAGTTACGGTAATTACTGATAGCATGGCGGCTCATTGCATGAAACAAGGTTTGATTCATGCTGTGGTTGTAGGTGCTGACAGAATTGCTGCTAACGGCGATACGGCGAATAAAATTGGCACGTATAGTTTAGCACTTGTCTCGAAAGCACATAATATTCCTTTCTTTGTTGCCGCACCCCTTTCTACCGTTGATTTTGACTTATCTGATGGTAGTCAAATTCCAATTGAGGAGCGTAATCCTACGGAAATATACCAAATCGGCGATACCATTCTTACTCCCTCTGGTGTGGAGTTTTATAACCCAGCTTTTGATGTTACGCCAGCAGAGTTGATTACAGCGATAATTACAGAGAATGGTGTTTTTGCCCCTGGAGATTTAGCAAAATCTCAAGCAAAACAAGCGGCTTAGGAAGAAATTATTACTGGATTTTATGGCGATCGCAATTCAAGCTTGGTGGTTGCAACATCTGCTTAAGAAAAAACAAAACCCACACCGACATCAAAGCCTAGGACTAGGTGTGATTTTTATTGTGAGTATTTTCTTAAGCAGTGTTTCCCCTTTCTTGCTGAAACCGGCTGTTGGGCAAATAAATAACACGCCTGTAACTCCATCTCAGCCAGCACCAAGCAGCTTTGGGCAACAACTGATGCAACAAGTATTACAATGCATCCAGGGGAAAACTCCCAAGCAACAGCAAGTCAATCAAACTGCATTGCAAGAAACTGCTATGCAGTGTATCTTGCAAGAGGTTATGTTAGCCCCAAATGGAAGATTGCGTCCTGATGCTAGCGATCGCATGAGTGCTTTACTAAAAGCAAGTGGTGTTAGCCTTCCTCAACGCATTGGTAAAGGACAAGCAAACATCCAACTAGATTTTGTTGCTAATAACCCCATTTTCTCTGTTCCAGTCCGCATTGGTAGACAGACTAAATCTTTTTTACTGGATACAGGTAGTTCCCATACAGTTATTAATGCTCAAACAGCTAAACAATTGGAACTTGAGAGTTACCCTATCCCCGTTAGCATCTTGAAACACAAGCCAGTTATTGGGGGGAATTTATCAAACGTCCAAACTAGCGCCTATTTTTTACCTATTTTAGGTGTCAATTCTGCAACAGTTTCCGGTCTTTATGGCTTAGGATTACCTTTAGAATCAATGCCAGAAAATATATATGGAGTTTTGGGACTAGATTTTTTAAGTAATTTCGATGTCATAATTAATCCGCAAAAGCAGCAAATGCAACTTTTAGCACCTTCTCGCCCTGTTGCTGGAGCCATCCCTTTAGTAGGAAACTTTGGTATTATGACAGCCCAAGTTTATATCAATGGTAAAGGCCCTTTTAATTTTATAGTCGATACAGGAGCCTATACAATGATGCTGTCTAAACCTTTGGCTCAACAATTAGAAATTGACAATCCAAAGGGAGAGAAAACAGAAATGATTATGGGATTTGGTGGTGCTGAACAAGTCAAGAAAATTCAATTAGCACAAGTAAAATTGCAGCAACATGAAGCCACCCAAATCGACGCAGTAATTTTAGAAAATAGCAGTATTTTTAACGTACCAGGAGTACAAGGAATCATTGGACAAAACTTCCTTAACAGATACCAACAACATTGGCGGTTTGGCAAGCAAAATGCTTTAGGATTTGTTGAGTCTGGGAGTTTGGTTTTAACGCCTTTATCCAAACCTTTGTAAATGTAAGTACATTTTTGTGTAAAATTATAGTGTTTTTAAACGCAGAGGGGAGGCAGCGCGTTGCGGGGGTTTCCCCCGTTGTAGCGACTGCCGTCACGCGGAGGTAAGCGCAGAGGAACGCGGAGTCTTTCTGAGTTGAAATTGTTACGAATTTGTGTATAGTGTCAATTATTCACCTGTGGATATAATCTATCACCTGTCTGAGTATCAAACACAAACAACTGATCCAAATCTAAGTCCAAATTCAAGCGATCGCCTGGACGTGGACGCACATCCGCACCCGCTTGCACGTTCATCATTACTCCCGTACCCAGTAACCCTGCACGAATCAAAGTCTCTCTTCCCAGAGGTTCCACCACCTTCACCTCAACTGTTAAAACTGGGGAGTGGGGTTGATTTTTTATTTGTATATGTTCCGGACGAATACCCAAATCGAACTCTTGTCCTTCCGGTAAATGCAATTTCTCCTTTATCTCTCCCGAAACTGGTAACACTTGTCCACCCACATCAAAACTACCACCCGTATACTTCGCCGGTAAAATATTCATCGGCGGACTACCCAAAAAAGTTGCCACCATCCGGTTAGCAGGCTTGGCATAAATGCCTTGCGGGTCGCCAATTTGCTGGATTCTTCCCCGGTTCAGCACCACAATCTTATCAGCCAAAGTCATCGCCTCTACTTGGTCATGAGTAACATAGACTGTGGTAATTCCCAGGTTTTGATGTAACTCTTTTAACTCTGCCCGCGTATCATCCCGCAATTGAGCATCCAAATTAGACAAAGGTTCATCGAGTAAAAATACCTGCGGTTGACGAGCGATCGCCCTTCCTAATGCTACTCTTTGTTGCTGTCCACCGGAAAGCTGTTTTGGTTTGCGTTCCAAAAGATGATCCAAGGAAAGCGATCGCGCCACCGTCACCACTCTCTCTTGAATTATCTTCGAGTCAACTTTGCGCATCCGCAACCCAAAGGCGATATTTTCCGCCACCGTCATATGTGGGTACAGCGCGTAATTTTGAAACACCATCGCCACATCCCGTTGTCTGGCGGGGACATTGTTCATTAACCTCTCCCCAATAAAAAGTTTGCCAGAAGAGGCTGTTTCCAAACCAGCGATCGTTCGCAAAATTGTGGACTTACCGCACCCCGACGGCCCCACCAAAACCCAAAACTCGCCATCGGGAATCTCAAAGGTAATGTCCTCAATAGCGGTGACGTTGTTGAATTTACGCTTAATAGTGTCGAGACGAACGTTTGCCATTGTTCGGATTTTGGATTTTGGATTTTAGATTTTGGATTTTGTCATTTGTCATTTGTCATTTGTCATTTGTCATTTGTTTAGTATCCATAACCAATGACCAATGACTAATGACTAATGACTAATTCCAAGCTGGATGAGAAAGTAAAGAAGCAATCACTCGCACTCCTCGCAGTTGGTTGGAAAGGGGTAGATGTCCTCTGGGTGCGCTTAAATCCCAGGTAAATTCTTGAGGATAGCGTGTCCAATTATTGCCTTTCCTCCAACCGATTTTCACCCAAAGATCGTCCCAGTTTTTCCCTAAACCCAACCAGATTTCTCGCTGTACTGTAAAGCCAAATTTCCCCTCGGAGTGAATTAACCACAGTTTATTAATGGTTTGTAAGTCTGTGACTGGAAAATTTTCTACCTCGGTAAAATATAGCCATTTACGTTTTAGCGCCTCAGCGCCTGCAAGTTCACACATTTTTTGCAGGGTCATGCGATCGGCAGCTTGGAAATCTTGGCTAGCAAGTAGCTGTTGCAGGGGACTGTAATCAATACCACACTCTGATTTTAAAGGTACAACGCCCTCTGGGAAATAGGTTCGCAGAAATTCTTTAACTTTGGGCGCATCAGATTTGTAAAGAAGTTGGTAGACTTTGCCATCAACCAAAGTTGCTGGTGTGTCGCGGCGTTCCAGCAAAAATTCCATCAGGATATCAAATCCTCCGTCGCCAAGGTTAGCTAACTGCGGGATGGTTTGTTGTTGGACTTGTAAAGACCCAGCGACTAACTGGCTGCGGAGGGCTTCAATGTCAGTATTAGTGCCTGATACAATCTTTGGGTCTGTCATGCCATTACTCGGAAAACGCGATCGGTGAACAAGCGATTAGCTATCAATTTTTGGAGAATGCATAGCAATGATAGCGAAGAGTAGTTTACAGGAAAATTGCCCTAAAACTTTACCCATTTTATACTTGAGCTTCATTAGTTGTGCCCACAGGGGTAGTGCTTAAAGTCCTGATAAACTCTCGCAAAATGTCTGTTTTGGTTCTACCTACAGCTTTACAGTGAGTTTCTAACATTGCAAATTCTTGCTCCGTTACCCTGATGGTAATCTCTCTTTTATTGTTCATTGCTGCTATTTTGCTGTATTTTCCCAGATTACACCAATTTAGCGTGCAGGCGATAAGATAGCATCCAGGGGCTTGTGTGAAATGGGGAAAAGAAAACACTCCGCTTTCTAAACTTTATCAGACAAGGCAAAATCTGATAGCCTTCCAATCAGGACAAATTTTGTTGGTCATTTGTCATTTGTCCTTTGTCATTTGTCATTTGTACAAAGCTAATGACCAATGACCAATGACTAATGACCAATGACTAATGACTAATGACTAATGACTAACAAGCTTATTGTCGCTGCGTCACGATCAGGAGTGTATGAATGTACGAAAAAATTAACCCTCCCTCAACGGGAGCAAAAATCACCTTCAAAAATGGTGAACCGATTGTTCCTGACAATCCAATTATCCCCTTTATTCGCGGCGACGGTACTGGTATCGATATCTGGCCTGCTACTCAAAAAGTGCTTGATGCTGCTGTGGAAGTAGCGTACAAAGGCAAGCGAAAAGTTAGCTGGTTCAAGGTTTATGCTGGCGATGAAGCTTGCGATTTATATGGTACATATCAGTATTTGCCCCAGGATACCCTGACGGCAATTCAAGAATATGGTGTCGCTATTAAAGGCCCGTTGACAACTCCAGTTGGTGGCGGAATTCGATCGCTTAATGTAGCGTTGCGACAAATTTTTGACCTGTATGCTTGCGTGCGCCCTTGCCGATACTATGCAGGTACGCCCTCTCCTCATAAAAATCCAGAAAAATTGGATGTGATTGTCTACCGAGAAAATACGGAAGATATTTATTTGGGAATTGAATGGCGGCAAGGTAGCGAAATTGCTAATCGCTTGATTGAGTATCTCAACAAAGAACTTATTCCCGCGACGCCGGAACATGGTAAAAAACAAATTCCCCTCGATTCTGGCATTGGCATTAAACCCATTAGCAAAACTGGTTCTCAACGTTTGGTGCGGCGTGCGATTAAACACGCTTTGCAATTACCCAAAAACAAGCAAATGGTGACTTTGGTGCATAAGGGTAACATCATGAAGTACACCGAAGGCGCTTTCCGTGATTGGGGTTACGAGTTGGCAAAGTGCGAGTTTCGGCGTGAGTGCGTCACTGAGAGGGAATCTTGGATTTTAAGTAACAAGGAAAGTCAACCCGACATCACTGCGGAAGAAAACGCCCGGATGATTGATCCTGGGTTTGATGCCTTAACTGGAGAGAAAAAAGCCCAAATTGTCAAGGAGGTAGAAACAGTTCTTAATGAAATTTGGGAAACTCATGGGAATGGTAAGTGGAAAGACAAGATAATGGTGAACGATCGCATTGCCGATAGTATTTTCCAACAAATCCAAACTCGACCGGATGAGTATTCGATTCTGGCGACAATGAACTTGAATGGCGATTATTTGTCCGATGCGGCGGCGGCTATTGTTGGCGGACTGGGAATGGGGCCAGGGGCAAATATTGGCGATGAATGCGCTATTTTTGAAGCTACCCACGGTACTGCACCCAAACACGCTGGCTTGGATCGGATTAATCCTGGTTCGGTAATTTTGTCTGGCGTGATGATGCTGGAGTATATGGGATGGCTTGAAGCGGCGGACTTGATTAAGAAAGGGATTGGGGAGGCGATCGCCAATCGTCAAGTTACCTACGATTTAGCGCGGTTAATGGAACCAATCGTAGAACCCTTGAAGTGTTCGGAATTCGCTGAGGCGATTATCAAGCACTTTCAATAGTTAGGAGTTAGGAGTGAGGAGTGAGGAGTTAGGAGTGAGGAGTGAGGAGTTATGAATTTACTACTTTTAACTCCTCACTCTTAACTACTTACTTTAAAAACAATTTCGTTGAGTCAGTTAATACACTTGTAATTAATACGCATCGCGTCGATGAACAATAGTATTGATGATGACTTGATTGCTATCATCATCAACCTGGTAAATTACTCGATAATCACCTATACGATAGCGATAGTAGCCAGCAAAGTCACCCTTCAGCGCTTTAATATTGGGATGAAAACGCGGATTTTGTTCCAAGTATTCAAAACATCTTGCAATTTTCTTTGCTAAAGCTTGGTCGGCTGAGGCATAAATTTCCTGTGCTTCAGCCGATAAAACGACTTCATACATCAGACCGGATATTTCTCCAGTTAGTTACATTACCTGCTGCAATATCTTTTTTACCACGCTCAAAGGATTCAATAAAGCCAGGTATATCAAGTAATTCCTGAGTTGCTTCTTCGCTTTCCTTCTCAGACAGATATGCTATAAATTCGGCTACCATCTCTAAGCGTTCAGATGATAATCCATCTAAATATTGATTGATTTGCTGGCGAATTGCGGTGGAATTCATAGTTTTTTCTGGCATTTGGCTATCAACTATGATAGCGTTCGTAGAACGATTACTATATTTGTAATTTGATTTCATAATAAATCCCTGGAATCATCAAATCATAAATTTGTAAAAATATGAAAACACTGAACCAGAAGAACAAGCAGATTGAGAAACCGTCTTTAGAATATTATTTGAATCTTGAGTACCCAATAACAATTTATCCCACTTCCGAGGGAGGATATGTAGCTCAAATTAAAGATTTGCCTCGATGTCTCACCCAAGGCGAAACTCTAGAGGAGACGATGGCAAACATCAATGAGGCGCGAGAATTGTGGATTGAGACAGCTTATGAAGTTGGGGACGATATTCCTTTACCCAGTACCGATAATACCTACAGCGGTAAACTACTTGTGCGGATGCCGAAATTTTTACATCGTCGCTTGGCTGAGGCGTCTGAACGGGAAGGTGTGAGCCTCAATCAGTATATAGTATCTTTGTTGAGCGCATCAGCATAAATCTAATCTGACAAGGCTTTTTTAGAACCCCGGTTTCGCAAGAGTTACCGGGGTTCTGTGTAGAACTTATTATATCGTCAATAATATTAATATTTCTTTAGATACTGTTATATTCTTTCTCTAGCCAGAGGGAAGTGACTCGGGAGGGAAAGAAACAATAGAAGAATAATAAATTTGCTTCAGGAGTGTTTTACTTCACGTCTGAAGTAGTTTGTTATGAAGTGATGTTTAATAAAGACTTTTGTTTTATGAATTACCTATTGAATCAGCAAAATTTGGATAAAAAGCAAATTCTTGTAGTTGATGATGTCATTGATAATTCTTTGCTACTAGCAACAATACTAGAAGCGGAGGGTTATGAGGTTGATATCGCTTCCTGTGGATACACAGCGATTTCTAAAATTGAAGCTAATCCCCCAAACCTAGTGTTATTGGATTTGATGATGCCAGAAATAGACGGGTATGAGGTAGCTGGTTGGATTAGACAGAATCAGCCTTCTGTAGCGATTATGATAGTCACAGCGTATGATGAATTGCCTGCATTTAACGAACATCAATTACAGATAGATGGATTCATTCGCAAACCAATCAATATTGATGAATTATTAACGCAAGTGCAAGCCGTCCTCAAGCCAGAGACAAGAAGCAAAGAGTAAATTATTTGTGATATTTTACTCGCTGATTTTCAAAAAATTTATCAATGATAAATACACATACAGCTAGAATGTAAAACAGCAAGTTTTTTATACCTCTAGTTTGTGGTGATAAATCTACCAACAGCCAGAGTGAGTATCTGCTTTGAGAGTGTAGTAAATTTACTATTCTCTATAGGAGGCTAAAATAATTAATGCCTTCTAAATTTCTGCTCATGAAAGATTTTAGTGAATTACTGCTTGAAAAAGTAGAAACAATTACCCAAGAGTGGGTAGATGCAGTTGTTCGAGACAGACAAATTACAAGTACTGACCATCTGTCGCCACAAGCAGTGAGAAATCATATATCTGATGTTCTGGATGCTTTAGGAACTGTATTAAGTCAAACACAACAAAGTGATATCGAGACAATTGCCCAAGCAAGTTTTCATCATGGTGCTTTAAGAGCAGAACAAGATTTTGACCCTACAGAAGTAGTGCGGGAGTATCACCTACTACGCTCAATCATTTTAGCTCATTTACATACAGAATTTCTGCAAGCCAATTCTGAGGAAATACTTAGGGCAGTATCTTTAATTAATACAGTTGTAGATGCAGCGATCGCTCATTGTTTTAAAAGCTATGTTAACAGAAGATTGCAAGAGCTAGAACAAGTACAAGCGCAGTTAAGCTTAACAATTGAAGAACTAAAACGGCTAGTTAATTTTAACCAAGATAACCTTTCACTATTGGCACACGAATTAAAAACACCACTAACCTCAATCATCGGCTATTCAGAATTGTTTTTGCGCCAATATCGCCAGTCCAAAGTTAAGGACAGCGTTCCCAGTCTGGAACATCTTGAGAGAGTAGTGAAAAACGGTCGCTTGCTACTACGTTTAATTAACGATGCATTAGAACTTTCTCGCTACGAAGCAGGCAAAATGCAACTGCAATTGGCACAAATAGACGTGCATTATCTAATTCACACAGTTGTAGAAGTTATGCAACCATTAGCTGATGAGCGAGGATTACAGCTTTTATTAAATATTGAAGATGCACCATTACAAGTAGTAACAGATCCATTACGATTGCAACAAATTCTGCTTAATTTAGTTAGTAACGCAATTCGCTATACAGAAACAGGTAGCGTTATTATAGAGTGTCAAACAACAGGAGTTAATCAATGGTCAATCTCAATAATGGATACAGGAATTGGCATTAGCGAAGAAGACCAAGGAAAACTTTTTCAACCCTTTGTTCGCGCTACATCTACTAAAAAAATACATCCAACTGATAGCACTGGTTTAGGATTGTCAATTGTGAAACGGCTTGTACAGCTATTGCAGGGACAAATAAATGTAGTTTCCGAACTTAGTCATGGTTCCAAATTCACTGTTATTTTGCCGCAAACGGTGAATCAGCAGGATGAACAAGAAGTTGATATAGCGCCAACCACATCAACAGTTAGCAACGAAAACTGATGACTCATAATTTTATTATGAATAAAAAGCAAATCTTTGACCTTTGGGCACCAAACTATGACTGGCTTTTTCCTTCAGTTTTTTATCAAGCTATCCATAAAAGACTGTTGGATTATGTTGATTTACCAGTTAAATCAAAGGTACTAGATTTAGGTTGTGGTACAGGACGCCTGCTTAACCGTTTGGCAAGTCAATTT
Organism: Nostocaceae cyanobacterium; assembly: GCA_051861145.1. Lineage (GTDB taxonomy): Bacteria > Cyanobacteriota > Cyanobacteriia > Cyanobacteriales > Nostocaceae > JBHYDF01. Next base: position 12,579 of record JBHYDF010000221.1, read on the forward strand.
CCCGATTTATATGGTACAGGATTGGATATATCTCCTGAGATGCTGCGGGTAGCACGACGAAATAACCGTCATCATCCGCGTTTAATTTATATTGAAGGTAAAGCAGATTCTCTTCCTTTTGCTGATGGTCAGTTTGACGCTGTTTTCAACACTTTGAGTTTCTTACACTATTCGGAACCCAAACAAGTTTTTGCGGAAGTAGCACAAGTGCTTTCTCCTGGTGGACGCTTCTATCTAGCTGATATCACTGTGACAAAAAAGGCTGAACCTTTGCAAATACCGGTCTCTCCCGGTGGAATAAGATTTTACAGTCAAAATAGCCGTGAAATTTTAGGTTCTTCTGTTCAACTTGAATGTGTGGGTCATTACTATTTATTAGGACTTGTTTTATTGACGATTTTTGCTAAATCAGCATGAGATAGATACGGATAGATTTTATCCTTATTTTTAAGCCAGCCAACCAACCAGGGACTATAAGTCCCTGTCTGAAAGCGCGCATTCCTCTAGAAGAGTACTGGGAATACAGTTTAATAGGTATTTTGTCAAAATTGGGATGCTCTGTCTAGATGAACACCGATAAAATCTGTGTTTATCTGTGTCCACCCCCCTCTATCCCCCCTACAAGGGGGGAAGACAGAGGAAAAACTTTTATTTATTGTCCATCTGTGGTCGTAATTAACCTAGTTCCTAATTTTCGCAAGAAGTCATTTTATCCTTATTTTTAACTGAAGCTAATTTCAAATCTTGCACCAGTTATAAGAAGCCGTGAAATAAATTTCCGGCTGATAGCTTAAACCCATTAGAAATGGGTTAAAAGTCTTACCGAGTCGGTTTTTAACCTTTGGGCGCGCTTTAAGCCCGAAATTTATTTCAGGGCTGATTTAAACCTTTATTGAGAATGGTGAACCAGTGAGTCATCGGCGGGTTTCCCGCGCCCTGGCAACTGGCGAACCCGAAGGGTGCAAGATATCAGCTAATGACTATGACTATTGACTATCTTCATACCGCATAAACACAACAGGAACAATACCCAACTTCCTGCCAATTTCAGATAAGCGAAACTTGCGCTTTAGTGATGGTGGTAAGTCTTCAAAGGAAATAGGTACAAAACCAAAGCGTCTGTAAAACTGTGCTAGTCGCTGACCCAGACATTCTAAATATAGCGGTTGAGTGGCAAAGTGAATTAACGCTTGTGTCAGGTAACTTCCCAAACCGCGATCGCGCCAAGTTGGTGTGACAACCAAGCTACCTAGTTCTTGTGCGCCAGAAAAGTTGCGTAACTGTCCACAAGCTACAACCTGGCGATCGCATTCAATTAGCCAAAATTGTTGCCAACGTATTTGTGTAGGGTCAAGTTTTGCTGACAGCACCAACCATCGTATTGACCAAATATCGATAGATGTTGCTTTGCGAAGGATACAAGTATCTGGTAGAGATGAATTTTTCTGTTTCATAATATTTAATTGAACCGCAGCTAGTCATTAGTCATTAGTCATTAGTCATTAGTCATTAGTCATTAGTCATTAGTC
>JBHYDF010000222.1:0-14022 GCA_051861145.1 Nostocaceae cyanobacterium
TAATAGTTAATGGTTAATAGTTAATGGTTAATAGTTAATGGTTAATAGTTAATAGCCATGAACCATGAACCATTAACCATTAACCACTAAAATTTACCTCTGCGGTTATCTTCGATACTCATCACCGCAGTCGCCAATTAATTGGTACAAATCCCGTGATTTATTAGATATCGCATCTATTTTATTCACATCCTCAACATCAAGGCTGAAGTTAAACACTTTGGTATTGTCTTCTATATGTTCCGAGACACCAAGCCTCGCGCCAACAATTACACCACCTACAGTGGGTTGATCTAATATATAACGCACTGCCACATTAGGGATACTAACTTGATGTTTATCAGCTATTTGCTTGAGAGTAGAAAGTAATTCTTGAAATAAATTCCAACCGCCCCAACCGTCTATCATGTTCTTATACTTTCTTTGGCTAGCGGTGGTAAGTTGAAAAACTCCAAGATCAGGTTTGTCAAGATATTTTTCCGATAGCAAACCGCCGCACACTGTTCCGTAAGTAAAAAGTTTTATGTCATGCTCTTGACAAAAGCGAATCATATTTACTTGTGGACGGCGATCGACCAGAGAAAATTGCACTTGATTGGAAACTATTTTGATACCTGCATCAGTAATAATTTCTAAGTGTTCAGTGTCAAAGTTAGTTAAAGCTAAATATTTGATTTTGCCCTCAGATTGCAATTCTGCCATATATTTTAGGGCATCTAGATAATTATTATCTCGGTATTCCCACCAATGAAATTGCATTAAATCTAACGAATCAACATCCATCCTTCTGAGGGAAATATTAATATTTTCCTCAACGATTTTTCTGGTCATTTTTCCAGGACGAGGAACCCATTTTGTAAAGGCTTGAATGTTAGATAAAGCCTCTTGACCACGGGTAGCAACTAACTGACGCCGAAACTCGCCAATAAAATCTTCTGCGGGGCCATAATGGTCAGCTAAATCCCAAGTTGTAAAGCCTGCATCCATATACTTGAACATACTCTGGATCGCAGCAGTTGTATTAATGCGTCCGTGCGCGCCGGATACTTGCCACATACCATTTAATATCCGACAAATATTTAAATCGGGAGTAAATTGAAGACGACTTGATGGAGGTAGATTCATTGCTGTATATTCTTTATTTAAATAGTGTCATTTTATCAATACCTTCACCAATGAGCGTGAAACGCCCACAGGCTGGAAGCCTGGGGCTATACATACAAAGCCCACCTACGTGGGCTGAAACCCTTACAGCCTGGGTCGGCTTGTGGCTTTGTTTATGTAGCCGTACCCAGGACGGGTGTCGGATTTTGGCGAAGGTATTGTTTATGCAATTAATTTCACCATTTCGTGTACATTTCCTCTAACACCGCCTACACCTTGAGTAAACTGACGGTCTTGTTTGTGAATTACCATTTGCATCCCGTTTTTGGGAGACATAACTATAACACCAAAGCGGTCAATGATTTGTTGAGGGATGTATTGTAGGCGGTATTTTTGCAGCAACATTGCCAATACAATTTTGATTTCCAGCATGGCAAAACCAGCACCAATACAGATGCGCGACCCAGCACTAAAAGGGTTATATTCATACATTGTCGGTTCAAATTTTTCCCAGCGCTGGGGATAGAATTTCTCTGGTTCGGGATAAATTTCCGGCATGTGATGAGTGTGGTAAATACTGACGAAAACCTCGGTTCCTGCTGGCAATTCGTAACCTCCTAGTTCTGTGGTTTGGGAAATTACACGCGCGTTCCAAGGTACAGGGGGTATTACCCGCATACTTTCTTTAATGACTCGCTCCAATAAAGGTAACTCATGTAACTGTTCGATAGTTGGTGCTTCTCCTTGTAAGACGCTTTCGAGTTCATCAACTAAGTTAGCGGTAACTTCTGGATGTTGTGAAAGCAGAAATAGCGTCCAAGTGAGGGCGTTGGCACTGGTTTCGTGTCCTGCGGCAAAAATTACACCCGTGTGTCCTAGTAGTTCGTCTTCTGTCAGTGTCAAACCACTCTCAGCATCCCGTGCTTGAATTAACATTGACAGTACATCTTTATTATCGCTGTCACTGGCTTTTTTACGGCGAATAATCGCACGCATCTCATCATCCAGCCGCGTAATTAAATTGAGATAATGATGGAAAGGTAGCCCTGGAATGTCAAAGGGCAACAAGCGCAACCCAATATTACTTTGTAAACTTAAAGCGTCTTGTAAAAGCTGACCGATACTACCTCCCTTTTCACCCAAATCATAGCCAAATAGGGTTTTAGTAGCGACGCGTAGGGTAAGTAGGCGCATCACTTGAGCGATATTAGTAGGTTTATTCAGTGGCAATTGTTCCAGTTGCGATCGCGTAATTGCCACAATATCATCTCGATAGGAATCGATTCTTTGTTTGTGAAAAGCAGGCATCATCAACTGACGATGCAGACGATGAGTTTGACCATTAATACCAAATAATCCCACACAAAAGTGCTTGAGGGATTGAGTACGGGAAGACTCATCGCGCTTGCTGTACAACTTACCAGACAAAGGATGCTTGTAATAAACATCGTGCTGGCTAGCAACTTGACGAACATTTTCCGGACCGTAGGTAAACACTGTACCAGGGCAATTGGGAAAGGTTGAGTATAGATTACTACCTCCGCCTGCCACTAAGGAAGCGACGGGACCATAGGTTTGAAACAAATAACTTGCATATCCAATGGAGTCCTTGCCAAAGGGCAAAATCAAAGCATAGTGTCCCAAAATGGGTAAAGGGCGAGGTCCTGGTACAGTTAATTTTGGCTGAGTGCTAGTAGTTGTCATCGTCTATAGAAAATTCAATAGCTGTAAAAAATTTTGCCTGAAGTATCTGCTAGCTGAGCAACCCTAGATTTACAATTCCTAGTTAAGACCTTAGCGAAGACAGCGCTAACTACAAACTTTTATTTACATTCTGTTATCACCAACCTTTTTCAGCTTGTTCTAGAACATAAGCAGCGACATCCTGTATTTCTTGCTCTGTGAGGCGGTCTTTATAAGCAGACATATTGTTTTTACCATTGGCAACAATAGAGGAAATAGCCTCTATAGAATCCATACCATATTTCTTAAGTGCTTTAAGTTTCAAGTTTTTACCTCGTCTGATAATGTTACTACCGTTGATATGACAACCAGCACAATTAACACTAAAGATTTTTGCGCCGTTGGCTGTATCTGCGGCAAAAGCAGGCTGATTAAGGTTAATTATCAAGAGTGTAAGTATTAATAATAACAAGATTACTAACTTATTCAATGAAATTCTCCTCTCAGGACTATTCATATTTTATTGTGCTACCTTCGGTAGGTATTGGAGCATAAAAGCATAGGTATTTTAAATTTTTTACTGTTAAACCTGGGAAAATAATCTATTTTAGGCTCAGCGATTTTCTATCTAAAGGATGTACTGTTCTCAAAAATCCTACGCCAGAATAGCAATGTGACCTAGTTAGCGAATGAATTTTTATCCAAATTAGTTAAATCCAAAACCGTCTAAAGATGACTAACAATATCAAAGAGAAAATTAAAACCGACCTCCAACAAGCAAAAGAAACCGGACAGTTAAGAACAGAGCGGATTCGAGAAATTGTCAAATCTGCTGTTTCCCAAGTGGTTTCTGAGTTTAAAGAAGGTTCAGTTGAACTTCGGACTATCGTGAAAGATGCTGTATCAGCCGTAGTTGAAAATTTGCAAGCAAAAGGCAGCGAATTGAAAGAAGAAGTAACAGCATCCATCGAAGGAGCGTTGGAAGCTGTTAATACTAAAAGACATGAATCTATTGCTAACACTCAAGCACAGGTAAAACAGCTACAAGCAAAATTGGACGAAGAAGAAAATCAAATTCAGCAAGAAGTGGAAGGAATTCTCACAGAAATTAAAGCAACTGGAAACGAGAAATCTGCTGATACAAAAACTGCGATTGAATCTGCTATCAATAGCATTCAAAACAGTGAAGAAGTCGCTTTGTTAAAGAAACGCTACGCTCAATTACAAGCGCAACTAGCTATTGTTCGAGCTAACTTAGCTGCACGCTATGGTGGACGTTCTCAAGAGGTTCAAGGTTATCTGGATGAGGCTAAAAACTGGTTGAATCAAGCTCGTCCGCAAGCAGAAGCGATGGTTACACAGGTGCAAGAAAAGCACACTGAGCTAGACCAAAAACTCGGAGAAGCAGGTACTTCGCTTGCTAAAAAAGAACGTCAGTTTCGACTAAAATTAAGGGATTTATTCCTATCAATGGCTGATTGGTTAAAAGAAAAAGAACCTGTTGATACAGCTAAGAAATAGAAATTGAGTAACCCAAATCCTAAAAGGATGTTGTTGGCGGATTGCTCAAAATAATTGTAGGGTGGGCACTGCCCACCCTACTACGTTATACTTATTGCACGCATTCATAATTAAGGATAAATTAACCACAGATAAACAATAAATAAAAGTTTTTCCTCTGTCTTCCCCCCTTGTAAGGGGAGCCACTGCGCCCGCAGCGGGTTTCCCGCGTTGTAGCAAGTGGCGTGGGAATGAGGGGGGTGGACACAGATAATTTATCTGTGTTTATCTGTGTGCATCTGTGGTTCCATATAAAAAGCATCTACTTATGCAATAGTTCTGTTGAAGCTTTAAGTTTTTAACCCATTAATGTGGACTTTATTTTTGTAGTTCTACAGTGATAACTTGTAGGATATTCAATTCTAAAACTCTCACAATCACAAATTACCCCCTTTTTGTAAAGGGGGTAAAACTGAACTATATGCAAAGTATTTACCTGCACCTTCCAAGGCTTAATATACTTGTCCTTCCCTACTTAATTTTTCATCGTGTTTGGCAAGTGCCCAAACAGCATGAATACTTCCGGGAAGCCAACCTAGAAGGGTAAGTAAAATGTTAATTCCCAAAGTTGTACTCACTCCATATGTTAGGAACACGCCAACAGGAGGTAAGACGAGAGCGAGGAGATAACGAAATAGTTTCATGAGTTTTCCGCTGTTATTTTTCAACCAACTATGTTTATTTCTGCTTTCTATTTTGCAAAATTTACCTAACTAAATAACTCCATCCCAGGAATTATTTTCTTATGCTAGGTTTTTACTCAAACTATCAACTGGATGAAGTACTTGACAGACGCGATCGCCCGCGTCTGTGCTGCTGGATACGATACTTAGCTCGAAGGTAATTCGGCTTTGGGCTTTGTTTCTTCACCACTTGTTAAAGCCTTTCTTTCGGCAAAGTAATTGTTGATAAAAGTACTAGACAAAGACAGCACTACAGGACCAAGAATAAAAGCGAGAATTCCATGAACGCTAAATCCAGGAACTAAAGCTGCTGCAATTGAGAAACAAATACCATTAACAATGAGTGAAAATGCTCCAAAGCTTAATAAATTAAGTGGCAAAGATAGGGTAGATAGAACTGGCTTAATAGTTCCGTTTATTCCCCCAATAGCTACCGCCGCAATTAAAGCTGCTGGAAAATTAGCAATATTAACACCAGGAACAACCAAATCAACAATCAACAAGCTTAAAGCTGTAATTAAGGCGGCTAACAAGTTTCCCGTCATTGTTTTCACCTAAAAACAGTACATAGAGAGTTTTAAAGTTCTTAACCTATCCTCAACTATGTGCCAAGGCTCTAACCTCTCTACCAAGGTAGATTTTAATTACGCCATTTGGCTAATAATTCAAAAACCCGGTAACTCATGCGAAACCGGGTTTCATTTTATGCAATAGACTTTACTTTTATTCTCGCCTACTTACTTAGAGGATGTTTGGAAAGTCGATGGCGAATATAATTGGCTACTCCATAAGCAAAGCTCACCGACCTAGACTAACAATAAATTAGCCTTTTGAAGTACAGCAAATTTCATTTATTTGAACCACAATTCTTTGTAGGGGCGGGTTTTGTTTCAATCTCTAACTCAATTGGAAAGGATATATGCGCTCACCCGCCCCTACAATATCATGTAGTCTATTTACCTGAAAATTGCTGTAAATTTTACTTTCCAAACATCCTCTGATGAGCGATACGCCGGAGGCGTAATCGCTTCGTTTATCGCGATTACTTGCTGCTAATGTACATTAGTTGCTAAAAGCATCTTTGATGTTATCAACAGTGCGTTCAACAACATTCTTTGTGTTGTCTACTGCTTTCTGCGTCCGAGCTGCATCTTCCTCTGCTCTTTGCTCAATTCTAGCCGCATCTCTCTTGGCTTTGCGCGCAACGAAACTATCATTGTCATCCGTTGCGTCCTCAACTCGCTCAGCATTTTTCTTTGCAGTTTTCTCAAGGCTATTTGCCGTATCTCGGATGAAATTCTTGGTTTGTCCAGCATCTTCACTGGCTTTCCCTTGAATCTGAACACCTACGTCTTTATCGGCGAGCAAGTTTGCAGCAGGAGCAGCTATTGCTGTGGTGTTAGAGAAAAACGCACCTTGCCAAACAAAGGCGATCGCTGACAGACATAACAGAGTTGTAGCTATCCAGCGTCTTGCGCTCGAAAGCCGTTTTGTAACATAATTGAGTTTCATAGAATACTATTTGCATGAGATTTAGCATATTATTTTTACTTCATCTGGCTCAGCAGCTAAATCGTTCCCTAGATAGAGGTTCTCCCGTCATAAGTTGTTAATTGAATTCACTATTTTGATAGATTGAATACGGCGGTTTCCGCGTTTATCATATTTGCTCTGCCACAAGGGTTCCGTTTTCATCCGGTAAAAGGAGATGGGAGTCATGGTCTCCGTAGAGGAGACTAGGGCGTGTTTTCAAACTACTCTTTACGCTATTAGTTGAGGTTGCGATCCCCCTAAATCCCCCGCGCTTCTTGCGGGACTTTGAAATTATTAGGTAGCTAACAAATGCTTGTTTTTACTCCAACAACCAAGCAAACAAATCTTTGACTGTAAGTTGTAGATCACTTGCAAATGCCGGTACAGCAAGTAATGCATCTGGCTGATCAAACACTTCAGTTTCATGCTTTGGACGGTAAACAAACACCGTCTGCTCATCTGGGTCAATCAACCAACCCATTTGAGTTTTGTATTTCAAACAATGAAGAATATTTTTCGTAACTTTGGTTTGGTTTTGGTCTGGTGATAAGATTTCAATTGTCCAATCTGGAGCAATTGGGAATGTATTAGCAACCTCCCCTTTTTCATCACGGGGAATCCTGCTCCAAACAAAGACAGCGATATCAGGCACTATGGAACGACCACCAAAAGTGCAACGCAATTCGGGAAACGCACGAGCAATACGTTTAGGCTTTACTACAACATTGATGGTGGGTACAAGCTCACCTTGAATCGTACTGTGTTTCCCTTGAGGCATGGGTTTTTGAATGATTTGACCATCAATGTACTCACTGGCAGGTTTAGTTTCTGGCAATTGCAGAAACTCTTCCAATGTCAGAGTTTTGGATGGTATCTGTACCATTTGGGTTGCCTCCAAGACTGCCAGATCAACTCTAACCTCTATTCTACAAACGCTTTCGGAAACTAGGCAGTAAACCGGAATTTTACTTAGTCATAAAATTGCCACATTTACTAAGTACTAATACGAATTATCCCTCATTTGAGGATGTCGCCCAGTGTTAGTTTTTTCAGTAGATGCTAACTGATAACCTCAAAGTTTCAAAGGCGATCGCTAAAAGACAGTTTGCTCCCCTTGCTCTTTCAGTAGAGGATAGTAGTTGGAATTCATGATCAGCGGCTGTTGTTATGCTGCAATCTACAGACTATTTTGCAGCAACAAACTCATCTACGGTAAGTCCAGCAGTACGGATAAGACTCCGCAAAGTCCCTTTTGCTACTTCACGATGGTCAGGAACCGAAAGCGTTACTGGTTCATCATCCTTGACCATAATAATGTGACTGCCAGTCTGACGAACAACTTCCCAACCAAACGATTCAAAGATACGTACAACCTCACGTCCACTTAAAACTGGAAGAGCAGATCCCATAATTATGCTATAACCTCGACTTGGCGAGTTTCCACAGTCAGCGGCATACCACGCTCTGCACGAACTTGAAGACAAGCAGCGATCGCATCCTTGATATTCTCAATGGCTTCCTCTTTATTATGTCCTTGGCTAACACAACCAGGAATACTGGGACACTCTACAATCCAAATCCCGTCTTCATCGCGGTCAAGTGTCACATTAAACTTCATCAATTGCTCCTAGCGTTTGTTCGCTGTTTCTATTTTCAGTGTACCTTAGCACAGGGGTCTAAATCATGGAGAGCCAATATCCAAATGCAAGCCCAGAGTATGTTTGACAGTTTGTGTTTCCATCAAGGGGCGATCGCTAAAAGACAGTTTGCTCCGCTTGGTCTTTTGTGCAAACGCTAGTAGTTGGAATTTATGATGAGCGATACGCCGGAGGCGTAATCGCTTCGCTCGTGTCTTCAGACCTGAGAGTGTCAATAATCCTTGTTTTCTTTTAATTTTACTGGCTACCAAGCGATCGCCCTACGCCCTCACAATAATTATCCCGTCAAAGAGTTGTTATTCGAGTATCATTCAACTTGACAAATTATGCTAAAACTAGCACATTAAAGTCATGAACCCACCCCTAAAGCCTGTTGAATAGATTGCCAGTTCCCTTGATGACTTAAAAGACTTTCCTGAAGATGTCCAGCAAGTCATGGGTTATGCCCTATACCTAGCGCAATGTGGTGAGAAGCACCCAGATGCAAAGCCACTCAAAGGCTTCAAAGGAGCAGTGATTTTGGAGGTGGTTGAGGACTTTGATACAGACACGTATCGAGCAGTTTATACAGTCAAATTTGAAGGAGTTGTGTATGTGTTGCACGCCTTTCAGAAGAAATCTAAGCGTGGAATTGCGACTCCCAAGCAAGATATTGAACTGATTGAAGCTTGACTCAAACGCGCCAAAGAACATTACGAACAGTACTATAAGCAGCGTCTAGAGGAAGACAAAAATGAGCGAAGAAATTAAGGTGCAATCAAGCAGTGGTAATATTTTTGCAGATATAGGACTCGCGACTTCCGACGAGTTGTTGATTAAAGCGGAACTCGTTCGACAAATCAGTGACATGATCACTGCGAGAAACCTGACTCAAACCGAAGCGGCAAAACTGCTCGGAATCGATCAACCCAAAATCTCTGCTCTACTGCGTGGAAAGCTTTCCGGATTTTCAACCGAACGCCTCTTTCGATTTTTAAACGAACTGGGGAGTGATGTGGAAATTCGTGTTATTCCCAAACCTCAATCAAACTCTCAAGCTCAGACACGAGTTGTTAGTGTCTAGAGGATGTCGCGCAGTGTTGGTTTCCCAACAGTTTCAGTGACGTATTTTTTCAAATTCGCCTTTTTCAACTTCTCGGTAATTTGCGTTACCTGTTGTAAGGGTACATTTAAGTCAGAGGCGATCGCTAAAAGAAAGTTTGCTCCCCTTGCTCTTTTGTGCAGAGGCTAGTAATTGGAATTTATTATGAGCGATACGCATTGCTGTGACAATAAGCTGTAGCCTAGCTTTGGCAAACCTCAGTAATAAAGCCACTGTAAAGATTTGTGATGCCGCAGTTCACAACGATAATTAGGCAATTTGAAGTGTACTTGGGTTAGGAATAGATTCACCTTCTGTTTGCCAAGCTTCTAAGTACATTTCAATTACTTCCTCACCGTTACGTATTGCTTCCTCACGGGTTTTGCCATGAGTGCAAGGCATAACAACGCGATCGGCAAACTCTGGAATCGTAACCAGGAAAAGCTGATCTTCGTCAGACCATTGAATAATCATGCTGTATCTACTCATGAATCCTCATTCTCCCTTAACTCTTCCAGTGCAGCGAGCAACGTCGGCTGCAACCCGGTGTTAGCCCGCGCCTAACTATACCCAGAATGCCGTGGCGTCGTGGTGCATTTTCGTGCATTGTCTTCTGTTGTCGTCCCTATTGAACATTTCTTCCTTGCACGTACACCGTAGAAATAGGCTTCATCCTCTTGCGTTCCACTTTGATGTCGCTAAATCCAGCCATTTCCAGATAGCGTGCGAACCTTTCTCCCGCTTCAGTCGCATCATCTTCTGTAGCGCCAGGGATTCTGGGCTGGTGAACGAGGGCTATGATTCCTCCCGTACGCAACTGCTCTCTTAGCCGTCTCAGCACGTCAGTCTTGTTATCCCAGAACTGAAAGTTATTAACAGCCAAAATCTTGTCAAATGGGTCGTCGAAGGAGGGCAATTGCGATACCGAAGTGAGAACCAATCGCACTCTTCCAGCCGAAATGGCGCGTTGATTTCTTTTTGAAGCTTGCCTGAACATCACTTCAGAATGATCGATACCCCAAATAACACCGTAGATCACAATTTCACTCATCTTTTGGATCGTTACTCCAGGCCCGAAACCGATTTCCAGAACGCGGTCGGAGGGTTGCAGGTTAAGCAGGGAAATTGCCCACTCATTGCGTTCAAGATTTGATGGTCTATGTGCCATGATGAAGCCAGTGATATTCCCCAAAAATCCTGTGGGGCGGGCGAATTGTGCTACAACTCTCTCTACAAGGCTCATAAGATACCCCATGTTCTTAATCGTGGTGGGTGAGGTGTTCGCAGTCCACTTGATTAATAAATAATATCAAGGCTACTCTGAAATAAACCGCTCAAAAGCTTTATCAACTCGCTTACAAACATCTTGTAAAACAGTTGAATCAAAACGAGTAAAATCAAGTAACTCTCCACTATGCATTACTTTAATTAAGTCTTGCTTGATTACAGGTAATTGTAACTTTTGAGTGTAGTAGTTTGGTTGATTAAATAAACCAGGGAAAGTCTCTTTCCAAAAAGGGAAGGCTTTAATTTGTAAATGGTTGTTTTGCCACCATGAAAATCTCTCACCCAATTGTCGGTTATACCAATAACGGGATACTCTCAACCAGTAATTAAGTTCTAGCTTTTGATGTGTATCTGGGTAAAACTGATATTGATAAGTTGCTTTCATAGTGACTCGACCCCTCACTTACTTATACTACACAAACTAGTTTTGAGAAACAAAAACACTCCCCCTCTCCGCTTGCGGAGAGGGGGTTGGGGGGTGAGGTTCTACTGCTTTATACCCTTCATCGACAAACTGATCCGCTTCAACTTCTCATTCACTTCCAACACTCTTACTTTCACCACCTGTCCCACTTTGACAATTTTCTTCGGATCATCCACAAACCGATCAGCAAGTTGAGAAATATGCACCAAACCATCTTGATGCACACCAATATCAACAAATGCGCCGAAATTAGCAACATTCGTAACAATACCCTCTAATTCCATCCCCACCTTCAAATCAGAAATTTCCTTAATTCCCTCTTTAAACGTGGCATACTTAAACTCAGCGCGGGGGTCTCTCCCTGGTTTTTCCAGTTCCTTGAGGATATCGCGTAGTGTCGGTTCCCCAACAGTATCAGTGACGTATTTTTTCAAATTCGCCTTTTTCAACTTTTCGGCAATTTGCGTTACCTGTTGTAAAGGTAGATTTAAATCAGAAGCGATCGCTTGCACCACCGAATAACTCTCTGGATGTACAGCAGTATTATCCAAAGGATTCTCACCGCCACGAATACGTAAAAAACCCGCCGCCTGTTCAAACGCCTTTGGTCCCAATTTCGCCACTTTCAGCAACTCCCGGCGATTCTTAAAGGCTCCGTGCTGGTTACGATAGGCGACAATATTATTAGCAACCGTGGACGTAATACCAGAAACGAAAGTCAAAAGTTCCTTAGAAGCAGTATTCAAGTCCACGCCAACATAGTTAACACAACTTTCTACCGTTTCATCCAATTTCTTCTTCAGCAACTTCTGATCCACATCATGCTGATATTGTCCCACACCGATAGACTTGGGATCTATCTTCACCAGTTCCGCCAGTGGATCTTGCAAGCGGCGACCAATACTGATTGCCCCGCGTACGGTAACATCTAAATCAGGAAATTCCTGTGCTGCAACTTTGCTAGCACTATATATAGATGCACCCGACTCATTAACAATCACTTTTATTGGTTTGCGTTCCAAAGTTTGCAAAACTTTCGCCACAAACTCATCTGTCTCACGAGAAGCTGTACCATTACCAATGGCTATTAACTCAATTTTGTACTTCTCAATCAAATTTATGAGAGTTTGCGCAGCTTTGAGGCGTTGTTCATCAGCAAAATGGGGAAATATCGCCTGATATTCCAAAAATTTCCCCGTTTGGTCGAGTACTGTTACTTTACACCCAGTTCTAAACCCCGGATCTATCGCCAGCGTCGGTTTCATCCCCGCAGGCGCAGATAGCAACAACTCCCGCAAATTCGCTTCAAAAGTCTTGATAGACTCAATATCAGCATAAAGTTTCTTCTCGGAAATTACCTCACTCGTCAGAGAAGATTTCATCAGACGATTAAATGCATCTTTCAGCATTTCCTGATAAAAGTTACGAATAGGACGGTGTTTTGAGCGAATTTCCTTAGACTCCAAATAAGAAAGCACCACATCCTCATCAAAGGAAATATCAAAACTCAACACTCCCTCATTTTCACCGCGACACAGCGCCAACATATTGTGAGATGCGATATTCTTCACCCGCGCCTGATAATTACGGTACATCTCAAACTTAGTCGTACCTTCGGGATGTTCATCTTTAATCCGCGAGATAAACACCCCTTCGTCTAAGAAATACTCTCTCAAATATGCACGTAACTCCGCTTTTTCCGCCACCTCTTCCGCCAAAATATCAGAAGCACCTTTTAACGCCTCCTCTGCTGTCTTGACTCCCTTTTCTTGGGAAACATACTTTGCTGCTTCACCTTCCAAAGAAGCAGGCGCAGCATTTTTAGCATTCAGCGACTTAATAAACTCAGCTAGCGGTTCCAGTCCTTTTTCTCTGGCGATAGTGGCGCGAGTGCGGCGCTTAGGACGGTAGGGTAAATATAAATCCTCCAGTTCCGTTTTTTGTAAACACGCTTCGATTTTCGCTTTTAGCTCATCGGTAAGTTTACCTTGTTCAGCGATCGCATTTAAAATTACCGATTTTCGTTCTTCTAATTCCGTTAAGTATGTATACCTATCAGCCAAATCGCGTAGCTGGACTTCATTCATTTCGCCAGTACGCTCTTTGCGGTATCGTGCGATAAAGGGAACTGTCGCACCCTCCGCCAGAAGTTCCAGCGCGTTTTGCACCTGATAGGGTTTGAGGTTGAGTTCAGTTGCTACTAGTTGGGGAATGTTCAGCATCGGGTGTTCGTCGGAAAAGATACTCAATCAACGTAATACGCTAAATTGTTTTGATAGTATAAGTGCAAAATGTTAAGCTAATATATTAGACTATTTCGGAATGTTAACGCTTAAGGCTGTTGTTATAAGTAACGTTTTGTGGCTCAAACCAGCCAGTAAGTAAAAACTACTAAACGTTTTCCTAGCAATAGCCTTAATATTCATATTAAGCGCTTCTGGTTTTAGTTCAGAGGTGAAGAGAAAATGCCTTTGTTATTCTTGATCCCATTTTTTACTTGTTTAGTCACTGCCTATATCTTTAAGAAAAGTACCGATGAAATCGGACAACTAATAGGTATAGTTGCAGTAATCAGTTTAGTTTTGAGCTTGGTCTTAGCACCCTGGCAAATACAGCTTTTACTACTAATTGTTGTTCTTGTAAGTACGAAAAAACTCTTAGAACAAAATGAGTACAAATTAAAGCTAGAGGAAAAGAACCAAGAGAAAATAAATTATCGTAACAAGCACGAGGGAATTGGTTCTCCAATTCAACCAACAAAGAATGAAAACACGCGCAAGTATCATAATGGAAATAACTCAGCAGCAGATGTAACGCCGCAAGTTACTGAGGGAGAATTTAGTGGAAGGTATCGCGGTCTTCCTTGGAGAATACACGAGTTTACAAACACTTCCCAAGTGCAAAATAATTCTGTAATGATGTACAGAGGTCAGAGAGTTATGAATGATTGATTTACAAATTAGTCATTAGTCATTAGTCATTAGTCATTAGTCATTAGTCATTAGTCAT
>JBHYDF010000223.1:0-13903 GCA_051861145.1 Nostocaceae cyanobacterium
AACTCCTAACTCCTAACTCCTAACTCCTAACTCCTAACTCCTAACTCCTAACTCATTTCAAAATTTACCTAATTCTAAACTGTAATTTAGACTAAAAAACCAACCATCAAAATCAATACTCCTATCGGTAGAATCACCCAATGATACGCCACCTTGCAAACTAATATTACTGTAGGTGGATGCTCTATAATTTAGGTGAGCGTACAAGCGATGATATTGGTCTTCTCTGTCACGCTCGGTAAAGTTTGACAAACCAAACTGGTAATCGATACCAACCTGAAGCGACCTTTGCAAGTAGTAGTTTAAAGAAAGCCACAAGAAATTCGTGATTCGGTTGCGGTCTTCTGGCGGATTGGTAAGACTAACACGAAATTCGTAAAAGCTATCTAGCATTAATTTTCGTGTCAAAGAATCTCGTCGTCCTAAAGACAGGCGGAGAGAATTTTCGTTTAAAAAGCGATCGCCTGCGTTAAAGAAGTCTCCATCTTTGGTATAAAATAACTGTTGATTAGTCCAACCTATTTCACCGAACATCCGCTGAGTTAGCTGCTGATAAATACTGAGGTTAAATCTTAGTTGGTTGTAATTATATTTTGATTGGTCTATATAACGAATTACATTGCCATCTATCGAGCCGTTTAAATAAGTATTAGACCCCAATGGTACTGGTGCAGAGGCTAGTGTTAGCCCTGATAAAATCAAGCCATCGTTAATTGGGTCAACTGCTGAGGAAAAAATGTTACTTGTTTGGAAGTAGCCGACACGACCCAGTAAGTAGCCTATGGGTTTAGACGGAATTACCGGCTGTTGTAACGGTGGTAGTTCCTGTTGTTCCAGAGGTAACGGTACTTCCCGCAATTTCAGTGTACCAAGCTCGTCATCACCGTTTGACTCTAGAGATGCTTGTTTTTTCTCTTCCAACAGCTGCAATAGCTTTTGAAGTCTTTCTTCTGTATCTATTTCATTTGTTTCCAACCTTTGTTCTATTTGGGTGGAGGAAGGTTCAGGAATATCGCTTGGCTGTACTTCTAGTTGTGGTGGTTCATTTAACTGCTGAGTGAGATTGTTTTTTGTTTCAGCAGTACTTGATTCAGGGGTTGCTGGTGTTGGCGGAGTTTGATTTGGTGCTGCTTGGCTGTGTAAATTTGCTAACTCACTCGCAGAATAAGCAGGCAAAGAAGAAGACAGTTCTATGCTCTCACAGGTTTCCACAGAAATATTTTTGGCGTCATCGCGCCCGTAAATCACCGTATTTTCAAAGATATCTTCAGTTCTTAATGCTACTGCTTTTGCTACAGAAACTTCATCACTTTCGGCATTATCCGTATTTACTAACTCCAATAACCACAACTGCGGTAGTTCAGAATTAATTGCTTTTGGCTTGCGTTGCTGACATGGCTGATGAGTTGCTTGTGCAACCACCATAGATGGTATCGTTGCTTTTTCAGAACTCCCAAGGTTTGAATTTGCAGCCCATGCTGCATTAAACTTGATGCAAAACCAGTTTGTACCACTAGAGGCAGCTAACAAAACCCAAAACCATAATTTTTTCCAGCCTTTAGGTTGCATATTTAATCTTTTTTGGCAAAACTAGACCCATAAGCTTCTCAAGATGTTCCAGCAAAAAATTTAAATTTCCAAGCGATTTTCGTCTTTGTGGATAATTTATACTGGTTTATCAGCTCTAACAAAAATAAATAAAAAATGTATTGTATCATATCTATTTAAGCAATTATCTCTAAAAAGCGCAAAAAAATATACGCGCCAACTACTAGCAAGTTCACCTTCTCCCGATTAGAAATCGGGAGATTGGATAGACAGGTATCCTTAAATCGGTGAATAGCCCGTGAGCCTAATCCTGATACAAACTTCCAGTTGCTTCCCCAGACTGGACTATCTCTAAACCTTCGCGGTTATTGGTGCTGCCCTGGGCAGGACATTTTGGATTAGGTGGGCGAGGGGACAAATTACTTTACTCGGAGGATTATATCTTTATGCGAGTACCAGTATTAACACCATCAGGCAAGCCATTAATGCCAACAAAGCCTAGTAGAGCGCGTCGTTGGTTAAAAGAGGGAAAAGCCAAAATTGCAACCGGATTAATTGTCACTGCGGTTAAAACCGCTGCGTCGTGTTCCTCCGTGGGCTAAAAGCCGCACGGTTACCACACTTTTTGGAGATTTTAGATGAGATAATTTGGGGCTGGATTGGGGGATTTACCAATTTTGTTGAACTTTCAGTAAAATTTCAGCAAATTTACGTAAAAAAACTTGCTATAACAATTAAAAGATTCAAACCATAAACATCAAAACCTGGTCTCTGTGGTGTGAGTGAATTTATCCGAGGTTCCAAACTTATGTTTCGTAAGCTATTCCCAGTCGTGGTGATTGGTTTATGGGGAATTGTAGCCTTGCCCTTACCTGAACGGGCAAACGCTACAACTCCTCTAACTAGAGCTGTGATTAAGAACCTCCGCAATTTAGTACAACTCATGCCCCAAAATCAACAAACGCGTCGGGCACGGAAGTCAGATGCTATGATTCCTGGGGATGGATTGTCTACTGGTCGGGCTTCCCTGGCAGACTTGCGCTTTAACGATGGTTCTTTAGCAAGGGTTGGGGAACAAGCGGTATTTCGGTTTTTACCGAAAACACGTAATTTTAGTTTGTCAAATGGTACTGTATTGCTGCTCATCCCACCTGGACAGGGGCGAACACGTATAAATACGCCAAATGCAGCAGCAGCAATTCGTGGATCGGCGTTATTCGTACGCTACGATGAAAAGAAAGATACAACTGTAGTAGCAGCACTGACAAATAGTGGTATTGTAGTTTCCAATAAAGATGGTTCTCAAAGCCGAGAACTAAGAGCAGGGGAACTATTAGTTATAGTTAGAGGTAAATTTCAGAGTTTATACGAATTCGATTTAAGAACTTTTTATGACACTAGCGATTTGGTTCGAGGATTGGATTTGCCAAGACGCATAGAACATCATCCAGATCCAGCGATCGCTAAGGTTCAAGCTGAAACATCACAAGCTGCAAATTCCCAAAAGCCAGTCACTGGTCAGACAGTAGTAGAAAACCCATCTTTTGTACAACTGACTGGTAATCCTTCAAACTCACCTACCAACAATACTGATGTCAAAGACAATGCCTCTGTAGATACCTTGCAAGAAACAGGACAAGTTGTGTCAGATACTCAACAACAAAACGATCATAAAAATACTGACACACCTAAAGAACCAGCGAATAATAACTCGGGCAATACCACAAATAACTCATCAACACCAGAAACTCCAGGACAACAACCAGGTGCAGGAGGTTCGACTAGTCCCAACCCGTCAGATAATAATCAACAACCAACACCGGAAACTCCAGGACAACAGCCAGGAGGTTCGACTAGTCCCAACCCGTCAGATAATAATCAACAACCAACACCGGAAACTCCAGGACAACAACCAGGTGGTTCGACTAGTCCCAACCCGTCAGATAATAATCAACAACCAACACCGGAAACTCCAGGACAACAACCAGGTGGTTCGACTAGTCCCAACCCGTCAGATAATAATCAACAACCAACACCGGAAACTCCAGGACAACAACCAGGTGGTTCGACTAATCCCAACCCGTCAGATAATAATCAACAACCACAACCGAATAACCCAGGACAACAACCAGGTGGTTCGACTAGTCCCAACCCAGATCCGGGCAATAATAATATTGATTCAGGTGGGCAATCCTCACCAGATACCATACCAAGTACTTGATTAGACCTGCCTTGAAAATAGGGGCGCTTGGGCGCTTGGGTTAGGGGCTAGGGCTTGTGAACCATGGTCACAACAATTGAATACTCTTAAATCTCGTACTGAGATTCATTTCATCAGTATCTCTAACTGGGGATTAGTGGTCAAGGAACCGGAGTTACGAAGCAATGGAACCAAGCCCTTGGGCGCTTCTAATCGAGCAAACTTACACCGTGGAGTTGGGTTTTGTACAGATTTATCTATTTGTGGGTAACTTTGTCCAAACTTTTAGAAGCGGAAAGAAATATAGCGCTTTTCGTTTGAACGAGGTACACGCTTCGGGGCAATTCATGAATTGCCCCTACAAAGGTCTGTACTTCACTCAGATGTTTTTTTAGATGGAACCACAGATGGACACGAGATTTACACAGATAAATTATCTGTGTCCACCCCCCTCATTCCCACGCCACTTGCTACAACGCGACGGCAGTTGCTACAACGGGGGAAACCCCAACGCCAGTTAAGAGCGGAGGGAAACCCTCCTATGTCCTAAGAGGACACGCTACGCGAACAGGACTGGCTCCGCAACGCACTGCCTTGGAAACCCGCTGCGGGCGCAGTGGCTCCCCTTACAAGGGACGCCAGTTGCAAGGGCGGGGGGAACCCCCCTTCGGGTTCGCCAGTCGCCTGCGGAGGGAAACCCTCCGAAGAGCGCTGGACTCACCGCACCGCACTGGCTCGGGAAGACAGAGGAAAAACTTTTATTTATTGTTCATCTGTGGTTAATTATCCTCAAAAATAAATACGTGCAAGAAGACTATTGTTGTTAGTTGGTGGTTAGTAGTGGCGTTGCAGCCATTGTGAGATGATTTCAAAATCGTAGCTGGAGCATAGCCCCACTTACGAAGATGCTGAATCTTGTTGAGTTTCTTCACATACTGTTCCTCCCCAAGGTGTGGTAGGAGTGTCTGAATCTTCTAAAGGTATCAATGATAAATCTTCGTTTGTTAAAAATTGTCTTTCTGTAGAATTTGTTAACTTATTCAGTGCTTGCAGCGCTTCTGATGCAGATTGATAGCGCTGTTGGAAGTCTTCCAAAACCATTTTCGAGAGAATTTCAGCTAAGGCTTGGCTTACGCCTTGTGCTTTATCTCTCCATTTCAATTCGCCATCAGCATCTCTTTCTGATTCGTGGGGAGATATACCAGTCAAGGCTTTGATACCAATCATGCCAACTGCATAGATATCACTACTATATTGAGGACGCCCAAAACATTGCTCACTTGGTGCATAACCCTTAGTACCAATGCCAATGGTAAAAGGGTTTTGTTCTTGAGTGTCCATCAGTTGTGTGGTTAATTCTTTGACAGCTCCAAAGTCAATTAATACCAGCTTGCCATCTAAGTGTCTGCGCATAATGTTGCTGGGTTTAATATCCCTGTGAATCACGCCATTTTTATGGACAAATACCAATGTTTGCAATAAGTCTCGCAAAATTGTAACAACTGCGGTTTCTGGTAAGCTTCTACCTGGTGGCAATTCTTGGCTTAAAGCATGACCTACTATATATTCTTGAATTAAATAAAATTCTTCTTCCTCTTCAAAATAAGCTAAAAGTTGAGGTATTTGATTATATATTCCCAGTCTTTGCAATGTTTGAGCTTCCGAGTTAAATAAACGTCTAGCAACCGCCAATTGCTCTGATTTATTGTTGAGTGGTTTTAGCTGTTTGACAACACATTGAGGATTACCAGGAAGTTGGGTATCTTCGGCTATGTAGGTTTCACTAAATCCACCTGCACCAAGAACTTTCACAATTTTATACCTACCGCCTAGTATTTTTCCTGATAAAGCAAGATCCCTTTTTTGGAGTAAGTCATGCAGATCATTTTGTTGGCTGATAATTTCTTGAACAACGGGAGAAGATTTATATTTTTTGAAAATAACTAGTAATTGCTGTTTTCGGAAAATTTCTCTACCCGCTTCTGTTCCCAAATAAGAAAATCCAATCGCAGCGATCGCAATGACGGGAATAGCTGTAGGAAAAATTATCTGACCATAGATAAATAATCCATAACTAATTGCTGACCAACAGATTGCAACTACAGTACTATAAAAAAATCTATTTATACCTCGCTTTGTTTTTGCAACTATTACTGCATATCCACCTACTAAACCCAGCACAAATAGACCGCGTAAAGGTAAACTAGGAATTGCTTGAGTTATGCTTTTACCTTCCATTAAAGTCGCGATCGCATTGGCGTGAATTTCCACTCCTGACATTTCTTCGGGATACAACCATTTAGATGCAGCAGGTACTGGATAATAATCTTTTGCTAACCTTGCAGTTGCACCAATGAGTACTATTTTGTTTTTAAATACCTTTCCTTGTTGTAAATAAGAGTTCCAATTTTCCGGATCAAGTACATTCCATAAAGGATATGTTTCAAATGTACCTGCACCACCATAAAAATAAATGCGATCGCCTTTCGGTCGAGGATAATTAACTTGTGATGCCCTGACAACTGCTTCATCAAAAGTAGGAATTTTATCTGTAGCAGTAAAACCTTCGTTTTCTGCTAATAATTTAGGAAACTCACTGGCCAAACGGTGAATTTTGTCATCTACCTCTTTAAGGAAATTTACTGAGCCAACGGATACTGACCCCGTGAACATCCGCTGAGGTTGCGTTAGTTGCCAGAAAACACCTTGGTGTGTCTCAAAACTTTCGTAACTGGCGGCTAAGGTAACTTTATCGCCATAACGTTGCAATGTTCTCTGAAACTTGCGATCGTCTTTTTTTCCGTAACTACTCGGCTGATCAAACAATACATCTACCGCCACATGACGCGCCCCTGCTTGCACCAATTTTTCAATTACCTGGGCGTATGCTGCACGTTGATAGGGAAATGATTTCAGTGGTTCTAGGTAGGCATAAGCCTGCGGATCGGTCTTATAGTATTGCTGTGGTACTGAAATAGACTGTTCGTCAATTGCCAAAATGACGATATCTTCTGGAGGAGCGACTGCCCCGCGCACCAGAAAAAAAGTAGAATATGCTTGATTTTCCAGTAATTGCACCCAGCCCAAACTAGAAGCTGTGAGCAATGCTGCACCTATTGCCGAAGCGCCAGAAAGCAAATGACCTAAACGGGTTATTAGCCTTGAACTGCGTGCCGATACCGTCGAAGTTACTTTAGTTGGTTTACTTGACGGTTGATTGGCAGCAGAGACATATTTTTTGGTTAAGGTATATATAGGTTCTTCTGCCATATCGTATTGCTGAAAAATTTACGTATTGTGCTTTTATTTATTTACACACTCTTTTAGAGCTATAAACTTGAAATAATACTTAAATGCAAATCTTATACTTTTGTCAAATTTTTACTGCTCCTCACCAAATTGAAATCACTACTGGTTTAAAAAACTTTGCCCCACCACCCAGATATTACTTAAATTTTGACCAAATTTAGCTCCTAGGAGTTATTTTTTCTAATGATAGATGACTTGCGGTGAAATTATAGCACTAAGAGTAAACTGCTACTCCACTTTTGGGTAAACTGCCTTCATCAGCTGCCCAAACCCAAAAGACCTTTTGTCAGGGTGTAGGTGGTCTGTCGGGGCTTTTTATACAACATTTGCTATGCCAAAAGGAGTAACGTCTGTCTAAATCTTATTTCCAGCCTATCTTATACCACTTTAGGAGTAAACTTGATGGGTATACAGCTTATAAAAGCTGTTACTGAGTCAATTTTATTGGTAGATTTTGATTACGGGGTGCAACTAACCATACTAAGGGTGAAAAAGTTTAAGCCCCTAGAAAAGAAGCTTAATGCCAAAGTTTCAATTTAATTTCTACTTGAAGAGAGGTTAGTTACAAACTATATATGACAATATAATTTATAGATAATAGCAAACTCATTATTTTATAATTGCTATAATCTATTGTTCCATCTAAATTCTTCATTATCTATTATCTAGGTGTAAACTTTCTATGGGTTCCTCTATGATGAATCGTCTGTCTATTTTTGTAGACGGAAACAATATGTTCTATGCTCAACAAAAAAATGGCTGGTTTTTTGACCCGCGACGAGTTTTAGAATACTTTAGACATGAACAGCCAGACACAACTTTAATTAATGCATTTTGGTACACTGGTTTAAAAGATCCACAAGATCAGCGAGGTTTTAGAGATGCTCTAATTAGTTTAGGATATACAGTTAGAACTAAGATTCTTAAAGAATATTATGATGATTCTTCCGGTCGTTACTCGCAAAAAGCAAATTTAGATATAGAAATTGTTGTAGATATGTTTAACACAGTAGACCAGTACGACCGAGTAGTGTTATTTAGTGGAGATGGAGATTTTGAACGAGCTATAGAATTATTACGTTCAAAAAACACTCATATTACAGTAGTATCTACAGAAGGAATGATAGCCAGAGAATTACGCAATGCTACGGATAGATACATCGATTTAAATGATATCCGCGACGTTATAGAAAAAACAGATGGATTGTAACCTTGGCCATTATTTACACATTTAAAAGCAAAAAAACTAAGTTTAAATGTATATTAAGGCACAAGTAATTACTAAATAAAGAGCGGCAAATGAACACTAAACCAGAACGCATTATTATTTTTGACACCACACTCAGAGATGGTGAACAATGTCCGGGAGCAACTCTGAATATAGAGGAAAAGCTGACAATTGCTAAGCAATTAGCACGTTTAGGTGTGGATATAATCGAAGCTGGTTTTCCCTTTGCCAGCCCAGGAGATTTTGAAGCAGTCAATAAGATTGCTCAAATTGTGGGTACAGAAGATGGGCCTGTTATTTGTAGTTTAGCAAGAGCGCGGCAAGAAGATATTAAAGCAGCTGCTGAAGCGATAAAACCAGCCGTAAAAAGCCGAATTCATACTTTTATTGCCACTTCTGATATTCATCTGAAATATAAACTGAAAAAAACTAGACAAGAAGTGTTAGCGATCGCAGAAGAAATGGTGTCTTTTGCGAAAACTTTCACCAATGACATAGAATTTTCTCCTGAAGATGCAGGAAGATCCGATCCAGAATTTCTTTATGAAGTTTTAGAGCGAGTTATAGCCGCCGGTGCAACAACAGTTAATATTCCTGACACTGTAGGTTACACCACTCCGAGTGAATTTGGAGGATTAATTAAAGGCATTAAAGAAAACGTTCCCAATATTGACAAAGCAATTATTTCCGTTCACGGACATAATGATTTAGGCTTAGCAGTTGCTAATTTCTTAGAAGCAGTCAAAAATGGCGCACGTCAATTAGAATGTACCATCAACGGTATTGGTGAACGAGCAGGAAATGCGGCGCTAGAAGAGTTAGTAATGGCATTACACGTCCGACGGCAATATTTTAATCCCTTCCTAGGACGTCCAGCAGATTCAGAAGAACCCCTGACAAATATTGACACCAAGCAGATTTATAAATCTTCTCGCGTGGTTTCCAATTTGACAGGGATGCTAGTACAGCCAAATAAAGCGATAGTAGGCGCTAACGCCTTTGCCCATGAATCGGGAATTCATCAAGATGGTGTGCTAAAGAACAAGCTCACCTATGAAATTATGGATGCTCAATTAATTGGTTTAACAGAAAATCAAATAGTTTTGGGCAAACATTCAGGTAGAAACGCCTTCCGTACTCGTTTGCGAGAATTAGGTTATGAACTGACAGAAACTGAATTGAACAAAGCATTCATCAGGTTCAAAGAAGTCGCGGATAAAAAGAAAGAAATTAGTGATTGGGATTTGGAAGCTATTGTTAACGATGAAATTCAACAAGCTCCCGATTTGTTTAAATTAGAGTTAGTGCAAGTTTCTTGCGGAAGCAACGCCAAACCCACCGCTACAGTGACTCTGCGTAACCCAGAAGGTGAAGAATTAATTGATGCTGCGATTGGTACGGGGCCGGTGGATGCTGTTTACAAAGCAATTAACCGCGTAGTGAACGTACCTAATCAGTTGATAGAGTTTTCTGTACAATCGGTAACAGCCGGAATTGACGCCATTGGAGAAGTAACAATTCGCTTGCGGCACGAAGATAGAGTATTTTCCGGTCATGCGGCAAACACAGATATCATCGTCGCCTCAGCGCAAGCTTACGTAAATGCACTTAATAGGCTGTATGCTGCTTTACAAATTCAGCAAAATCAACAGCAAGTAACTGTATAGCAAATAGTTAATGGTTAATGGTTAATAGCTATGAACCATTAACTATGAACCATTAACCATGAACAACCAACTACTAACCACTAACTACTATCTAATCCCCATTTTCAATCTATTAAACCTGCTTCTCTAGCACGGATTTGAGTGACTATGCGGATATTTTTACCTTGATTTTTGATGTCTTCCGAATCAATTCCCAAGGCAATTTGCAATCTATACCAGTAGTAACGTACCATGCGTTCAGATACGCAGATATCTCTAGCTATGGCTTTATCTTGCAATCCTTCGTGAAATGCCAGCGTCAGCAGTCTCAACCATTCTGGTTTAATTTTTACTTCTGGCGAGAGTTCTTTAATATCTTTAGTATGAATTAATCCCTCTAATGCCCATTTAACTCTATCCAGCATTTCTTGACCAGAAAGATTTTTTTCTGCAACTATCAAGCCTCCTTGGTGAGCATCAATCTTTGTCTTTATGCGCACCAGTGTTTTGATATATGCACTCTGAACAAAGATGTTTAATTTGGGATATTTCTCAAGCAAAGTGTTAAGGAATTGTATACCTATACGTGTATTTGCTGAGGCTCCTGGCTTTTCTGGTAAAGAAATATCCATGATAACAAGATCAGGTTGGTAATTTGAGATTAGATTGAGAGCTTCAAGGGGAGTTCGAGCAGTCAAAATTTTGACTTTTGGATAACGAGAATGCAACATCTCAATTGTTCCAGCCAGAAATATCTCTTGAGCATCAATTAAAACTATTTGCAGTGAAATTGTCTCTATTAAATAATCACTCATGCTGTGTTATCTCTAATTACAATTCTTTGCGGAATTGTCTTGACATCAGAGGTTTTTCTTGCTGTCTAAGTTTTACTGAGCGTAAAGAAACATTCTCTCAGAACGTTTCTAGCTGGAGATACATCCTGGCAAATAAGCACCTACAGAAACTCTGATGACTATTTATATCTCTGGTGCTACTCAACATATGCACAACATCTTAACGAATGCTAGAATAATTGTTATATGATAAATAAAACTTATCTATAGATGAATACCGATAAATCTGTGTTCATCTGTGTCTATCTGTGGTCGTAATTAACAATTATTCTGATTTTTACAAACAGTTTTAGGACTTACGCTACAAGACTACAAAAACCCGGTTTCTTTGTAAATACCATTTTGGATTTTCGATTTTGGAGCCAGCGCGTTGCTTTTCCAAAGTTGTAGCGACTGGCGTGATTTTAGATTGTGCAAGCATTTGTTGTCATGATTTCAAAAATCCATCCGTAGCAAACATTTATCAAATTGGTATAAGTTTCATCTACATAAAATTTCGGTATCAAAACTTACGCAATTTGTGGACAAAAACCATATTCTTGCGTAGCGGTAATTCATGAATTACCGCAAATGCGCATTATGTTTTGCGTCAGTCCTGGGTATTTAAAGCAGCATGAATTTGCAATACATGAGCAATTCCGTACGGCTTTTCAGTATAACTAGTGTTTTAGCTATAATTTAATACTATTAAATAAAAATATTAATCAATATTCCCAACACTGCATAAAATGTAAGATTTTATTATGTATGGCTTGCCGTTTACCTCTAATTCAAGGATGTATATGCATGGTAAAGTTTAATTGTGTCTTAATTGTTACTTAAACAATTAGCGATACTATAAACATTTTAGGAACTTTCTACCAAATTTTTTCTTTTTTTCGGAAAAAAACTATGTAATTCGCGGTCAATAACCGCTATGAAAATTCTTTTAGTTGAAGATAATAATTTAACAGTGGAATTGCTTAGTACGGTGCTGGCTAAACAGCACTACGCTATTGATGTTGCTATGGATGGGGAGGAGGCTTGGAGCTTAATCGAATCTTTTGTTTATGACATCATTTTACTGGATGTACTGCTGCCTAAACTGGATGGGATTAGTTTGTGTCGGCGGTTACGTGCAAGTGGTAATCAAACACCTGTTATATTATTGACCGCTAAAGATTCCAGTACAGATAGGGTGATGGGCTTGGATGCTGGTGCTGATGATTATGTCGCCAAGCCATTTGATTCACAAGAGTTGTTGGCTCGCATTCGTGCTTTACTGCGGCGGGGTAGTTCAGCTTTACCGCCTTACTTGGAGTGGCGAAGCCTCCGTCTTGATCCTAGTACTTGCGAAGTCACTTGGGAAGGTCAACCCGTGCGTTTGACCCCAAAGGAATATGCTCTGTTAGAAACTTTTTTGCGCAACCAAAATCGAATATATAGCTGTAGCGCCTTGATAGACCACATTTGGTCGCTAGAAGAACCGCCTACAGAAGATACAGTTCGATCGCACTTAAAAGGATTACGACAAAAACTAAAAGCGGTGGGAGTAGACGATCCAATTGAAACGGTTTACGGAATTGGTTATCGACTTAAACCAGCTTCAAAAGAAGAAGAACGAGAAACTAGTAAGGGCGAACAATACCCAACCCACATACAAGCAAAAGAATCAAACGTCACATCAGTTCAGCAATACTCCCAAACCAGTCAACTCGGCGAGGAAAATTCTGGAAAGCAACTAGCACCAGAATCCGCAATGGAAAAGCAAACTGTAAATAAATTCAGTGAAATTTGGAAGCGGGCAAAAAAAGAGACACTAGAGCGTGTGGCTGTGATTGAGCAGGCTATCACAGCGCGACAAAAGGGTAAACTGGGCAAAAAACTGCGATCGCAAGCAGAACAACTGGCTCACAAATTGGCGGGTTCATTGGGAATGTTTGGATCTGATGAAGGTTCTCGTCTGGCTCGAGAAATAGAACTTTTATTTCAATCTGGGATACAAGAGCCACAGCAAGTACGGCAACTCAAGCAATTAGTTGTGGCGTTACAGGAGGAAATACAAAGTCTAAACACTCAGAGTGTACCTGAGTTAATGTCCAACGAGCAACCAACAAATACAGTTCAACAATTAGACACAAATACAGAAGCAAAAATCATGGTTGTAGACGATGATACTAACGTCTTAACCGTCCTTGAAAATTTACTCCCCCCTTGGGGACTGAAGGTTTCTACTCTCAAAAATCCACTTCGGTTATGGGATGTCCTAGCAGCCGAAAAGCCCGACTTACTGGTTTTAGACATAGAAATGCCAGAAATTAATGGTATTGAATTATGCCAAAAAATCCGTAATAATCCTGTCGGTAGCGGACTGCCTATTTTGTTTCTAACTGCTCGTAGGGATGCCGAAACAATGCATCGAGTATTTGCGGTAGGTGCTGATGATTACGTAAGTAAGCCCATTGTCGGGCCAGAACTAGTTACCCGTATTCTCAACCGCTTAGAAAGAACACGCTTACTGCGAAATATGGCAGAAATCGATACGATGACTGGTTTGGTAAACCGCCCCAAATCAACTCACCAATTACTAGAACTATTGGGGAAAAGCGATCGCTCCCATCAACCCGTTAGCTTTGCCATTGTTACTCTCGACCACCTCAAACGAATCAATCGTCAATACGGTCACGCCGCTGGCGATCGCGTATTATCTCGACTGGCGGAACTATTGCGACAGAAATTCCGCGATCGGGGTGTAGTGAGTCGTTGGGGAGGCAAAGAATTTGTGTTGGGAATGGCTGGAATGAGCAAAACAGAAGGAGTAAAACGGCTGTCTGAAGTTTTGGAGAGTTTTCGGCAATTAGAGTTTACGGCAGTCAATGGCACGCAATTTCAAGCTACTTTCAGTGGCGGAGTTGTTCAATATCCCCAAGATGGTACTGATATACAGACACTATACCAAACTGCTGATACAGTTCTTTACAGAGCAAAAACTACAGGAAGAAACAAAATAATGCTAGCGGATTAATTTGGTTAATAGTTAATAGTTAATGGTTAATAGTTAATGGTTAATAGTTAATAGAAAACCATGAACCATGAACCATGAACCATGAACCATGAACCATGAACCATTAACCATGAA
>JBHYDF010000224.1:0-13889 GCA_051861145.1 Nostocaceae cyanobacterium
TTCCACACTCTTGGGATGTACGGAGTTTATTCAAAAATCAAATAGGATTCCTATATTTGGCGTTGCATATTTATAGAACGATTTTGAATGCAAATGGTTACGCAATTATGCAACGCCGTTGTAAATTTTAATTACGAATGCTTCAGCACAATTCGATAGCGTGCTTTACCACTACGCAGCCTTTCCATTGCCTCATTAACTTGCTCAAAGGGAAAGAATTCAGTAACTGGTTCAATGCTATGTCGGGCTGCAAAATTGAGTATACGGGCTGTGGTCGCAGGACTACCTAAAGGACTAGCAGAGATTGATTTTTGTCCCATTATCAATGGAAAGATTTGGCTGGAAATTGGGCTAGGTACAACCCCAACCAAGTGTAACCTTCCTTGAGGACGCAATGCTGCAATATAAAGGTAACACCATTTTGGATTTTGGATTTTAGATTTTGGAGCCACTGCGTTGCTTTGGTTCCCAAAGTTGTAGCAAGTGGCGTGATTGTAAGTGTGCTTTTACCCATTAAAAGGAGAATAACAATGAAAAAAGTAGCGGTGTTTGGTAATACTGGAGGTGGTAAATCAACTCTTAGCAAGAGATTGTCCCAAATCACTGGTTTGCCACTTTACGTCTTAGACAAAATTCAATATCAATCGAGGGGCATTGAGGTTCCCCAGGAAGAATATAAGCATAACCATGAGAAAATTTTGGCTAGCGATCGATGGATTATTGATGGGTTTGGTTGCATGGAAACTCTTTGGCTACGACTGGAGGAGGCTGATAGTCTAGTTTTTGTCGATTTACCGTTGTATGTACATTTCTGGTGGGTGACTAAACGACTGGTTTTAGGTTACTTTAAACCACCAGATGGCTGGCCAGAAAATAGCCCCATTTTGAATAGTTCCCTTAATAGTTACCGCGTGCTTTGGCTATGTCACAAGCGTTTGACCCCAAAATATCGCGAGTATGTCCAGCAGACCCAAAATACTAAAAGTGTTTATCACATCAAAAATACGAAACAGATTTCGCAATTTTTTGAATTAATTGAAAATGAAACTAACGTTGAAGATATACCGTGAACCAGTAAAATATAAACTTTTGTTCTACTGAGTGGAACATAGTCTAGCGATCGCCCTTGGTTATCAGTAGGCGTTATACCATTTCACAAAAACTCTGATACAAATATAGACGGTGTAGAGACGCGAAATTTCGCGTCTCTACAAAATTTATATGTATCGTGATTAACGTGAAATGATATTAGCGCCAGTCCAGTAGAGGCGATCGCTCCTGATTGCATATAAATCTAAAATCAAAAATCCCCGCTACAGTAATGCTGTAGCGGGGGCAAAACTTATATTTAGATTTTGGCTAATCCAAAATCTAAAATCTAAAATCCAAAATTAACCGAGCCATTCTAAAACAGCTTCTTCCTTAGTATTAGTATTGCGTGATGGTGTTTCACGATTAAACTTCATGTGAATTGAGCGAGTTTGCTCACCATCAGCAGCAACAGCCATAATTGGGTAGTCAATTAAGCCATCCTGGAAGGACATTTGGAAGCGGAATGTACCGTCTGGATTCAGCTTAATCGGACGACCACCAATTGTCACGGTTGCATCGGGTTCGGTTGCACCGTAAACAATCAACTCTGCATCGGCAATTAACCAGAACTTACGCGGACGCATAGGTACGGCGGAAGCGGAGAAGCCAACGCCGGACATTCCTACACCAGACATGGTTAAACCAGACATGGTAGGAACTCCCCACATTCCCACACCAGAGGGGAAGACGTAGGAACTGATAGCTTGTTCTGGAACCATTGAACCGGGAACGTGCTGCATTGATCCGAACAGAGAACCAGCAACCCGCATTGCTTCGGCAGATTCTGCCATGCCAAAAATTTGATCGTAAATAGCATTGCCATTTGCAGCAGCAGCAGCAGCAGCCTTTTTGGCAGGGGGAACCAATTCGTAGAAGGTCTTGCCACGCAATTCTTCTTCAAAGTTTACGGTGATGAAGGCATCTTCAATCCAGTCTGAGGGGTAGACAGGGGGAACGTGTACAGGTGCGGAACGAGCCAATACCAGCCAGCGACCATCAGCACAACGATAACCGATATCGATCACATAATCGCGATCGCTCACCGGAACAGGCAAATACCATTCCCGCGCTAATTCATCGGAAGGATATTCCTGGATGCTGTGAGGACTTTGGTATTCCAAGTTGATGTCAGTCACATCATAAATCCGCAGCGCCAATTGTTGTCCCCCTTGACGACGCAGCTCTTGTTTGTGTTCATTGGAAACATCCCAATAGGTATAAGCCCATTGTGGATCGCGCGGCATCAGGACAATGCGGCTTTCACCATAGCCGCCTGGTAAGTCAATGAGTCCCTCATCAACATCAGCAAGAGTACCACCATTACGATCCACCTGACCCAATTCAAATTTTGCTGCTTCCACGGTTTCCTGTGCCTCCATTGAGCGAGATTGGCTAAGAGAAAGTTTGCTACGCTCGACTTCTTGTATTGCTGCTAACAGTTGCGATTTACGCATTCGGCTATAACGAGAGACGCTATATTCACTGGCAACTTTGCGTAGTTGCCGCAATGTCATCTCTTCTAGTGGTGGGCGTTCTTTTGCCATGAATTTGGCCTCCAGTAATTTGCAAGGTAAATGATATACCTCTTAGTTAAAAGCGGTTGATTTAATGCCATCTACCTAGATAAACTTCTGATTTTTAACTCCTAGTTTTAACTAAATTGTTTAGTTTTTAATTTTTCAGTATCTTTTTCAATTACGGTTTGCTCCCCATCATTCCCTGTAATGCCAAAATCAGCATTTTTTGATTTTTGGAAATTGAGGAACCTTTTGTTAAAGAATACTAACTAATAACCTCCCCTTGGGATCAAGGGGTTGTTCAACCCATTTTTGACCTTTCCACGAATTTACAAGTTTTTTTGGGATCGCTTTGTTATGTTTTCTTGACATTAGCAGCTAAAAACGGCTGAATCGGTACTGAGTAAACCAGGAAAATGTCATGGAATTATGACAAACCAGGAAAATAGCGAAAAAGGGAAATTGTTTGTAGTTAGCGCTTCAGCGAAGACAGCACCGACTACAAACCCCGCTTGCGTTGCTTTGGTGAACCACTAGCCCCTAGCCCCTAGGGCGTGTTTTCAAACTCTCTTCACACTTTTCGCGCTGTGTTGGGATCCCCCTAAATCCCCCGCGCTTCTTGGGGGACTTTGAAAAGATTTCCCCCCCCCTTTTTAAGGGGGGACTCGGGGTCCCCTCTGGGGATAGGGGGGAGAGGGGGGGATCTCACAGTTTGAAAACACGCCCTAGTCCAAGCGCCCCTAGCCCAAGCGCCCCTAGCCCCTAACCCCTAGTCCCCACTACCCAAAAATCAGAATCCACAAAGGAAGCATTAGAAGTAACAAAAGTGTAGAGATAATAATACTGCTGGCGATTAAATCGTGGTCAAGATTATACTCCTCTGCTAAGATTAGACCAGCAAAAGCCGAGGGCATACCAGACATCAAGACCATTGCCAAACGGCGATCGCCTGATAAACCTAGTAAAAAAGTGGTTGCCAAACCTACGAGTAGCGGTAAAATACAAGTCTTGATAAAAGCAGGCAAAAGCGCAATTTTAATACTTTTCCATCCTCGCAGTTGAGCCAAACGGATACCAGTAAGCAAAAAGGCGCAGGCAATAACAATACCAACGGAACCTTGCAAACCTGATTCTACAACTTCTGGTAGTGGTACTTTATAAGTAAGATAGCCGAAGAGAAAAGCCCAAAGAGAAGGCACAGTCAGTACTTCACGTAGTTGCATCCACCAGCGATGAGAAGCTTCTTGGGAATGACTAAAATAGCTGGCGATGACAACTCCAAAGCCGTAGGGACCAGTAACATTATGAGTAATACTGTAAAGTACAGCCCAACTCAAAGTATCAGAGTTAATTAAAAATGGAGCGATCGCTAATCCAACAAAGCCAGTATTAC
Source organism: Nostocaceae cyanobacterium (assembly GCA_051861145.1). Lineage (GTDB taxonomy): Bacteria > Cyanobacteriota > Cyanobacteriia > Cyanobacteriales > Nostocaceae > JBHYDF01. Next base: position 4,003 of record JBHYDF010000224.1, read on the forward strand.
CCAAAACAGCAGCAAGTATAAAACTGCCTTGACTGGAAGAGTCAAGACCATAATATTTTGGCAATTCACTAAAGCTTACTTTTGACTTATGAGATAAGAACAGTTTCCATCCCCATAAAACCAGTGACGCTACTACCAAACCAACCGCCAGCGTTCCTAAGGTAACTATTGATGCAAGTAGAGGCAAACTAGTTCCGCTAGTATATTCACTTAATTGACTTTGACGAGCTAGTGTAAAAAGTTGAATTGGTACCCCTACCCAGTAAAGACCGCGACCTAACTGATGAGGAAGCCACTCAGGTAAGAAACGAAATATGAATAGCCCCAGAATCGTCCACAGAATCAGGGGCGTATAGGCATGAAATAGAGTTTCTGTCATATATAAAACATAATAATAATCAGTATTGGGTAGACTTTACCCTATTAATTTAAAATAAAAAATATTAAACTTTGCTGACAACGGTAAATTAATTTTTTTACCTCACGCAAAGGAGGACACTTCCGTGCGGGGGTTTCCCCCGCCCTTGGAAAGTGTCCGTCCGCAAAGCCGCAAAGTTTTCTCTGCGGCTTTGCGGCTTTGCGTGAGATTCTCATTCTAAACTTTATTCAAAACTGACATTTCGCGGATACGCCAGTTACCGTCTTTGCGAATCAAGATATATCTGACTCGCACTGTTTCATCATAAGATTTCTCCTGATTAATCTGACCGTTTTCATAAAACTTTGCAACTTCAGTAACAGAAGCTTCGACAGCAGCTTGGTTTAGCTGGGTAGGACTTGCATCCAAATATTCTATCTTGACGTTGTGTTCGTACTGGCGATAGCGGTTATTTGCTTTATCCAACTGAGCAACTTTTTGCCATTGAGCCAGGGCTGAACCTACTAAAATATTCTCTAAACTATCAATTTCATAGTTTGGCCCTAAAGCTGCGGCTTTAGCTGACAACCAAGTTCTAATCACTTCCTCTGCTGTTGCATTTGTCAGAAGTCCTTCTGACAACATTGGTTTGCTGTCACGGTTCGGGATAGGTAGGGGTGGTTCATTGACTTGCACCAACAACTGTTCACCCTCCAGGGCTGGTGCTGGCGAAAATATGTTTTGTAACAACCCTAAAGCTGTAGAAATTAACAGCCACAAAAAGAATATACTTGCTAAAGCTGTCAAGATTATCCATATTAACCGCTTTCTCGGTGTGGCAGTGCGGGTAATGGTTCGTCGCCGACGCCCCATATGTTCGCTTGGGGTACTGGGTGTATTATGTCTACGCCTTCTTTGTGGTTGCGGTTGCGGCGGTATACTGTGAGCAGCTGCATTATTTCCGTAGCGATCGCTCCCTCTACCAACGCGTTCAGCACGATAATGGGGTGTTACGGGTGTTTCTGCTTCTGTATTCCTGGTTGGTGAAGGTGTGGGTGATGCCGGAAATTGGGAAGATGGGTATTGTGAATCTTCGTAATTATTGGGATTTTGTGGTTCCGGAGTTCTGCCTACATTTGTTCTGTTGTGAGAAAATTGACCATAAACCATAGTGGAATTACCACTGTGATTATGATGATTTGTCTGTGTATGCGGAGGTGTGTAGGGATGTGGTTGGCGGTTAATTGCAATACCTGGGTTTGTGGTTTCCGCTTGAGTGGATAGCTGCTCTAAATAAGCTTGTACTCTTTGGTCTGCAAAATATTCTTTCAAAGAAGCATGTTGCTTTTTTAAATTTCGGAAGTGGGGAAATACTTCGTTTTGTAACCAACGCTCTCCGTATAAACACAGTCCTGGCAACAAATCAGGAGAGTTTTGAGAATGTTCGCGAATAAAAACAAGAGCTTCATACTCTTGACTCAATTCTAAAGCGCGGGTTGCTTCTTCTGTTTGCCCTAACAGTAGGGCACACAACGACTGTTCTAAATGCACGTCTTGACGCTTACCCAGAGGGATTAGCATTTGTTTTGCCTGACGAATTAAAGCTGCTTGACGTTGGGTAAAACCGCGTGCAATCAAGGCATAAACAGCTAAGTATGTGGCGACAGCGGAGGGACGGTTACTTTCTGCTTCAAATAATTTGTGCTGTTCTTCAACTGTTAAATAATTACGCAACTGCTGAATAAACCGCAGAAAATCATCTATATTCAAACCAGATTGGTCATCGCCAGGACCATCGATACCGCCGCGTTCTTCTAAGGCTTGTTGTAATAATTGCAATCCTTTGCGACGTTCTCTAGCCTGTTCCTCTGGTAGGGCTATTAATTCTAAAATCCGATATGGTCGCAGTCTGTTGAGATCCGCTTGAATTTCAGCGCGAACATTGGGGAATAAGCCTTCTCGTGCTAGGAGTTGTTCGCCAGTTTCCAGGGAAACGGCTGCATTTTCGTAGCGTCCTTGTTGCCATTCTTCCCGACCTAATTCTAAGCAGGCGAGAGCAACGGTAAGATAAATATCTGACCGTTTAGCAACTTCGTCGCTGAATTCGTCTTCATCCGGACTGATATTAGCACCGACAACAGCACCGTGTTTATTAACAAGGTATGGGCGACCGAGATTCAAGACAAGTTCGTATTCTCCTAACTCTTGTAAGATTAGTAAAGCGCCTACTAACTCTTCTTGGTTAATCTCGATGCTAGGACTTAAAGACTGATTATTACCATCATTTTGGTTGCCAAAACGATTTTCCACAGCTACGGCGGCATTGCGATCGCCTTCTGAACCGTAGGCATGGGAGAGATATAGTTTATCGTAGGCTCTGCGTTCTTTGGGATCTGATAAAACCACGTAAGCCTCTTCTATGAGTTGTTTACGAGAGTTAATTGCTGCTTGGGAATATTCCCGGCGCGGCATTTGTTGGATGCGATCGCTGTATGCCTGCCGCAACTGTTCCTCACTTGCCGCTAAAGGTAGTCCTAAAATTCGGTAGTAATCTAGCGGAATTCGCACAGCCTACTTCCCCTTGCAGCGCGATGGACAAATTCTCCCAGAGCATTTCCGGAGTGTAAAACCGTGCCATAATGATAACCTGTTGCCTTTACACCGTGAGTGTATGGTGGAACAAGCTTAATTTTTTTTCTACTTCCCCAGCCTTTTGAGTGACATAGCCAATAATATTCTATTGGCAAGAATTGTTTATTGTTTTCTTTGCGGGATCTATGGCTTGACCATTCTTGCGGCTGGTTCAGAGGGACTTTCCCCAGCATCCGGCTATATAAGTACCGTTGTATAGGTTTGCGGCTGCTAGCGAGCGAACCGAAGTATAACATAGTTAGATTTATATGGCAATTATCTAGAGAAGTATAGGCATAATAACTTCTATTTTTAAAATAGTTTTTTGAATTGTTAATCAATATGCAGAAAGCAAGCTATTCTGATTGGTAGTGTAGGATTGGTTGTTATCTTACCCCTCTCAAGAAGAATATAAAACAGTAGCAGTCAATAAATTTGTATTGTTGACTGCTTGTACAAACGCAACTTATCTAAAATGGTAACTCTAAGTGTTACTACGGGGATACGAAAAAAATAATGGTTCAAGAACGCACTTTACCCAAATTTGATGCGGCTAGCGCCCAAATCACCAAAGAAGAAGGGTTGCGGTTATACGAAGATATGGTGTTAGGGCGCACTTTTGAAGATAAGTGTGCCGAAATGTACTATCGGGGCAAAATGTTTGGTTTTGTCCATCTATACAATGGTCAAGAAGCGGTTTCTACAGGCGTAATCCACGGGGCGATGCGACCGGGAGAAGATTTTGTGTGCAGTACATACCGCGACCACGTTCATGCTTTGAGCGCGGGAGTACCAGCAAAAGAGGTAATGGCAGAATTGTTTGGTAAAGCCACAGGTTGCAGTAAAGGGCGCGGCGGTTCCATGCATATGTTCTCTGCTGAACATAGGTTGCTGGGTGGTTATGCTTTCGTAGCTGAAGGTATACCTGTTGCATCTGGGGCGGCTTTCCAAAGTAAATACCGCCGAGAAGTAATGGGTGATGCAAGTGCTGACCAAGTTACCGCTTGTTTTTTTGGCGATGGCGCTTGTAACAACGGTCAGTTTTTCGAGACCTTGAACATGGCGGCGCTGTGGAAATTGCCCATACTTTTCGTGGTAGAGAATAATAAGTGGGCTATTGGTATGGCTCATGAACGGGCAACTTCCGATCCAGAAATTTACAAAAAAGCCAGCGTGTTTAACATGGTGGGTGTAGAAGTAGATGGAATGGATGTAATGGCGGTGCGTCAAGTAGCGCAAGAAGCCGTAGCCCGCGCCCGTGCTGGCGAAGGTCCGACATTAATTGAAGCACTTACCTATCGTTTCCGGGGTCACTCCTTAGCAGATCCAGACGAACTGCGTAGCAAAGCTGAGAAAGAATATTGGTTTAGTCGTGACCCAATTAAGAAATTTGCTGCTTATCTAACAGAACATAACTTGACTTCTGCGGAAGAATTAAAAGAGATTGACCGCAAGATACAGCAGGAAATAGAAGAAGCAGTGAAATTCGCAGAAAGTAGCCCAGAACCAGACAAGAGCGAGTTGTATCGCTTTATCTTTGCCGAAGATGAGTAAAAAGTAAAGTTAGGAGTTAGGAGTGAGGAGTTAGGAGTTAGGAATTGTGAGTTAGGAGTTAGGAGTTAGGAATTAGGAGTTAGGAGTTAGGAATTATGAGTTTTAGTATCTTAACTCCTCACTCTAAACTCCTCGCTCCTCACTCTAAACTCCTCACTCCTCACTCTAAACTCCTCACTCCTCACTCCTAACTCCTAACTCCTAACTCCCCAACAACCGTGTTTAACATATCTCTCCAACAAAAACAGTACAAAACCTATATCCTTACGGATGAAACCGCCAATTCTCAACTAGAGGTTGTACCAGAACGCGGCGGTATCATTACCCGTTGGCGTGTCCAAGGACAAGAAATTCTCTACTTGGATGAGGAACGCTTTGCTAAGCCGGAATTAAGTGTTAGGGGTGGTATTCCGATTTTATTTCCCATCTGCGGAAATCTACCGGAAAATACTTATACATTAAACGGGAAAGCGTATAGCCTAAAACAGCATGGGTTGGCGCGTGATTTACCTTGGAGAGCGATCGCTTCAGTATCAGAAGAAGGAGTTTCTCTTCAAGCGGTTCTCCATAGCAACGAGCAAACACAGGCAGTTTATCCGTTTGACTTTCAGTTGACTTTTACTTATCAGCTAAAAGGTAATGATTTAACCATTTACCAGCATTACACAAACAAATCATCTCAACCAATGCCCTTTTCTTTTGGGTTTCATCCTTACTTTTTGGTACAGGATAAGAATCAGCTAGACTTTGAAATTCCCTCTCAGGAGTATCAAGACCATATCACCAAGGGAACTCATTTCTTTAACGGGAAATTCGACTTTAACCGGGATGAAATTGATATAGCGTTTAAGCAACTGAGGGCAAAATCTGCCACTGTCACAGACAACAGTCGGAAATTGAAACTGACGCTGGAATACGATGATGTATTTTCCACTCTTGTGTTTTGGACTGTCAAAGGCAAAGATTTTTACTGTTTGGAACCGTGGAGCGCTCCTCGTAACGCGCTCAACACAGGCGAACACCTGACGGTATTAGAGCCAGGGGCTAATTGCTCGGCATCTATAAAAATTTCTGCAAATTTTCTCTAAACCCCTTTACAAATTTCCAAAGGTTTGTGATATAGTATTGAAGTTGCGATTTGCGCCGCACGCAACGGGTCGCTAACTCAACGGTAGAGTACTCGGCTTTTAACCGATTAGTTCTGGGTTCGAATCCCAGGCGACCCATAAATTTAGGGGCTAGGGGCTAGGGGCTAGGGGCTAGAGACTAGGGGCTAGGGAAAAATCAGTACTTCAATTTGCAATGACCAATGACCAATGACCAATGACCAATGCCCAATTCCCCACTTTGGCGCAAAGTTTTTCAACATAAACACTCATCACTAGTTATAATTTCCTATAAGGTCATAATCTTAAGATTAGCGTAATATTTTCGTTACGCTGGATATAGAACCGACTAGCTGACTACCACATTAGGAGGACTATCTATGGCGCTCGTGCCAATGCGGCTGCTGTTAGACCATGCGGCAGAAAACGGTTACGGCATCCCCGCTTTTAACGTTAACAACATGGAGCAAATCCAGTCTATTATGCTGGCTGCCCATGAAACAGATAGCCCCGTGATTTTGCAAGCTTCTCGTGGCGCTCGTAAGTATGCTGGTGAAAACTTCCTGCGTCACCTGATTTTAGCAGCGGTGGAAACCTATCCTCATCTTCCCATTGCCATGCACCAAGACCATGGTAATGAACCTGCTACTTGCTACTCTGCTATCAAAAACGGCTTTACCAGTGTCATGATGGATGGTTCGCTGGAAGCTGATGCTAAGACCCCCGCTAGCTACGAATACAACGTCAATGTCACCCGCGAAGTGGTGAAAGTTGCTCATGCATTGGGTGTCAGCGTTGAAGGTGAACTCGGTTGCTTGGGTTCTCTGGAAACTGGTATGGGTGATAAAGAAGATGGTCACGGTTTTGAAGGTAAACTGAGCCATGACCAGTTGCTGACTGACCCCGACCAGGCTGTTGATTTCGTTGAACAAACCCAAGTAGATGCTTTGGCTGTTGCGATCGGAACCAGCCACGGTGCTTACAAGTTCACCCGCAAGCCAACTGGCGAAATTTTGGCTATTAGCCGGATTGAAGAAATTCACCGCCGCTTGCCTAACACCCACTTGGTAATGCACGGTTCCTCTTCCGTACCTGAAGATTTACTTGCGCTAATTAACAAGTACGGTGGTGCTATTCCGGAAACCTACGGCGTACCTGTGGAAGAAATCCAAAAAGGTATCAAGAGTGGTGTACGTAAGGTAAATATTGACACCGATAACCGTTTGGCTATTACCGCTGCTGTACGGGAAGCTTTAGCTGCTGATCCCAAGGAATTTGACCCCCGTCACTTCCTCAAGCCTTCCATTAAATATATGCAGAAGGTTTGTGCTGAGCGCTACCAGCAATTTGGTACTGCTGGTAACGCAAGCAAGATTAAGCAAGTTAGTCTTGAGATTTTTGCTGCTAAGTATGCTAAAGGCGAACTTAGCGCTGTCACCAAGAAAACTGCAAATGTCTAATTTGGGAAATAAATAAAAAGGGACACCCTATAGTTGTGTCCCTAGGTTAACTGAGGATTCTCGTAAGACTTGACTCAACCGGGTAGCGTTTATGTTCCCCGGTTTTTTGTTTTAATCGGACAAAATGCCTGTAGGGGCGGGTTTAGCACCCTAATTTTCGGCTTGACCGACAAATTATCAACAAAACCCGCCCCTAGCATCTGTGGTCGATGCAGTATTGAGCTGTATTTTTATTTTTACTGGACTGTAAGAATGGTTCTCATACCAGCTTGAAAGTGTCCGGGTAGGTTGCAAACTAGCAGATATCTGCCAGGGGTAAGGTTAACTTTAAGCGTCTTGGTCGTACCTACTTTAAGTTCGTCTTCTTCTATCTCGTCAATTTTTTTGCCAGCTTTTTCTGTATCTAAGCGACCATCGTTAGTAGTTGGCAGTTTCTCTATTGGTAAGTCTGTCTGAATAACTTCCATTTCATGAGGAATTGTACCCTTGTTAGTAACTACAAATTCTACATTTCCAGCAGGTACGGTTGTTTGTGAGAGTTGAAACTCCATTTCCTTAACTGAGACTTGAATTTGGGTGTTACCGGTTGGGTTTTGGGCTGCTGGGGAAGTGGTAGGAGTGGTTTGTTCTGTGGTGCTATCCGTGGTGTTATTTGTGGTGTTGTTGCAGGCTGTTAAAAGTAAAAAAATAGCGGAAATTAAAATTATTTTCACTGGAGTTTTCACTTGTTTGCACCTTTTATCAAAATCGTTTTTAGTTTAAAAGCTGCCTATTTTTTCTAAGAGTGGGGAATTGGGAATTGGGCATGGGGCATTGGGCATTGGGCATTGGGCATTGGGCATTGGGCATGGGGCATGGGGCATTGGGCATTGGGCATTGGGCATGGGGCATTGGGCATTGGGCATGGGAAAAAAACCAATGACTAATGACTAATGACTAATGACTAATGACCAATTCCCATTCCTCTAAAAGTTATTCAAATACGCGGTGTTGTAGAGACGGCATTTGCCGACGGACTTGTTCGAGGCGCGAGGGTTTAATTTCGGCGATCGCTACTCCGGGTTCTTCGCCTGCATCGGCTAAAATTACGCCCCAGGGATCGATAATCATGGCGTGTCCGTGGGTTTGACGGCGATCGTAGTTGAGTCCGGTTTGTGCTGGCGCAATCACATAGCAGGTATTTTCAATTGCCCGCGCTTGTAGTAGCACTTGCCAATGGTCTTTACCTGTGAAGGCGGTGAAGGCGGCGGGAACAAACAGAATATCTGCTCCTTTGGAGGACAGATGACGGTATAGTTCTGGAAAACGGACATCGTAGCAAACGGAAAGTCCGATATTACCTAATGTTTCCGAGAAGTAGATAGAGGGTAGTTGTTTGCCAGCCATCACCGTGCTGGATTCTCGATAAGTGTTACCGTCAGGGACGTTAACATCAAATAGGTGGACTTTGTGGTAACGCAACAATTCTTCACCACTGGGATCGATGAGTAAAGCTGTGTTGTAGACTTTATCTGCACCCTCGACAGGAACCGGAAAGCCGCCACCCAAGATGGTTACTTGAAAGCGCTGCGCCATTGTTTTTAGGAATAACTCCGTTTTATGAGCGATCGCATCAGCTTGAGCGAGTTTATCCTTTTCTTCTCCCATGAAAGGGAAATTTTCTGGCAAACTCACCAATTCTGCACCGCGATGCACGGCTAAATCAATTAATTCCTCTGCTTGTGCCAAGTTTTGTTCTAAGTCAGGCACACTTGTCATTTGAATAGCGGCGGCTAGATAAGATTTCATAGATTCATTCAAAAAGTCTGGTTAATCAATGGTCAATAGTCAATAGTCATTAGTCATTAGTCATTAGTCACTAGTCATTAGTCACTAGTCATTAGTCATTAGTCATTAGTCATTAGTCATTAGTCATTGGTTTTTTTCCCATGCCCCTTGCCCAATGCCCCATGCCCAATGCCCCATGCCCAATGCCCAATGCCCCATGCCCAATGCCCCATGCCCAATGCCCCATGCCCAATGCCCCATGCCCTATGCCCTATGCCCACTCCCCACTCTATCTTCCTACGACTACTAGAAAATTGGGTAGGATTGACGATAGGGTAAGAAAACCTTAATAAATAAAATCTGTTTGCTGTGGATGCATCTATTTTCATCAAAACTTTCGTAGCTGTCTTTGTCCTTGCGGATGCTGTCGGTAATATACCAGTTGTTTTGGTTCTAACAAAAGGTATGGAACCTGAACAAAGAAACAAAGTGATAGATAAAGCTATTTTGGTGGCAATAACAGTACTCTTGCTGTTTGCCTGTGCTGGTCAATTGATTTTGGGTTATTTGGAAGTCAGTATGGGTTCGTTGCGGGTTGCTGGAGGACTGTTGCTATTGCTAATTTCCTTGCAAATGCTGCAAGGACAATTAGATACTCCGGTCATTGATAAAGAACGTGATGTGGCAATTACTCCTTTAGCTTTACCATTACTAGCAGGCCCTGGTACACTGACAACGGTAATGTTATTGATGTCGGAATCTCCTAGTCCGCATATTAGTGTGGTGGTGGGGATTCTCGTGGCTATGTTTGTCAGTTGGTTGATTTTGCGACAGGCAAATTTTTTTGATAAGTGGTTAGGTGCAGAAGGTGAGGTGATTATTACTCAGCTTTTAGGATTTCTGTTGGCGGCGTTGGCGGTGGAAATTGGTAGTACGGGAATTAGGGAGTTGTTTTTATAGTCATTGGTCATTGGTCATTGGTCATTGGTCATTGGTCATTGGTCATTGGTC
>JBHYDF010000225.1:0-3231 GCA_051861145.1 Nostocaceae cyanobacterium
CCATTAACCATTAACCATTAACCATTAACCATTAACCATTAACCATTAACCATAATTTGAATTCGGGTTTAATATTGCCAGCACTTCAAATCCAAATCTTTACCCGCTACAGCAACTGCTGCAAAATAATTATCAGCAGGTATAAGCTCAATTAAACTCCACTCTTCATCTATATTCAGCTTTGCTGGTTCTTCTGGAGTCAAAGAAACCTCTACTTGTTCCAACTGAACTAGCCCCACTCCCGTTGCTTTTAAATAAGCTTCTTTGCAAGTCCAGTAACGGAAAAAAACTTGTTGCTGTTGTTCCAGTGGAAGCGATCGCACTACAGCATATTCTCTCGGCAAAAAAAATCGTTTGGCTAAAGCTTCTATATCTGTAACAGAACGATTGTATTCTATATCAATACCAATTAAGCAATTACAACTAACCGCACATAAAGCTAAGCCTTGAGAATGAGACAAATTAAATGAAAGCCCACTCCGAAAAAATGTATTAGATAATACTGGTTTACCACGGAGTTCATATTCAAACTGTACCTTTTGCGGTTCAATACCCAAGTAGCGACCCAAGATAGAACGAAGGATACCGCGACCGGCGATAAAATGCTGTCGATGCTGCTGAAAATAAAACCGTTCAGCGCGAGCAATTTCGTCACTAGAGAGAGTAGCTTGCAAATTTTCTAGTTCTGGTTGCGATCGCTCCAAATCTATTCGCCAAATATGAACATCAGACGGCAATAAGGTTAAATCTACTGGCGCAGTTTGCCACAAAAGATTAACATTTGTCATTGAATCCTAAATTTTAGATTTTATTTTTTAAATTTCCCACAAATACATCAATTTGGCAATAGATAGTAACAGATATAACGGATGACATTGTATCCGATTAATCATTAATAATAATACTGCCAATGCAGTAACAATGGTACACAAATTTTATTCTGGTAATTAAATAAACCAAACAAAAGTTATCTGCGACAATCGTCAAAATTTTATCCGTAAAATTCGCTACATAATCCACTGCTAAACTTCCATTTCCTACCCCAAAGGTAATTCTAAACTCTCCGGTTTTCAATCTCTTTTGCAGGAGATATATTAGCAGGACTTGCCCAAGGAAGGAGTTTTTGGTAAATGCTTCGCAAATCTTCTCGTACAATCCTCCTAGCATGGCGGCAGTTGATAAAAGAAAAGCTTCGTTTGGCGGTGGCGGTGGTAGGTGTTGCCTTTGCAAATATTCTCATTTTTACTCAAATGGGGTTTGAAGCTTCACTATATAACAGTTCAATTGCACCACAAAAAAGCCTAGATACAGATTTAGTGTTAGTTAGTTCCCACTTTAGAAGTGTGTATTCAGTGAAAAATTTCTCCAGGGAGCGACTGTATCAAGCATTAGGATTTGCAGGGGTAGAATCAGTAAGTCCACTCTATATGGGTTTCGGAAAATGGAAAAATCCTCAAACGCGCCGCACTCAAACAATTTTAGTGTTTGGTACGGATCCGAGAAGTACAGCATTTAAATTTCCTGAAGTTAATCAAAACCGTAATCAGTTGCAAAAGCTAAATACTGTATTGTTTGACCAAGCTTCTCTACCAGAGTTTGGACCCATCGCCAGTTTATTTGAACAGCAATCAATCGTTGAAACTGAATTAAGTGATGTCAATGTTCGAGTAATTGGATTGTTCACTTTAGGTGCATCCTTTGGGGCGTATGGTAATGTGATTACCAGTGACTCAACCTTTCTACATATATTTCCCGAACATCAACCGCAGCTAATTCAGATTGGTTTGATTAAGTTAAAATTAGGTGCAGATGCGCAGCAAGTCGCCAAAGAATTACAAATAAATTTACCCGATGACGTGATGATTTTCACGCCTGAAGGTTTTGCCGCAGCAGAAAAATCTTATTGGGCAAAAAAAACTCCGATTGGTTTTGTTTTTGGTTTGGGTGTAGTAGTTTCCTTTATTGTTGGCATTGTCATTGTTTATCAAATAATTTATGCCGATATTGCGGATAACTTACCAAAATACGCCATGCTCAAAGCAATTGGTTATAGCGATCGCTATTTAGTAATAGTTCTCGTACAAGAAGCTTTGCTCCTCGCTATGTTGGGTTACATACCAGGATTTATAGTTTCACTGGGACTCTATCAACTTGCAGCAACTGCTACCATGTTGCCTATTTTTATGACAATTGAGCGGGGTGTAACAGTGTTTATTTTAACTGTGATCATGTGCTTAATTTCTACGGCAAGTACAATGCGAGAGTTAAAATCTGCCGACCCCGCCGATGTTTTTTAGAGTGTTTAAATCAAGACATTGATGTTAATAAAAGACTGAATTGCGTATTATATTTACGGTCTACAAGAAGCTTCCAAAGAGGGAAGCGTAGAAACGTCATTCTCCCTGTTTTCTTGTGCTTCTGTTTGTCTTTGATTTTTTCGCATAACTTCAAGAAGTCGGTGGTAACGCTGTGAAGTTTCTCTTGAGTATTCAGTAGCAATTTTAACACCTTGCCTACCACCATATACAGGTTTCAATTTCCACTCACGTGCTTGTCTAAGGGTTTCTTCATCAAGTTCCCTGTTACCACTGGAACGGATGAGCCGCACATTGGTGACATTCCCATTTTGATCAGTATCAACAGCTACCTCTACTCTGCCTTCAATTCTTCGCCGTCTTGTCATCTGTGGGCATTTCATCTCACGCTTTTGTTCTCTGGAATAGCACGGATTTTTTTAGCAGCTTTAGAACTGGAAGATGCGACTCCAGAAGACTTTCGTCTTGCCTTAGAAACTGCGGCGCAAGCCGAAATACCTTTGCTCAAACGCTTTCAAAACATCTTTGACACTATTATTTCTCTTGCACCCCTATTGGGTCTTCTTGGTACCGTCTTGGGATTAATTGCTTCTTTTGCTTCTTTGAATCTCGGTGATGTGGGAGGTACAAGAACAGCAGGTGTGACGGGTGGTATTAGTGAAGCTTTAGTTTCAACTGCATCAGGATTAGTAGTTGCTATTTTTACGCTGCTATTTGCCAACACCTTCCGGGGACTCTACCAACGCCAAACAGCGCTCATTCAAGAATATGGAGGACAGTTAGAATTGCTCTATCGTCGTCGCTTTGAAAAAGGAGACAAAACTTATCCGCCTTCCAAATGAACCAGACATATAAGCAAAGTGGTAGGGGCGTTCGCGCAGCGTCTCCCTGACGGGAGACGCTGCGCGAACGCCCC
>JBHYDF010000225.1:3241-13490 GCA_051861145.1 Nostocaceae cyanobacterium
GGGGTGGGGGGGTGCCCCGCGCCCCCCCCGTGCGGGCAGGGGCTGCGCGAACGCCCCTACGACTAACTCCTAACTTTCAAGTATTCTAAAAGGCATACCAGTTTATTTAGCTCAAATTTTCGAGGTAATATAGCATGACTATTTGGGTAAACGAGCAAATTGATCCCTCCGGCATGATTTATGCTTGTATTGCCTGTTGTAATGAGTCCCAAGCCAAAGATTGCCACGAATCATTTAAACAAAATTTAACCCAGATACAAAAGGCAACTGGTTGGATTGCGCGATTACGAACAGTCGATTCTTGGGATGAAGTTCCAGTCAATGCTTTAAAACTCAATTAATTGGTTCATGGTTAATGGTTCATAGTTCATGGTTCATGGTTCATGGCTATTAACTATTAACCATTAACCATTAACCTTCTTCCCTATAGATTAAGAAAAGATAACAATAAGATTAAGAAATAATAAGTAATTAACAAAACCTTCAAATAAACCTATCCTGTAATGTAAATTTGATGATTTTTCTGAAAACTTAAGAGTTATCATCTATACAAAGGAAAAATTACAAAACTTGAAAAAAAGTAATAAGATTAGTGAACTATCCAGCAGTTTACAGTTCTGAACAAGGCTATCCGATTAATTTGGTTGGCACAACGGGATTAGCGATTGAGATTTCAATTCATTCTCCCAGTCAGTATATCTGTGCCAACTGCGAACGGATATTACCAGATTGGAAAAATCAGCTTTCTTTGTGGGTGGTAATTGTTTTACAGCAATCTAGATATGAAATGGTAGCAAGTACGCCAGAAATAGAGACACAAAAACAGCGATTGCGAGAAAAGTTTATGAGGTTTGGCTTTGATGTCGCCTTTAACCTGCGCGATCGCGGTTATTTCACAGACCTGATTGACCCCCGCACTGGCTATCCCTTGCTTTCTCGTCCGGGGAAAATTCCCCATGACGATACAGCAGTGGTGAAAGCTTTACTTGGTTATCCAGTAATTGAAAACAAATGCCGTGTTCTAGTGCATCCTCAATGGAGGATGGCAGTTTATCCTAGTATTTTAATATCGGCAGCTTCCCCCATCATCATCGAATGGATAATCAAAAGTATTGCTCCTTTACATGGATGGAAGGAGTTAGTCATTAGTCAATAGTCATTAGTCATTAGTCATTAGTCATTAGTCATTAGTCATTAGTCATTAGTCATTAGTGATTGGATTTTTCCCCATTCCCCATGCCCAATGCCCAATGCCCAATGCCCAATGCCCACTCCCCACTCCCCACTCCCCCTCTTAACTCTTCTTCGGTTTACGCAACTGCTTGGAACGAATTGGCCCTAGAACTCGGTTGAGGTCACGCAGTTGTTCAGATGTACCCATTGCAATTAGTACGTCTCCTGGCATGAATACCGTCTCGGCTGTAGGGCCACCTATAAGAGTGCCATCTGTGCGACGAATCGCCAGAACTAATGCCCCGGTTTGCGCCCGTAACCTGGCTTGTCCTAAAGTTTGACCCACAAATGGACAAACAGACGCTTCCAGCAAAAATTCTTCCATATATAACTGTCGGTCTGTACCAGAAATAATTCCATCTACAAAGTCCATCACTTGCGGTCTCAGGGCTGCTGCTGCCATGCGCTTACCACCCGTGATATAAGGTGAAATTACCGCATCTGCGCCACCACGTTGTAACTTTTGCTGAGCTTCTTCTGTACTTGCCCGCGCGATCGCTCGAATACTTGGATTTAAATATTTTGCCGAAAGTACTGTGTATAAATTTTCTGCATCAGAAGGAAGCGCCGCTACTATACAAGTTGCCTTTTCAATACCTACTCGCTGTAAAGTTTCATCTAACGTTGCATCACCTTGGTATGCTGTATAACCCTGGTCTTGGGCATCTTGTACGGATTCCAAGTCAGAATCTATAATCACAAAAGGAACACCTTCTGCACTAAATTCCAAGGCAATTTGACGACCAGTCCGACTAAATCCACAGATAATATAATGCCCTGATAAAGATTCCATAGCCCGCCGCACCTGCTGAAGTCTAATTCCTTCTTGAAAGTAGCCTTGAATAATTGCTTCTGTAAATCGGTTTACTATATAACCAATACTAATTACACCCATTAAAATTAGAGCGATGGTAAACAGCCGCCCTCGGTCTCCTAACGGTCGTGTCTCACCATAGCCGACAGTAGCCAAGGTAATTACTGTCATGTAAGCAGCGTCTTCCCATGACCAGTTTTCTACTAGCCTGTACCATAAAGTACCAATGAGGAAGACCCCAGCTAGAGCGATCGCCCCTGCCATCAACTCTCTTTGAATGCGTTGATATTTTTGGTCAAGTGTCATGAATAACGCACAATCAGGATTTTTCTACCTTTATAATTTTTTAATGTTTTTAGTACGCATTTTGTTCCATTACCATCACCTGTTTGAGGATAACCCAGTGTCAGCGGTTTAACTATTCGTGCTAAACCTATGTAAATCTAATTATTCTTGGTTTTCCCATTCGGCTAGCCAGGATTCCAATTTAAAGCGCAGCTTCTGTTTCCAGTCAGGGATATTCATAATTCTTTCTCTCAACCCTGGCTTGAGGTTGATTTGTAATGCTCTACGGTCTAACGGCTCATCAGATACGAAACCTTGTTTATTATTTTTCTGAAAAGGCATTGACTTTCAGCCATAAATGTTGATATAACAACATAATATAGTTTAATTCAAAATATAAAGTCAAGTGAAGAAAAACAATAAACAACGGAAAACTGAATATACCTATACTCAGGTGATTCCTGTTGTTTTTTGTTCAGATGAAACACAGATTCAGAAAATCATGTACCTGTGTGGCATACCAAGGGCGTTGACTTACAACAAGTTAGGTTCATTGCAGGGATGGGGGTTGGATTGGAAGAAAGCAGATCCAATTATACGCACGATTTTAGAACCTACTGATGTTGAACTTCCTGCTAAGTTGTGGGAATGGTCAGTCAACGATACGATGAAGGCAATATCCGCACAACAACAAGCGGCTAAAACTGTTATTATTCGTGATATTTACCGCAGAGCTAAAGACGATTTTGAACGCAAACGGCTAATAAATTTACTCCAAACTAATCCAACTGCTGATAATTGGCTACATCGTCAATTTAGAAAGCAGTATTTGAAAGGTCATACTTTTGTCAGAAATCAGGTTGTTTATCAAGGTGCGGGATATTCCTGTAAACGATTAACTAGAAACACAGTACAGCTAGAAGTTGCTTCGATTGTTAAAGGTAAACGCATCGCTCTAAAATTGCGTTGTCGCCATATAATTAAAGGTCAAATTCGATTAATTCGCAACGAACGAGGCAATCTAGAAATTCATTGCACATCAAACAAAACTCTAATATTGCCACAAGATAAACCGACTCAAAAACTAGGCATTGACAAAGGTTACACTGAAGGGTTTTACACTTGTGATGGTACTAAAATTGCGGATGGACTAGGTAAATTACTAACAACAAAAACCAATCGCATTACTCGCACTAACCGCAATCGTTACAGACTGTTTGCCCACGCGAAAAGCAACCCATCCAAATCTGCAACCATCCTTAAGAACAATCTCGGTTACAAAGTCAAATCACGTCGCTTACAACAACAGAAGGCAACTATACAGAATTTCATTCGCTTTGATTTAAGACGGAATATCACCACACCCGTTGAAATCTTTTGCGAAGACCTCACCCAATCTATTAAAGGTAAAAAGCAAGCTCTTCACATCAACCGCAAGCTGAACCAATGGATGAAGGGTGAATTACAAGCTTCAATCGACAAAATTGCGTTGGAGACAGGATCTACAGTATCAGTGGTAAATCCTGCTTACACGTCGCAAGTCGATCACCTAAGCGGGACGCTTTTAGGTCGTCGAGAGGGGGATCGCTTTATCCGTTACACGGGGGACGTGATACAAGCTGATCTGAATGCGGCAATAAACATCCGTATTCGAGGCACTGACAACAACATCACCCAATACATGAAATCGAGTGAGGTTGAATCTGAGTTGTTAGCTCGGACTGTGCGGTACTTGGCTTCTATTGGCAAGTCAGTGACCGATGCTCTTAACCTTGGGTGGCTTCTACCTAAGTTTAAAGCTTCATCGCTGAAACTTGAAGCACAGTATCACCGACAGAGGTAGTCGGTACGGTTAAGCGCCGGTGGCTGGAAGTTCATAACCAATTGAATAACAACGCGCTAAAAGCAGTAACCAGTACGGATGAAACCAGCAATTTAAGACATTTCTATTTTTGCTTCCGTTTTAAGTAGATTTAGTTTACCCCTAAGATGAAGTATGAGCTGAGAGATAAGAAATTTTTAAAGATTTCTATCAAGCCAGTCAGCAACTCTAAAATAGAGAATTTTCAGGAGTTTAAGCAGTGAGCCTAGACACTCTTGTTCAACAATCCCCCATTACCCCAAACTCAGGTGATACATCTACTAGTCCCTTTGACGCCGATAGTTTTGATGCAGCTGTCATGTCTACCTATGGGCGGTTTCCTCTGGCTTTAGAACGGGGTGCAGGAAGCCGTGTTTGGGATACCGAAGGGCGAGAATATCTCGACTTTGTTGCCGGAATTGCCACTTGTACCCTAGGACACGCTCATCCAGCGATGGTAGAAGTGGTGACACGCCAAATTCAGAAACTGCATCACGTTTCTAATTTGTATTACATTCCCGAACAGGGAGAGTTGGCAAAGTGGATAGTTGAACATTCTTGTGCCGATCGCGTATTTTTCTGCAATTCTGGAGCAGAAGCCAACGAAGCCGCGATCAAACTTGCGAGAAAATACGCACATATACAGTTAAAAATTGAACGTCCAATTATTTTAACAGCACATGCTAGTTTTCACGGACGGACTTTGGCTACAATTACTGCCACAGGACAACCGAAGTATCAAAAAAATTTCGATCCCTTAATGCCAGGATTCCACTACGTACCTTACAACGACATCAGCGCGGTGGAAACAGCAATTAGTGAACTCGATGAAGGAGATTACAGCGTAGCGGCGATTTTACTAGAACCATTGCAAGGAGAAGGCGGCGTTCGTCCCGGAGATATTGCGTACTTTAAAAAATTGCGGCAAATTTGCGATGATACTGGCCTGCTGCTAATATTCGATGAAGTGCAAGTAGGCATGGGACGCAGTGGCAAGTTATGGGGTTACGAACATCTTGGCGTTGAGCCGGATATCTTCACCAGTGCGAAAGGCTTAGGTGGTGGTATTCCCATCGGCGCAATGATGAGCAAAAAATTCTGTGATATCTTCCAACCTGGAGAACATGCTAGCACCTTTGGCGGCAATCCTTTTGCCTGTGCAGTTGCTCTGACAGTATGTCAGACATTAGAACGAGAGAATATTTTGGAGAATGTGCAACAGAGGGGAGAACAATTGCGAACAGGATTGAGAGCGATCGCCTCAAAATATCCTCATCATATTGCCGAAGTACGCGGTTGGGGTTTAATCAACGGCATGGAGTTAAATGCAGAGATTGAGTTAACCGCCGGTGATATCGTCAAAGCAGCTATCGACGAAGGTTTATTACTTGTACCAGCCGGGTCGAAAGTTGTCCGGTTTGTACCACCCTTGATAGTGACAGAAAAAGAAATAGATACAGCGTTGCAATTAGTAGATAAAGCAATGGCGTTAGTGGTTAGTGGTTAGTAGTTAGTGGTTAGTGGTTAGTAGTTAGTAGTTAGTAGTTGATGGTTGATTGTTAATTTTTCATGGTTCATAGTTAATGGTTCATGGCTATTAACCACTATCCACTATCCACTAACCACTATCCACTAACCACTATCCACTAACCACTATCCACTAACTTCATAAACCACCGCGATCGCGTTCTAGATCGTAAATCACCTTCTCAAAATACCAATCTACTGTTCTATTGGGATACTTGAACTGTGCCTGAGTTAAAAGCCGCTTTGCTGCTTCTCTATCTTCATGTAACAGAAGCATAAGTTCCTTCTGAAGTTTGCGGCTACCCTGATTCAAGCTAATGGTGCTACTGTGTTGATTTTGAAACGGAGAATTACTACTTGTTGTATTGCTTCCGTTCCTAGCCTTAAGAGCAAAGCCAACAGCAGTACCACCTGCAACTGCTGCTACTAACCAAAGCGCAGGATTACTTTCTTGTTCTGTGATTCTAGGAGTTGAAGAACTAGAATCTGCAAGCTGCATAGCTGCTGTTTGCCCATCTCGCGATGCAATAGTGGGTGGCAACTGAACAGCCAAAAGGCTTGCTACAACTCCGGCAAACAACACCCTAAAAACATTTGCAGATTTTTGAACGGAAAAACTGTGAAACATAGTCACTGAAAGCGGACTAAAAGATTAGTGTCAAACCTACTTTTAATTTATTCAATAAGAATGACAAGAAAATGTCAGCTTTCAGAACAGGTTAGATAACAGAATTTTTGAATTATGGCTGAACTTGCATCATAAGCAAACCTGGCATTTTTTCGTCACCAGCGTAAGCGGGGCGAACTTGCTCGTACACATCAGGATGCTTTTGAGCTAGTTCATCTTCTGTTAAATTGGCACTTAGTACAGAACCATCTTTTGTTTTGACAGAGTACTTTACTCCATCTTGAGCATTAGTGATAATAATAACGCGATCGCGCATTACCAAACGAGTGATGGTGGCAGGTTCCTCAGCACGTATTGCAGTTGAAAATAAAATCTGGGCTGCTAGGACAAGGAGAACAACTACTGGCATTTTCCGCATAATTTACCTCCATGCTGGCTGCATTAGGTGCAAGTGTGAATTGCTTCTATCAGTATATCGTTATTTAATCCTCAAAATTGGATTCCGGGGATAGCCAACTATGAACAAAAACATAAGCTTGTAGTAAGCGCTTAAGCGCTTACTACAAACTCTGCTTTACTTATGTCCACCTACTTATTTGTGACAGGACAGGTATAGATTGCAAAAACAGGCAATTAGCAAAATTTTTACAATCCAAAATCCAAAATCCTGTTAGGGTATCACCCAACCGCAATTAAAGAAACATCAAACGCGCTTTCTTTTGTTAGCTCTCCAGTTTGCGAATTGATGCTGTATATATTAAAAGGATACTCATACCTGGGGACACCCAAGACAAATAATTGATTCGACAAGCAGACCATAGTGGCAAAGCCATCAATCCAAGGTTTACCATCAAATGTCAATTTTGTTGATTTGTCTTGCTCGACTTGGAATAGAGTTGTTTCACCGTTGGGAGCAGTTGAAAGCCCATATGCAGTTCCATCCGCACACTCAGCTATAGCACTAACCCGCCTTTGCTCGGCAAATCTCCTCCGGTCTGAAACCTTACCTGTATTGGGGTCAATAGTCACTATTCTATTTGGCGGTCTTCCGTTCTTTCTACCAACAATACCAACAAGCGAGCCGTTAAATACCGCTAGATCCAGTAATATCTCGTTCCTTCTCAGTCCGGTGACAGCTACGGTCTTTGGAGATTCACTTAAAAATATCAGACGAACGACTTGTTGCTTTCTCTTACTACTTGTACCACTAACGCTGGTAGCAGCGACTACAAGTGAGCCATCTTTTAAGGACGCAAAACCACTCAATTGTTCAGCAGCCTCCAAAATCGGTGGGGTCGTCAGCACTGTACTGCCGTTATCGTAAGACTTGACAACGATTGTCCGCAGAGACGGTGGAACAATATCTGCGTTTGGGCTTTCATCGCTGGTGTTAATTGTTTCAGTGTTTGAGGTTATGGGGCTGACTGAGGTATCGGTGTTGCTAATTTCACCAGGTACCACACCTAAAATTCTTTGGCTTGGCTGTTGTGCAAGAGATTTGTTGACAAAAACTCCTACGGCGGTTGCTGCGGTGCTTGCGGCTACCAACTGACTAAATCTTCTGCGTGTGAGCTTCAGTTTCATATTTGACTCCTGTAATAACTGCTAGCTCGCCATTGTTGTCACGCTTGCTGTCTGCATTGACATTAGACTTCTTGCAGAAGTGGGGTAAAGGGGAAGGGGTAAAGGGTAAAGGGATGGAATTTCCCCTTTCCCTTTAACCTTTAACCTTTCCCCAACCAGAATGCAAAAGTTACTTTTGCAAGATGTCTATTGCATGGAGACAGCAAGCACGATACTTGCCAACCTTGGCTTAATACTGGTTTGAATTTGGAATTTTAAATTTGATTGCTAGTTACTGATTGTTGTAAATAATACATACATCAGCTGCTAGCAGAAAGCATGATCTGATTAGATTAATTGAACCCATCTAGCTACCGATGGAACATTACTGTTGTCAACAATAAACAGCATGTAGTAGCCAGGAGGCGCTAGATTACGGTTATCCGTTGTCTGTACATTGATAGAACTGCTAGTCCTGGAGGTAATGGGCAAGTTTACTAGCCGTTGTGCAGTATCCAGACCATGAGTAGTTGCCATCGGACAAATTAGATGTGCCCATTTAATATTCGCAGCTTGGCTTGTTTGGATCGTGAATGTTTTGTTGTAGCCTACTTGTTGGGGAACGCTACTAATTGAAGGTCTTGTTTTTGACATGTAGGCTGGACTATAAATTTCAAGCCGCGCTTCATAAGAAGAACGGTTAGGATTTCCCCCTCCTACAACTACTCTGCCATCTGGCAGCAGCACCGCCACTGAGTGATAAACACGACCATTCACATTTGGTGTTTCTACTGCCGTCCAGGTATTCGTCGCTGGATTGTAAATCTCTGCTGGCAGCGTTGATTTTGACATATCCTCATTACCGCCACTGCCATTGCACACAAATACTGTGCGATCTGGCAATATAACTGCATTGTGGTGCATCCTCGCAAATTTCAGAGGTGCTGCTGCTGTATAAGTGGGGTTACTAACCTTAAGATCCACAATGTTGACTCGGTTAGTAGCTACACCACTACCATTACCCCCACCCATAATCATTACCTTTTGGTCTTGAGCTGGTGGCAGCAACACGCTGGCAGCTTGGTTGCCAGAATCTGCATTTTGCAACCCAGACACTGCCTGTTCTGCGATCGCATCAGTAAAGCTAGAAGGAAGAGTGAGAATCCGTGGTGAAACCCCGCCATTACCCCCCAGTTGCGCACCTGAATAGAAAATTTTGCCACTACTCAACAAAAACAAGTGGGCGTAGAGAGCAAAAGCACTTGTAGGTTTGGTAAAAATATTCCAACCCCTAGAAGTACTGTCAATATAAATCTCTGGGGTGCGATCAAGCCTGCCATTGACATCTAGACCTGACAGAGAGAAGATTCGATTATTTCCCAAAGTTAATACGGTAGGATACCAGCGCCCTTTATGCATTGTTGGCGCTTTTGTCCATCTCTCGTTCACAAAATCGAAGAAAAAACAATCTGGAATACCTTTAAATGGGTCATATGCCAAAGTACCGCCTGCAACAAACAAAACACCACTGGCTCGGAACGAGTGACCAGCGCAAAAAACATCAATAGGGTCGCCATTGCTATCCAGTGGAACCGTTGGAACCGAGACGCTACCATTACTTGGATTCCAAAGGGCGACGCCTTTAGCGCTATTGGGCATATTGCTCGGACTGTTACCTGATCCAGCAAAGAACAATACTTTACCTGTTCTTCCGACTGCGGCATGGATCGGATTAATGGAAAGACGAGAGGATATTTGCCAAGGCATTTTGGTGACTTCCCTGGTTAAAACAACCAAAACTGTAGGTAGATGATTAGATGCAAACAGACAAATTTATTACTTGCAAGCCACACAAGACGTCACAAGGGAGATTTTCCAAAGTATAAAATTAAGTAAAAAAACTCTAGCCTGTACTTGCATTAGACTTTTTAGGTGTATAAAACGTCTGATGCAAGTACAATTGTAATTGTGTGGTAGCAATAATGATTTCTGCCCCTAACTATCCAACAAAAGTTGTGAAAGCTAGTTTATTGTTGAACAACAACAGAAGTGGAGAACAGTAAAATCTGTTCTCGTTATTTATGGCTAAAAAGGCATATTCATATATAGATAATTTAAATCTATTTCTGTGTATATTTCCTACAAATTTGACAATAATTTACTTTGTCTTTACATTAAAAACACATTTCTGCGATCCCATTTCCTCTTCTTTAAAGTTTTGATAAACTTCTTTATCTATATATTTTTTAATAAAGAGCAACGTAGATACTTTATTCATAGTTCATGGTTCATGGTTCATAGCTATTAACCATTAACCATTAACCATTAACCATTAACC